>JADMIM010000042.1 GCA_015478585.1 Thermaceae bacterium | reverse complement strand
TTGCCCGCCAGAGCTGAAAGTTCGATGTAGTGGGCGTGGGTGTCGGTGGGGGTCACGATCACCACGGCTTCCACCCCTGGATGGTGGATGGCGGCTTCCGGGTCAGCGTAGGTTTGCTCGGCCCGCAGCAGGTTTTTTGCAGCCTCGGCGGCGGGTAAATGGGGATCGGCCACCGCCAACACCCGGGCTTCGGCTACCCCTAACATAGTTCGGGCGTGCTCCATGCCCATCCGCCCCGCGCCCAACAGCGCTACTCCATATGTTTTAGCCATGTTTCCTCCACAAACGCGAGAAGCTGTTGATTTGGCTTTTTCGGGCCATCCTCAAAACCCGCCTTTGGACTCGATAAACTCCAGCGCCTCGTCCAGATAGGGTGTGAAATCGGCACAGCCGATGCGCGTAACCACGATGGCCCCACAGGCATTGCCCATGCGGGCACTTTTGTACCAGTCCCAGCCCTGCAAACGCCCGTAGATAAAGCCTGCCGCGAAGGCATCGCCCGCACCCAGCACACTGAGCACTTTCACCTTAAAACCAGGGGCATGGATGGTTTTTCCGCTTTGGTAAACATCACAGCCTTTGGCCCCACGCTTGACCACCAGGGCTTCGACCCCTCGAGCCAGCAAGGCCTTAATATTGGCTTCCACGTCGCCGCGAATTTCGGGGGCGGTAATCTGCGAGTCGCGGATGGTGATATCGGCAGGGTCGCGCAGCATGGCCGCATTGATTTCCTCCTCGGTTCCCAAAGCCACGTCTATCAAGGGCAGCAGGGCTCGAATACTCACTCCGTAAGCCCTCGGGTCGTGCCAGCCATCAGCCCGAAAATCGAGGTCGAGAAAGGTGGTGAGGCCCAGCGTTTTGGCCCGCTCGGCCAGGAACAGGGTGGTGCTGCGGCTGGGCTCTTTGGCCAGCGCGGCCCCCGAAAGCTGAACCGCCCTGGTTGCCTCGAGCGGCAAAGCCACTACGTCATCAATCGAAACCTGGATATCGGCGGCGTTGTCGCGGTAGAAGGTGATGGGAAACTTGTCCGGTGGTTCGATGCCCAGCACCACCGCACTGCTGCGGGTGGCGGGCTTGACCGGGATGAACTGGGTCTGGACTTTTTCCCGCTTCAACCGTTCGACGATGAATTCCCCGATTTTGTCAGGGCCAACCGCCGTGAGCAGGGCGGTTTTGAGTCCCAGGCGGCTCGAGCCTACGGCGATATTGAGCGGGCTGCCGCCAATATAGGCTCCAAATGCGCGGATGTCGGGGAAAGCTGCACCGATATCTTGGGAGTACAAATCAATCGAGGAACGCCCCAGGGTGATCAGGTCGTACTTGTAGCCGCGAGCTGAGGGCTGAGGGCTGAGCGCCCCTTTTGCGCTTGCCCGCTGCCCTTTGCTTTTTGCTCGCTTCATAGCCCCGCCACCCGGCGCAAATATTCCCGGTTGCGCCGCGCACTCTCTCGCGGCTGGCCCATCCCCGGTAGCACGTCCTGCTCGACGGTAATCCAGCCGTCATAGCCGATTTGCCGCAGCTTGCGTGTGACCCGACCAAAGTCAATCGAGCCCTGCCCCAGCTCGCAGAACACGCCCTTAGCGATGGCCTCTTTGTAGTTCCAGCCCTGCTCCCTTGCCTGGGAGGCAACGGTGGGACTGCAATCCTTGTAATGCACGTACCAGATGCGGCTTTTGAAAGCCTCGAGGCCGTCCAGCACCAGCTCTCCCTCGGTAGTGCCACTGCCATAGAGGTAGTGGCCGGTATCGAAAACCAGCCCCACCAGGTTTTCGTCGGTGTGCTCGAGGAAAGCCTCGATTTCCCAGGGGGCTTCTACGTAACCTGCGCAGTGGTGGTGAAACACCAGCCGCAGCCCCGTCTCGTCACGCACGGCCTTGGCAATGCGCTCGGCCCCACCCGCAAAGGTCTTCCATTCGCTTTCGGGCAGGCTCATCTCCGGCTCGACCTGCCCGGCGTTCTGAAAGCGCAGGGGGTCACGGCTATGCTCGTCGGCCAGCACCAAGAGCGGCTGCCAGCCATCACCCACGTCAGCCACGCTCTTCAAGAGCCGGGCCGTACGCAGGACTCGAGCCTCACCTTCAGCGTGAGCCTGGGGGTCACGCAGGTAGACCCCTTCATACGCCCCCAGCATGGTCAGCTTGCGAGCGATGATTTCCTGGCGCAGCTTTTCGGGTTCGGTGGGCATATAGCCAAAGTCGCCCAGCTCGGTGCCGGTATAGCCGGTTTCCACCAACTCATCGAGCATCTGGGTATAACCAATACCCTGACCCCAACCCTCAATAGTCCCCCACGAGCACGGTGCGTTTGCGAAACGAATTGCCATTATCTAAGACTCCTTTCAGTAAGCTCCCGGCGAGTCGGAAAGGGGCTGTGTTTTACGCCCCTGCCTCACAGCAGGAGTTGGGAGGGCTCCGGCGTAGCGGTGGGGATTCTGCGGCACCAAATCCATACCCCCAGTCCTATCGCGGTTCTCTGAATTTTGCTGCCGCCATGGGCGGCAGAATATCAGATAGGCACAGTAAATAGGCACAGACTACCCCAAGGTTCTTTTCGAAAACCGCTCTAAAAATACCGCCGTTGCTTCTTCAGATACGCCTCGTATTCCTTACGTGCCCGCTTGACCTTGGCCTGCCCGGAAACCTGGGCCACCGGCACGTCCCACCAACTCTCGAAACCGGGAACCCGGTCGTCTACACTAACCGGCACCACAATAACCTTCACGCCCCTGGTTTTGCGGGCTTCGCCCAGGGCTCGCTCGAGTTCAGCATAATTCTTCGGATGCCAAGCCGTGGCTCCCATGGCCTCGGCGTGCTTGGCAAAATCTACCTGTACCGCAGAACCATCGGTGCGGCCAGTTTTGGTATTGCGGTGGCGCAGTTCGTTGTTGAAAGAGGGTGAGCCCACCGACATCTGCAGGCCCCGAATCGAACCGAAAGCTTGATTGTCCAGGAGCATCAGGGTGAAATCTAGCCCTTCGGCCACGGCGGTGACAATCTCGCTGTTTGCCATCAGGTAGGTGCCGTCCCCCACGAAGACCACCACTTCGCGGCTCGGCTCGGCCAGCTTCACCCCCAGCCCGGCGGGAATCTCGTAACCCATGCAGGAAAAACCGTACTCGAGGTGGTAGGCTTTGGGGTCTTCGCAGCGCCACAGCTTGAGCAAATCGCCCGGCAAGCTGCCCGCCGCACAAATCACCGTGGCCTTGCCACCGAAGGCTTGGTTCGTCAAACCAATGACCTCGGCCTGGGCCATCTCCTTCTTCTTGGGCTTGGGAGTTCGGTATTCCCCCACCAAGCCGTCCCATTCCCCTTTGAGCCGAGCAACTTCCTTGCGGTAGGTTGGAGCTGTGCCCTTAAAGCTTCGCAGGGCGGTTTGCAGGGCCTCGAGGCCGCGCTTGGCATCCGCTACCAACGAAACCCCGCCCAGCTTTCCCCCGTCGAAGGACACCACGTTCAGCCCGACCACCTTCACCTGGGGGTTTTGAAACGCGGTCTTGGAAGCGGTAACAAAGTCGCCCAGGCGGGTTCCGATGGCAATGACCAAATCTGCCTCGGCAGCCAGCCGGTTAGCCGCAGTCCCGCCGTTGGAACCGATGGCCCCTACATTCATCAGATGGTTCCAGGAAAGTGCGCCCTTGCCGCCCTGCGACTCGCTCACGGGAATCCCGAAGGTCTCGGCAAAGGTGGCGAGTTCGCGCTGGGCCTCGGAGTAGAGGGTTCCGCCCCCAGTGACGATCAGCGGGCGTTTGGCTTTGCCAATTATATCCGCAGCTTGGCTCACCCCTTCTGGCTCGGGAACGGGCCTGCGAATGCGCCAGACCCGCCGCTCGAAGAACTCCGCGGGCCAGTCGTAGGCTTCGGTCTGCACGTCTTCGGGCAAACAGACCGTGACCGCCCCGGTCTCGGCGGGGTCGGTGAGGACACGCATAGCCTCGGGCAGCGCCGAGAGCAGTTGCTCAGGCCGGGAAATCCGGGTGAAAAAGCGGCTCACCGGGCGGAAGGCATCGTTCACGCTCACGTCGTGCTCTAGGGGGTGCTCGAGCTGCTGCAATACCGGGTCGGGGAGGCGGTTGGCAAAGTAGTCGGAGGGAAATAGCAGCACCGGCACGCGGTTGACCGTAGCTCCCGCCGCTGCCGTAATCATGTTCACCGAGCCCGGCCCAATCGAAGCCGCACAGGCGAAGGTGCTAGTGCGGCCAGTGTGTTTGGCATAAGCCGCCGCCAGATGCACCATACTTTGCTCGTTTTGCGGGCGGTAGGTGGGCAAATTTACTGCGCCGCCATACTCCTGGAGGGCCTGGCCCAGCCCAGAAACGTTGCCGTGTCCGAAGATGGCCCAGACACCAGGAATCAGGCGGGTCTGCTGGCCGTCTCGCTCGGAGTATTGCACAGCCAGAAACTTGACTACAGCTTGGGCGAGGGTCAATTGCTCAATCTTCATTTCCCACCTCCTGAACGTTCGCTAAAAAACTGATACCACTGCAAGGAGGTGTTGGTGGTAATCTGGTCGGCTCCGGCCTCGAGTACCTGCTCCAATGCTTGGAGAGTACCCGGATCCTCCTGATCTAAAGTCCAGACATCCACCCAGGCTCCTAGTTGGTCGTGGATAAAGGCGATGGGATTGAACCCATCCCCCAAGGTTTGTAGCACAAACTCCCTGCGCAGATAAAATTCTGAGACTCTCGGTACCAATTGGAGTAGCGTCTCAACCCGGTCTAATAGATACTCCGCCGGGGATAGCAGCCGCCGGTAGCCCAAAGGGTGGTCATCTAAGTAGCCGTAGGCGTTGGTATGTAGGGGAAGCCGTACCCAGCTATCCACTGGGGAGTCCAGATGGTAAGCGAAATCCAGCCCGACCTCCAAACCGCTATCCAGCCGACGCAGAGCCCGCAAATTCCAGTCTCCCAGGCAGCCCACCACCACCCGTAGTCCCTCTTTCTCCCGCAGCGGCCACAGGGCTTTCAAAAGCCGCTGGGCCGCTATAGAGGACAGCGGTAACTTCTCTTTGAGATCTACCTGAACTTTTGGTGAATACCCCACCCCCCGCAACATCTCTACCACCTCGGAAAGCCCAGCCGTAGGCTCCTCGGAACCCCGTAGGTGCAGGGACTTGAACTCGGCCTGGCTGACCGAACGCAAGGATCCCACCCCAGTGGTCTCACGCTCGAGGGTGGCATCGTGCAACAGCACGAACTCCCCGTCTCGAGTCAGACCAATATCAAACTCGATGACCGCAGCCCGTCCCTCCAACACCTCCTGCAAGGCCGCCAGCGAATTAGGAGGGTGCTGCTTTCGCCCAGTGTGGAGCTTGTGGTACTTGAGTGCGACCTGTCGCCCGCGATAATCCAGATAACCCGGAAGGCTCACGACCCTACTCGCCTCCCTTCTGCATCAAAGAAGTGGAGCGGTGCTCCCCTTAACTCCAGACCCAGCGAAGCTCCTGGAGCCAGCCGGGTGCCAGCCGGAGTCAGGACTTTCAGGGTCTTTCCTTCCCCGAGATCTAAGGAGAGCAGCACCTCCCGACCTAGAGGCTCGGCTATCCCCAAGCGGGTCGGAATCTCCCCACCTAGCCGTATGTCTTCTGGGCGAACGCCCAGATATCCAGAGCCTCCGGGATGGCCGGGCGGAACTGGAATAGTCAGGCCATCCCAGTCAAACTTCCCCTCAGTGAAGGTTCCTTGCAACAAGTTCATGGGGGGGTCACCCACGAATCCAGCTACGAAGGTGTTGCTTGGGCGGTGATACAGCTCCTCGGGTGTGGCAAACTGCTGTACCTGACCAGTGGAAAAGACTGCCACCCGGTCAGCCATAGCTAGGGCCTCAGACTGGTCGTGGGTCACCAGAACCGAGGTGATGCCCAGATCTTGCTGTAGCCGACGGATCTCCGAACGAGCCGATAAGCGGATGCGGGCATCTAGGTTGGAGAGGGGTTCGTCCAGCAGCAGCAGGCTGGGTTCCTTGACCAAGGCTCGAGCCAGCGCTGCACGCTGCTGCTGACCACCGGAGACCTGACCAGGTCGGCGGAAGAGCACCTGGGCAATGCCCAAGAACTCAGCTACTTGATCCACCCGGCGGCGCACCTCGGCCTGAGCGATACGCTTGAGCCTGAGGGGAAAGGCAATGTTCTCAAATAGGTTGAGATGCGGGTAGAGAGCGTAAGACTGAAAGACCATGCCGATATCCCGATCCTTGGGATGCAGGGAGTTCACCTGCTTACCGTCAAAGAATATGCCCCCAGAGCTGGGCTGGTAGATACCAGCAATGAGGAGTAAGGTAGTAGTTTTGCCACAACCCGAGGGTCCCAAGAAAGCCACCAGCTCACCAGGTTGAACCTCGAGGTCTAGGGGCCGTAACACTTCCACCTTGCCAAAGCGCTTGGAAAGCCCCTCGAGCCGCACCTGAGAACCCTTCATCCTTTGCTACCCCCACCGTATATGTCCAGCAGATAACGCTGCCCCAGCAAAAACAACACCACCACCGGCAGCAAGTAGAACAGCCCTACCGCAGCCAACAAGCCATAGTCGGTCAGATCTACTGCCCCGATCAGGCTCTGAAGGTACAAGGAGAGAGTCCAGGTCTTGTTGGAGATAATCAGGGTATAAGGCAGGATAAACTCGCCCCAGGCCGACAGCAGTGCAAAAGTACCCAGGGCCAGGAGCCCTGGGCGCACCAGGGGCAGAGCGATTCGCCAGAAAATGACCCAGCGCGAGGCTCCATCGGTCAGGGCAGCCATCTCCATATCCCAGGAGAGGCCATCAAAAAACCCCTTGAGCACCCAGATACCCAGGGGGATATCTAGCGCAGCCTTGACCAAGATCACCCCGATAAGCGTATCGAACAAGCCCAAGAGACGCAGAATGTAGAAAATAGCGATCAACAAGCTGACCGCTGGGAAAGAGTGCAGCACTAAAATCATTCCCAGGTAGATCCCCCGACCAGGGAAGCGCAGCCTCGAGATAGCGTAGGCGGTCATGGCCGAGATCAGAACCTCGAGGGCCGCCACCCCGAAAGCGAAGATCAAGGTGTTGCTCAAGGCTCCCCAGATTGAGGGCCGACCTCCCACACTCTCCCACAGGAAACGCCAATTCTGGAGTTTCCAACCCCCAGTGGGCAGCAGACCGTGCATCTGGTTGCTCAACGAGCTGAGCACCAACCATAAGTAACCGGCCACAATGGGCAGGCTAAGCAGGCCCAGAAGAACTGCCCACCACGGCCAGACACGCCTGTTCAGACCCATCAATTCACCTCTACCTTGGGCTCTCCCAAAAGTTCCTTGAAGTTGAAGACCCGCAAGTAGATCAGCGAAACCACCACCCCGATCACCACCAGCACGGCGGCCATAGCCGAGCCCAAACCGAACTGAGCATTGCCAAAGTAGTTGGAAAAAGCCTGGTGGTAGGCCGAGAGTGACCAGACCTCGGTACTGTAGAAGCCCGGCCCCCCATTGGTAAGAAGCAGGATGTACTCGAACGAGGTGAGCAGCGAAAGCGTCTGATAGGCACTCACAAACAGGATAGGCCAGCGCAGAAGGGGCAACACCACCCGGTAAATGCTCTGCCAGGTGGTAGCCCCGTCCACCGCAGCCGCGTGCAGCAGGTCAGATGGGATGGCTCTAATGGCCGAGGTAAAAAGTAGCATCCCGAACGAGGCCCCAATGACCCCATTAGCCAGCACCACTACCGCCCAGGGGCTTTGCTGAATCCAGTTTTGTGAGTTGCCTGTAAGATCGCTCAGCAGGCCGTAGGGGGCCACCGCAGCAAGCCCTTGCCAGATCAACACATAGACTACCGAAGCGGTGATGCGGGGCAGGAGCCACAAAGCTCGAAAAGCATCCCCCAGCCTGACTGGCAAGAACGCGGTAATCAGGGCCAGGAGCAGCCCCATCCCCACATTGAAGAAGAGGGTGAGGATCACGTATTTCAAGGTGTTCTTGAGAATCAAAGGGGTGAAGCGGGCCTGTAAAAGCTCCTGATAATTCCCCCAGCCCACCCAGGAGGGATGGCTGAAGGTAGTAGTCGAGAGGTTGGTGGCCGAGAGCACTAAGGTAAGGACTACCGGGAGCAGGAAGAAAAGTACGATCAACAGGCTACCTGGGAGCAAAAACAGGGCCGCCACACTCCAACGTCGCACGAGATTACCTCCTAAACCAAGCCCTGTACCTACTGCACCTCGAGGTCACCCTTCAATTTCTGCGAGAGCTCCTGGGCCACGAACCCTACCGCATCCTGGGGTGAGAGTTGACCCGACTCCACCGCCGAGATACCCCGGAAAAAGCTGTCACCGTACTGGCCCCAGCCCGGACTCATGGGCTGGAAGGTGGTGAAGTCAAGCAAGTAGGCCACGTCCTGTAAGAACTCGTTGCTCTTGATTTCAGGCAGGGCGTAGGTGGTTCGCAGTACCGGCAGGTGGGCGCTCTGAAGAGCGTGCTTTTCATCGAAGCTGGCTTGGGTAACCATTGCCAATAATCTGGCAGCCAAGTCAGCGTGCTTGGAGCCCGACCAGATCATATAAGCCTGAGGTTGGGAGAGAGTCACCGGCTTGCCACCCGGTTTGATCGCCGGTTGCAGGGCAAAACCAAAGTTCTTCCAAAGGTAGTCATAGCCACCGTGATCTTTAGGGTAATACTGGGTGGCCCACTGAGCCCAGGTCCAAGTACCTGCCGAAGCAAAGAGCACCTCTCCGCTCGAGACCGCGTTATGCCAATTGTCCCAACTCATGCCCAAAAGGTTCTTGCTAGTAAGATTGGCCTTGACCAAGTCGGCCAGAAGTTGGTAGGCGCACAGTGAGGCCGCTTTGGAGAAAACCAACTTGCCGTTCTGGGAATCCTGCAAACTACCACCACAAGCATAGTAGTACTCGAAAAAGTCAGCCCCATTTACGGGACGATGCCAGTACGCATAACCAGGCTTCACTACCCCTTTCTGTACGGCTTCTTGGCCCACCTTAATCAAGTCTTGCCAGGTAAACTTGCCGTCTCGAATCTGCTGAGGCAACGCATCGATCTGAGCTTGGCTCCAGCCCAGTTTAGCCAGCAAGGTCTTGTTGAAGTACAGGGGCCGAGCCTCGGTATCCTGTGGAATCCCCCAGCGCTTGCCCTTATAAGTAACTGCATTCCACAAGGTAGGAATCACATTCTTGAATTGGGCGTACTCGTTAATGTAGTTATCCAGTGGGGCCAAATATCCACCATCAGCGTAGGTACCAACATCCACGTGGGCCGACTGGACGATGTCGGGAGCCTTGTTGCTCTGGAAGGCCAGTAACAGTCGGCGGTGATAGTTATCCCAGTTAGTAGTTTCAAAGCTAGTTTCCACCTTGACCCGGTAGGGGGCCTTCTCCGCTACTAGGGCTTTGTTAAGTTCCTCTGCCGCCGCCACCAGATTGGTAGCCCGGGTGCGCGAAGCCTCCTCAGGGCCGATAGTCCAAGCCTGAAGAGTAATAACCTCTTGGGCCTGAGCTAAACCCAGAAATATCAAGATTGCCAAGACCACTCTGCCTTTCATGGCTTACCTCCTCCTATCACGTGAGCATTGCTTGAGTATTACGGTTAGGTAACATACCATACAAAACTTTCATAAGTCAAAGTTTTTTGCTCAAAAGAAAGAAAAGCGAAAGGAATATAATTTCGATACGAAATATCAATAATCTTCTCGAGCCTGGTAGCACGGGTGGCTAAGTACCCCTTCGGGGAACCCCCTAAAGCGCAAATCTATTGTGGAGATACTTAGAGCAATAGCATCCCGCCGGTATCCCAGTGCTCACAACCTACCGCCAAACTCTTCCACTTTTATGACCTGACCGCTCTCGAGGGCCTGTTGGGCGGCTTTGGCTAGCCGCAGGCTGTACCAGCCCTCGCGCACGGTGGGGCTGAGGGGTTTTCCGGCATGGAGATTCCTAGCGAAGGCCACCATCTGCGCAGCATAGGCCTCGCGGAAGCGCTCCTCGAAGTTTCGGGGGCGGTCAAAGTTGCCGCCTCGCTGGTCGTAGAAGGTAAGGTTGGGGCGGCGGTCTTGCTCGACGTGGAGCCGCCCCCGCTCTCCCAAAATCTCGGTGCGGATGTCGTAGCCATAGGTAGTGCGCAGGGCTACTTCCACAGTTCCAACCGCTCCACTTGCAAACTTCAAAGTACCCACCGCCGTATCGAAAAGGTTGAACTGCTTTAGCTCTGGATTCACCAAGGCCCCTCCAATCGCATAGACCTCAGCCACCTCACCCAGATAAAAGCGGGCCAGGTCGAGGTCGTGGATGCCCATATCCACCAGCAGCCCACCACTGGTTTTGAGGTATTCAAGCACCGGGGGCGTGGGGTCGCGGCCCACCGCCCGGAAGCCCTCGAGCTGGCCCAACTGGCCTGCTTCGATAAGCTCCTTGGCCCGCAGGTAGGCTGGGTCGTAGCGTCGCTGAAACCCCACCTGTGCCGCTACCCCCGCTTGCTCGACCGCCCGCACCACCCGGCGGCCCGCCTCCAGGTCGTGGGCGATGGGCTTCTCCACGAAAATAGCCTTGCCCGCTCTGGCAGCAGCCTCCACCACTTCGGCGTGGGTGGGAGTGGGGGTGGTAATGACCACCGCGTCTACGGTGGGATCATTCAGGGCATCCTCGAGGTGTACCCCCGCCTTCGCACCCAGTTCGGCGGCGGCTTTCTCGGCGTTGGCAGCAAAGGTATCCACTACCTTTACCACCTGGCACTCGCTCAGCCCTGCCAATACCCGTGCATGGGCCTGCCCCATGCGGCCTGCCCCAATCATTGCCAAGTTCAACTTGCTCACGTTTGATTCTCCTCAGAAAAAGTTTGTTCACAACAACCCCTGTATCTGGGCAGGTCTATTCTTTTCAAGCCGAAGACCCCCCCTCGCGGTGTAACTCCTCGGCCACGCCGTGCTCCATACGGCCCGCACTGGTGGGGTCTTTCTTGGAAATCAGGTCGAGTTCGACGGCCAAGGCCTCGAGTTCCTCGCCGCCCGCCATCATCTGCAAAAGTTTTTCTCGAGCGGTGTCAGCTTTGGCAAAAGTGCCGTAGCTTTTTCCCCGGTTGAGCACGGTAAAGGTGTCTCCCACCGCCCAGGCATGGTGAACGTTGTGGGTGATAAAAATAACCCCCAGCCCCCGCGTTTTGGCCTGAACCACGTATTTGAGCACCACTGCGGCCTCTTTTACCCCCAAGGCGCTGGTAGGCTCGTCGAGAATCAGCACCTTGGCCCCAAAATAAACCGCCCTGGCAATCGCCACCGACTGCCGCTCCCCGCCCGAGAGGGTGCCTACAGGCTGGTCGGGGTCGCGGATATCAATGCCGATTTTGCGCAGCTCTTCCCTGGCGACGTTGGCCGTATAGTTTCCGTCATAGAGGCGAAGCGGGCCAACTCTGGGCTCGCGCCCCAGAAAAAAATTGCGGCTGATGCTCATCAAAGGCAGCATGGCGAGGTCTTGGTACACCGTGGCAATGCCCCGGTTGAGGGCTTCACGCGGGGAGCTAAAGCTGACCTCCTGTCCCTCAAACACAATTTGGCCCTCGGAGGGTTTGTGTACGCCGGAAAGGGTCTTGATAAGGGTGCTCTTGCCTGCACCGTTGTCACCCAGCAGGCAGTGAACCTCGCCCGCATAGATTTTCATGTCAATGTCCTTAAGCGAGACCACCGGGCCAAAGTATTTGCTGACCTTGCGCAGTTCGACCAGAGGGGTCATACCGACCTCCCAGCCTGGCTCGAGCCCCTGCCATTAGCGTTCACCGCCGCACCTCCAGGCTTTTGCGGCGCAGGTAATTGTTGAGAATCACCGCACCCAGAATCATGCCCCCCACCAGCACCTTGTACCAGTCGGTATCAATGTTGGTGTAGACGATGCCCTGCTGCACCATGCCTAGAATCAAGGAGCCGATGCTGGCCCCAATCACCGAGCCATAGCCGCCGGTGAGCAGACAGCCCCCGATCACCGAGGCCGCCACGGCCTCGAGTTCCTTGCCCTGCCCGTTGAGGACGTTGGCTGAGCCAATCGAAAGGGTCTGGATAGCTGCCACCACCGTGGCTGCTGCCGCGGTCAGCATGAACAGGCTAATCTTGACCCGCCGTACCGGCACTCCCACATTGCGGGCCGCGTTGGGGTCGCCCCCCGCACCAAAAACCCAGTTACCAAAAGAGGTGCGCAGCAACACCATGCTTAGCACAATGG
Organism: Thermaceae bacterium; assembly: GCA_015478585.1. Taxonomy (GTDB): domain Bacteria; phylum Deinococcota; class Deinococci; order Deinococcales; family Thermaceae; genus Meiothermus. The sequence continues at coordinate 16,942 of JADMIM010000042.1, read as the reverse complement.
TTACAACCAACCACCACCATACCGAAGCAGGCAAACCCAGCCAGCTACCGGCAAAAAGCCCAGCTACCGGGTCTTTGGCAACTACGTCCTGCAATCCCGAGACGATGGTCAAGTTGGTGATGAGCTTGGTAAAACCGATGTTGAGCCCGGCTAGAATGAACATCATCGCCAAGGTCACGATGAAGGAGGGTAGACCGGTTCGCATAACCAGCCAACCATTGATATACCCGATGCCCAGAGAGAACACCAGGGTGATTAAAACTGCCAGCGAAGGGGGCAGATGCACATAGTCGGGACTGCTCAAAACAGCAATGGTAATACCGGCTATGCCGATCATCGAGCCCACCGAGAGATCAAACTCCCCGCCGATCATGAGCAGGGCCACCGCTGCCGCTAAAATGCCGAGTTGAGCGGCTACCTCGAGGTAATTGCGCACGCTCAACCAGGTCAAAAAGCCGTTGCCCCCAGCCGTAATGGCAAAAAAGAGAAAGACTACGATAAGGCCAGCGATGGAGCCGAGTTCTGGGCGCAGCAGCAAGCGCTTCCAGATGCTGAGAGATTGTAGCCGTTCGTCATGAGCCACCATGCGCTATGCCTCTTTTCTAAATCCCAAACCCGACAAGAGCTATACCGACAACCTAGCGATTTAGCATCCTGCACAGCACAATCGTCAGGTTTAGGGAAACCCGTTAGTCCCCCAAAACGGTAAATCTAAAAAATAAGGCTAGGGAGAGGCAATTGCCTCTCCCTAGCATCCGGCTTAGCGAATACCCTTCTTGCTGAGGTCAATCACCTGAGCTGCGTTCTGCGGGGTCACGAAGCCAGGGCCGGTGTAGATGATGTCGTTGGCGGGCAGCAGGCCATAGCGTTTGTAGTTCGTCAGAATCACGATGGGCAAGTAGCCTTGCAGCCACTGCTGCTGGTCAATGGCGAAGTCCATTTTCTTCTCGCTCAAAGCCTTGAGCACCGCCGGGGAAAGATCGAAGGTGCCGAATTGAATTTTGCCGACCTTGCCCAGGGTCTCGAGGGCTTGTAGGGTGGGATCAGCACCGGTAGGGCCGAGGGTCAGAATACCGTCAATATTCTTGTCTTTTTGCAGCGCCGCAGTAACCGCGTTCTTGATGCCCGTAGGGTCGCTCAGCGTGACCGGCAGCACCGTCACTTTACCGCCCAAACCGTCCGCGAAGCCCTTGCAGCGCTGGTCGAGGCCCACGTTCCCCACTTCCTGGTTAATGCACAGCGCATCCTTGACCCCTGCCGCCTTCATCCGCTTGCCTGCGCCCTGCCCGGCGACATATTCCTCCTGGCCGACATGCAGTAAAACCCCCAGCTTGGCGGCTACGTTGGCCCCAGAGTTGATAGAAACTACCGGGATACCGGCCTTGACCGCAGCCTCGATGGATTTGCCCAGGGCATTGCCATCGGGGATAGAGACCACCAGAGCATCGGGTTTGGAGGCCACTGCCGCATCAATAAGCTGCGACATCTTGACCATATCGAAGGTGTTAGGCGCACGGTATTCGACTTTTACATTCATGTCTTTGGCGGCCTGCTCGACCCCATTTTTGACTACCGACCAAAAGGGGTCTGAAGCCTGACCGTGGGTAACGACCACGATTCGAAGTTCCTGGGCCATACCCAGGCTCATTGCGGCAACCGCACCTGCTGCTAGCAACCACTTTTTCATCTAAACCCCCTTCAGATATTGCGCACTTCACCACCCGACCCCATCAGGTTAGAACTAGCCCGGCATCCCTTCTGACCGTCCTTCTCTAGGTCGTCAAGTGGTTTTAAGTACCCTCAAATTGTTACATCTACAATTTTCGTTTGTCAACATGTAATCGTTCAAACGAAGTTTTAACGAAAGTTTTAAAGTTTTAAAACGAAACAGCTAAATTCTCCTGCATACCCCTGGCAGCTTCGGCGAGGGATGCCCATAACGACTGCCGCACTGCGATTGCGCAAAACGCGACAGCCGACCGACAATCCACCTGAAGCCCCTTCCCAGCAGATGAGAGACCCGTCCGACCACTCCTGTGAAAACGGCCTTGGTAAGGATAGTTTCTCCGGTTGCAGGATTTCTAAAGGTGCAATCTTAGTCCTACTCACACCTCGGTCTTGGCTTTAGCTTCACTTTTAAGGGGTGATTGACCTCAGAGGCTTTCGGGGCTGGGCCGAAATCGTAGACCAGCCTTTTCTGCGCCTCTTACGGCAGGGACGGGTGAGCAACCGGGCCTTCCAGCACTGGTTGACCCAGGAGCGGTATCTATACGAGGGGATGTTGGGCTTCCAGACGGCACTTTTGCGGCGAGCCCGGCCCCAGCACCGTTTGATTGTGGCCCAGGCTTTGGTGATTACAGTAGAGGAACTGGACTGGATGGATAGCCTGAACCTTCCTGCCCGGCCCATACATCCGATGCGGTTGGAATATCTGGATTTTCTCGAGACCCTCGAGCATCAGTCTTATGAAATTGGCACCCTGGCCCACTGGGTACGGCAGAAGGCTTTTTTCGATGCCTGGCAGGCCGCAGGTTCTCTCGAGGAGCTGCCTGGCGAATTCTCCGAGCACTGGCTGGCTCCCGAGGCCCAGGCCCTAACCCACGACTTGGGCAGCCTAGCCCTGGAAGTAACCGACACCCTGCCCCATCATGAGCTAGACGAGTGGGTAGCACAGGTTTTAGCTCAGGAACAGACCAGTTGGGAGATGGCCCTCGAGTTTACCTGCTCGAATGAATCCTCGTGATACCCGGTTCATTTAGAGTGGTTTTCGGGAAAAATCCTGGGAGAGCCTGAGGGCATGTACCCTAACTAAAGAGAACCGCGATAAGCTAGGCTTTCTTTCCGCCAGGGCCGTAATACAATAGGTCTCATGGCAACCCTGACCCGTGACCAGAAAATGGCTCTGGACATGGTACGACAAGTCTCGAGGGAAGTCCTGTGGGAACTGGCCCCGCAGTACGACCGCTCGGGGGAATATCCCTGGCCTCAACTCGAGCAGCTCGGTAAACTCGGGCTTTTGGGCATGAACACCCCTGAAGAGTGGGGCGGTTCGGGTTTCGACTCGGTGACATGGGCCTTGGCAATGGAAGAAATTGCTGCTGCCGACCCCAGCGTGGCGGTGCTGCTCTCGGTCACTTCGGGCTTACCCCAATATATGCTCAACCGCTTCGGCAGTCCCGAGCAGAAAAAGAAATATCTAGTTCCCCTGGCAAAAGGCGATTGGATTGGGGCTTTTGGCCTCACCGAGCCGCACGCGGGCTCGGATCCGGCCTCGATGCGGCTTTGCGCCAGGAAGGTGGCCGGGGGCTGGCAACTCGACGGGGTCAAAGCCTGGGTGACTTCGGGTGGGCAAGCTCAGGTCTACACGGTGATGGCCAAGGGCGAGGCTGGTATCAGCAGCTTTATCGTGGAGAAAGATTTTGCTGGACTCTCCTTCGGCCAACCCGAAGAAAAGATGGGTCTGCACGCTGCGCATAGCTGTGAAATGCATTTTGAGCAGGTATTCGTACCCGATGAAAACCTGCTGGGCCAAGAAGGACGCGGGCTGGCTCAGGCCCTAGCAGGGCTGGATTCTGGACGGGTGGGCATCGCTGCTCAGGCGGTGGGGATGGCCAGGGCCGCCTCCGACATCGCCAAGCACTACGCCGACGAGCGCCTTCAGTTTGGCAAGAAAATCCGCGAGTTCCAGGGAGTTTCCTTCAAGCTAGCCGAGATGTATACCAAAATCGTCGCGGCCAGAGCCTTAACCCTTGATGCCGCCGAGAAAAAAGATCGTGGGGAAAAATTCACCCTCGAGGCCAGCACCGCCAAGCTCTTCGCTTCGGATACCGCTGTCAACGTTACCCGTGAAGCCGTGCAGATTCTGGGGGGTTATGGCTATCACCGCGACTACCGGGTCGAACGCTACTACCGTGATGCCAAAATCACCGAGATTTACGAGGGAACCTCGGAGATACAAAAGCTGGTGATCGCTCGAGAGCTGTACCGATAAAAACCGCTCTAGTGGGGAATTGGGCGTTTGTTGTGACGCTCGAAATCGTCCTGGGCAGGGATGTAAACCTCCCGCAAAAGCGGCGAGGATATCAAGAAGTCGGCACTGCTGCGGTTACAGGCGATAGGAATGTTGTATAACACCGCAATGCGCAACAGGGCCTTAACATCTACGTCATGCGGATGAGGCTGCATGGGATCCCAGAAGAAAATCATCAGGTCAATCTCACCCTCTACAATCAGGGCTCCGAGTTGCTGATCACCGCCCAGCGGCCCCGACTTAAGGCGGCGCACCTTGGGTGGTTTGGGGGCCACTTGGCCCAGCACTCCTTCGACCAGCGTGCCTGTCGTACCCGTGCAGATGAGGGTGTGACCCGCTAGGGTAGCGTGGTTCCACTCGACCCACTCGAGCAGGTCTTTTTTACAGTTATCGTGAGCCACTAGAGCAATATGCTTATGGGCTTCCATCGGAAACCTCCTTGAGGAGAAAAGTTGTAACGGGGGGTGGGCTCGACTGCCCACGTTTTCACGGTAGCAGCATCGGCTCTGGATTGCAACCGGGCCTTCCACAGACTTTTAGAGCGGTTTGCAGTAAAGAATATAGCCCTCCCCTCGGTTAGAAAGACCGTATCCAGCTCCTTTTTGCCGCCATGAGTAGCAGCAAAAATAGCGGAAACCGCAATAGCGCGGGGTTGGAACCCCTTTTGAGGTTCCAACGGGAGTTTTTGCCTAGCCCTCTGCCCGCTATACCCTACTTTCGCGTACAATCAAACCTTGTTGCGAGGGAACTTATGGCAGAACCCGGAATTGATAGACTCTTGAGCCTCACCGACTCCAAGTACCGCCTCACTGTCGTCACCGCCAAGCGGGCCCAGCAGTTGTTGCGCTATAGCTTCAAGAACACCGTTCTAGACTCGAGCGAGCTGCCCAAAATGCGCACCATCGAGGGCGATAAGTCCGATCCCAACCCGGTTACTTGGGCCATGCAGGAACTTCGTACCGATCGCCTCGAGACCGGCGAGGGGCTGATTGTCGAAGACCGTCTCAACAAACTCCTCGACCAACTCTATCCCCGCGAGGTGATAGAAACCCCTAGCGGAGAATAAATCTCTTCGGCTCGAGGCTTTGCCGATGGAGACCCACTTGGTCTCCATTTTTGTTTGGAACTGTCCCTATCTATCCAACTAACCTCAGGGCACAATACTTAAAATTTATGTATATTCAGCATATTCATGCGGATATCCCGGCATTGGGGATATCCAGGGGGAGCCCAGCTATGGCAAGCAAGGAACAACGTCACCGAGCTATTCAAGAGATTATTAGCGTGGAAAGCGTCTCCACCCAGGCCGAGCTAGTAGACCGGCTACGTGGAAAAGGATACGACGTAACCCAGGCCACGGTGAGCCGGGATATCAACGAGTTAAGGCTGGTGCGAGTCCCACTGGGACGGGGCAAGCACAAATATGCATTGGCCCAGCTCGAGCTGACCGAGGACGTGATGGACGAGCTGGGGCGTATCTTCCAGACCTTCGTCCACGATGTAGACCGGGGCGAAAACCTGGTCGTACTCAAAACCACCGATGGTCACGCCACCGGCATCGCCTTTCTGATAGACCGGCTGCGCCGCGATGACATCGTGGGCACATTGGCCGGGGAGGATACCATTATGGTCGTAGGCCGCACGGTAGCGGAGGCCAAGCGTTTGCAAGAAGAGTTCGAGGATTTGCTGGCTTAGAGCGGTTTTCAAAAAGAATATGGCCCTCCACTCCGTTAGAAAAACTGTACTAGGCTCCTTTTTGCCGCTAGGAGTAGCGGCAAAAATAGCGGAGACCGTGATAGAGCGGTTTTTGCAAAGAATCTTGGAGCAACCTGTGTAAGTTTGCTGGGCTTTTGGCTCGCAGGAAACCGCTAGAACCTCAAGCTGCAAGTCTGTTCTTTCCTGACCCCCTATGCTCGAGTTCGCCTCTAAAGCCTTTGTTACCCTCTTCGTGGTCATCGAACCGGTGGGGCTAGTGCCGCTATTTCTGGCCCTGGCCGGGGGCAGGCCCTACGACGAGCAAAAGCGTATTGCCCGCAAGGCCGTTTTCATCGCCGGGCTTCTGGTGCTGGGCTTTGCCCTGCTGGGGCGGGCCGTTTTGACGTATATGGGCATCAGCCTCGAGGCCCTTAAGGTGGCAGCCGGGTTGCTGTTGTTTAAGATTGCCCTGGACATGATTTTCGTGCAGTTCGAACGCGAAACCGAGGAAGAGGCCGCCGAGGCTCGGCAGCGCGAGGATATCTCGGTTTTTCCCATGGCGATTCCTTTCATCGCCGGGCCGGGCACGCTGGCCAGCGTGCTCATCCTGACGGGCACCGCACCCGGGGGTGCTTGGGGATTTTTGCTGGTACTCCTGATTGCGGCGGTGGTGCTGGCGATTACCTACTTGCTGCTGCGGGTTTCCCTGCGGCTGTCCAAAGTTTTGGGACGTACCGGCATCAACGTGGTGACACGGGTGCTGGGCATTCTACTCGCAGCGCTGGCCGTACAGTACGTAGCCGACGGGGTACGGATTCTACTCAAAATCTAGCGCAGCTCGCATAAGCCTCCTTCCCAAAGACCCCTCCTCCGCCAACAATAAAAAGGCCAATCCAAGAGGTAATCGCCGTCTCAATCAAGCTGTTGAGCTTATCTCTTGGAAGCGTTTGAAGTACGACTCTAGAGCGGTTTTCGCAAAGAACCTTGGGGTAGCTTGGGCCTATTGACTGGGCTTATCTGATATTTTGCCGCCGCCTTGGGCAGCAAAAATCAGAGAACGGCGATAAAACCCCAGCCTATTAGGCCCCCGGCCAGGCCGGTACTGGTCAGGGCCACCGACCCCTGGCTCGCACGGGCAAAGCCCGGCCCTGTGGGCCTAGTGCTCGCACGGGCAAAGCCCGGCCCTGTGGGCCTAGTGCGCTGCGGGTACTGGTGGGCGGTAAGGTATCCCGAACAACCAAAACCGTAGTTCGGGGTATTCGTGGGAACCGCTCTATAGACCGTTATACTTGGGCCGTGACCCAGGGAGAAGCTAGAGAGTTTGTCTGGAACGCGCTTTCGCAATACCATGCAGCTGCCTACCCGACCCCACCGCATGGGCATCATCCCAACTTCGTGGGGGCCAGCCGGGCTTCTGAACGGCTGATGCTGAGCAAAGTCTATCTCAAGGCCGAGGTCATCCTGGCGGGGCCGGATCAGGTGCTCAAGCCACTGCGCGAGGCGGCCATGAAATCCGGTAAAAAGCTGATTCTGCCGCATCCTGATAAGCCTGGGCAGTACGTGAACCTGGAGGGGCTTCATCCCACCCAACTCAAGCGGGTGCGGGATGTGGCCCGGCTGGGTAAGCCGGTAGAGCTGAGCCAGACCCCCATAGACCTGGTGCTTGTGGGGGCCGTCGTAGTAGACGAAAAGCTCGGCTGGGTGGGTAAAGGGTATGGGTTTCCTTATAGGGGGCTCGAGGTCGCTGCACCCTGGGTCTGCCTGGCCCATACCCTGATGGTCTTCGAGGAACTGCCCTGCGAGGCCGAACGCCATATGGACTTGATTGTCACGCCACATCAGGTGATGAAAGGCGGGAAGTTATAAGCGGGGGCCAAGTCTAAAGGCTTTGCTTATGGCTTTTCTCATCCCCGCCGCAGCCCCAGCAGCAAGCCCACCACGAAGGCTCCGCCAAAGGGCAGATTGTTGGTCAGCAGGGCTACCAGGCTTTTCCAGATGTTCTGCAAACTATCATTGCGGAAGTAGGGCTCCACGTCACGCTGTACTCGAGTCCAATCCACGCTCAAGTAGCCCAGCGAGGCCAGCACCTGCACCACGATAAAAATGATGCCCAGAAAAATTGCCACCCAGCGCCCCACGGTTTTGATAGCATAGCCAGTGGCAAAGCCTGCTACGCCTCCAAAAGTAAGCTGCCCGATATAGGGTTGGATTAACTCCACATCCGTCATGATGCCACGAAACTTGCTTAAAAAACCCTCATTTTGAACCGCTGTTGCCCCGGTACTCCAATGAATCTCAGATAGTTGGGTTAGAGTGCTGTCGCGGAGGTATAACGTGCTCAAAAAAATCAGCTTGGGTTTACTTGCAGGTCTAGCTTTGGCTTCGTGCGGTTCTTTGAATCTGAATCAGGCCAATATCCGTATCATTCACGCTTCTCCAGACGTTGGGGCGGTAGACGTGTATGTGGGCAGTAAAAAACTTCTAACCAATGTTACCTACACCCAGGCTTCGGCTTTTTCCCAGGTTGACCCTGGCAACCTAATTGTCAAGATTTGTCCGACCAGTGCCGCCACTACTCCCCCAGCTAACTGCCCCATTGACACCACCAACAGTCCTATTGTCGTGACTTCTGGTAATAGCTACACCATTGTGGCCGTGGGAACCGTAGCCAATGGCACCCTGCAAGCCTTGGTCGCCCCCGATGATCTTACCGTCCCACAATCGGGCCAGTTTCGCTTGCGGGTCATCCACGCGGCACCTGCGGCTACCCCAGTGGATGTATACGCCACTACCCCCACCACCGACCTCAGTACGGCTGTCGCAGCGGTTTCCAGCTTCACTTACAAAAGCATCACGGTTCCTTATATCGGCATACCCACCGGGTCATACCGCTTTCGCATTACCAATGCCGGAACCAAGAATGTCCTGATTGATTCGGGTACCACAGGCTTTCCGCTTTCCAATGGAAAAATTTATACTGCAATTGCTGTCAACCCTATGGCTAACGTGACCAACGGATTGATCCTGCTGATTGACAATTAGAGCGGTTTGTGTGGAGCAGAGGGCTAACCGCTAAACGTCGAACGACTAACGCCAAAAGCTAAAACACCAAAGAGCATTAAAGCTACACTAAGCCAGTAGCATCGTCCTATCGAAGAAAGCCGTCCGGGACGCAATCTGCTCGAGGCTATGGGCGGGTGGTTTGGAAAAACACCTCGAGGGCTAGACCCGGCGCGGTGCCCCCGGATTTCTCCAACGTTTGGTGTATTTGCCAGACTTCTGTCAACCTGTATACTCTTGGACGTAGTTTTGTAATTTGCAGTACGAAAGGAGCAAACATGAAGCGTACTTTGGTCGGGCTTCTAGCTCTTGGGCTGCTTGGCAGCCTGGGTTTGGCCCAAAAAACCCTGGTGTTTGGCTCGAACGGTGAGCCAGTGACCCTCGAGTCGGGCAATATCACCGACGGCATCTCGATTTACGCCCAGCGACAGATTTATGACTACCTGGTAGACTTCAAACCCGGCTCCACCGATGTAATCGCGGGTCTGGCAACCAGTTGGTTTGCCTCTAACGAGAGCAAGGTCTGGACGTTCCGCCTGCGTCAAGGGGTCAAGTTTCAAGATGGAACTCCCCTGGATGCCGAAGCCGTGAAGTTCAATGTCAACCGCTGGTGGGATCCCAAAGACCCCAGCCGCATCAACGCGGCTTCTAACTACGAAATTTGGTCTGAACTTTTCGGGGGCTTCAAGGGCGATAAGGCCAGTGTGCTCAAGGATATTCAGGTGGTGGACAAGTACACCATCCGCTTCATCATGAACACTCCGGTTCCCTACTTCCCAGCAGCGATTGGCTCGGGGTATTTCGGCATTGCTTCTCCTACTGCCATCAAGGCTGAGGGAGCCAAATATGGCACGGCAGCGGGCAGCGCAGTAGGCACTGGCCCCTACATGTTTAAGTCCTGGCAGCCCGGCGACCGCCTGACCCTGGACAAAAACCCCAACTACTGGCAGAAGGGGCTGCCCAAGACCGACTCTGTGGTCTTCCGCTTTATCAAAGACCCGGCGGCCCGTTTGGCTGAACTCAAGGCTGGTTCGATAGATTTCACCACCGACATCCCCCCCGCCAACCTCAAAGACCTCCAGGGCGATGCCAACCTCGAGGCAGTTTTCCGTCCCAGCTTCAACGTGGGCTATCTGGCCCTCAACCCTGGCTATAAGCCCCTGGCCGACCCCAAAGTGCGCCAGGCCATCGCTATGGCGGTCAACAAGAAAGCCATTGTAAATGCCTTCTGGGGCGAACTGGGCATGACCAACGGTCACTTCATGCCCACCTCCATGAAGACCTACTACTCTTCCAAAGTAACGGACTACGAGTACAACCCTACCAAGGCCAAGCAACTGTTGGCCGAAGCCGGTTATCCCAACGGCTTTGACCTCGAGCTGTGGTACATGCCGGTTAGCCGCCCCTACTTCCCCACCGCCAAAGAAATCGCTGAGGCCATGGGAGCCGACCTCTCCGCCATTGGCATCAAGGTCAAGTTCCAGACCAAAGACTGGGCGGCCTATCTCAACGACCGCAAAAAAGCACCCGGCTTCCAGGCCTATATGCTGGGCTGGACTGGCGACTACGGCGACCCCTCGGACTGGTACAATCCGCACTTCGCCTCTCCCATTGCCGACCTCTTCGACGCGGCGGGCAAGCCCCTCGACCTCAAGGAACTCAACGCCATCCTGGACAAGGCCAATAGCAGCTCCAACCAGGCCGAGCGCGTCCAGCTCTACCAACAGGCCGACGACATTACCTTCGGTCTGGCCCTGCGCATCCCCATCGTACATAGCCAGCCCCTGGTAGCCCAGCGCAAAGGCATCAGCGGTTGGGTGCCCAGCCCTCTAGGCAGCGAGACCTTCGCTACTATCGTGAAGAAGTAAAGGCCCTCACCCCTGGCCCCTCTCCCCTCGAGGAGAGGGGTTTTTAAGTACCCCCAAATCTGACTAGCGCTATATCCGCAGTTCAATGACTTGGTAAAGGCCCGTTCCTGAAGGCGCGAGCGTCAGATTCGGGGAACCCCCCAAAGCGCAAATCTATTGTGGAGATACTTAGTACCCAAGGTGGGTTCACAACTACACCTCAGGCGGATATTATCTACTATCGCAATGGGAGCCTATACCGCACGCCGTCTTTTGGGTTTGATTCCGGTTCTGTTGGGAATCTCCCTGTTGGTGTTCTTGTTTTTGCATCTGATACCCGGCGACCCTGCCGTGGTGCTCCTGGGCGAACGGGCCACTCCCGAACAGGTGGCGACCCTGCGGGAGAAAATGGGCCTCAATCAGCCGCTATACACACAGTATTTCTTGTTCATGCGCAACCTGCTGCACGGTGACCTGGGCAACAGCGTGTTCAACCTTCTGCCCATCCGCGAGCAGTTGGCAAGCCGCTGGCCTGCTACCTTCGAGCTTGCCCTTTCTTCGATACTCATTGCCGTGTTGGTCGGGATTCCCCTGGGCATCTTGGCGGCGGTGCGCAAGAATAGCATGGCGGATAATTTCTCCACCATCTTTTCGCTGGTCGGGGTTTCGATGCCGGTATTTTGGCTGGGGCTTTTGCTCATCTACTTGTTTGCCGTCAACCTCCAGTGGCTTCCCCCCAGCGGGCGAATTTCGGTAGAGGCCGGGGCCAGCTTCAAGACCATCACTGGTTTTTACCTGCTGGACTCGATTATTCAAGGACGCAGCTTGGCCGAGGTAGCTGCCCACCTGATTCTTCCGGCGCTCACCTTAGGAACGATTCCTTTAGCCATCCTGACCCGCATTACCCGTGGGGCCATGCTCGAGGTGCTCTCGCAGGACTACGTGCGCACGGCCAGGGCCAAGGGTCTGGGCGAGCGTGTGGTAATTTGGCGGCACGCCCTCAAAAATGCCCTGCTGCCAGTCGTGACCATCATTGGCTTGCAGTTTGGGACTCTGCTGGGCGGAGCAATTCTCACCGAAACCATCTTTAGTTGGCCGGGCATCGGAAGTTGGATTTATGAAGGTATCCTCAACCGTGACTATCCGGTAGTGCAGGGCGGGGTGATTTTCGTGGCGCTCGTGTTCGTGGTGGTGAACTTGGTAGTAGACCTTTCTTACGCGCTTCTAGACCCGAGGATTCAGTACCGATGAAAAAGCTCAAAGGTCAAAAGTCGAAGGTCGAAAGCTATTCGGCCTCGGATCTTCAGCCTTAGACCTTCAACGAGGACTTATGGCAAGCCTAGCTCAGACTTCCACGCTCAAACGACCCCCCGAAACGCCGACCCGCCTAGCGGTGCGGCGCTTTATGAAGTCCACCTCCGGCAAAATTGGCCTGGTGTTAGCGCTGGTGCTTATTCTGGTGGCCCTGTTGGCCCCGGTCTTCAAGCCCTACGACCCCGCTACCGATCGCAACTACATCGAGCGGCTCAAGCCCCCCAGCGCTCAACATATTTTTGGCACCGACAACCTGGGCCGGGACGTATTTACCAGGGTGATTCACGGCAGCCGTATTTCGCTGCGGGTGGGCTTGATTGCTGTCGCCATCAGCTTGACCGTCGGAACTTTTCTGGGCCTGGTGGCGGGGTACTTCAGGGGTTGGCTCGAGATCGTCATTGGGTGGTTTACCGACATCATGCTGGCCTTTCCTGGCACCTTGCTGGCGATTGCCATCGTAGCGGTAGTGGGGCCGAGTCTGACCAACGCCATGATTGCCGTGAGCATCACCCAGATACCGGTGTACATTCGCCTGACCCGCAGCGTGGTGCTTTCAGCACGAGAACTCGACTATATCCAGGCCGCTACCGCGCTGGGAGCGGCCAACAACCGCGTCCTTTTCCGGCATCTGCTGCCCAATGCTCTACCACCGATTATCGTTCAGGCCACGCTTTCGATTGGCACGGCGACCCTCGAGACGGCGGCCCTGGGCTTCCTGGGGCTCGGAGCCCAGCCTCCAGCCCCCGAATGGGGGGCCATGCTCAGCGATGCCTTCCGTGGCGGCTACGCCCTCAACTCGCCCTGGACGATGATTTTTCCTGGTTTGTTCATTATGTTTACGGTGCTAGCCTTCAACCTGCTGGGCGACGGACTGCGCGACGCGCTCGACCCCAGGGCGCTGCGCTGAGGCGGGAACAACAAGCAGGGGGCTTTGCTGGTATCCGGCTTCCTGCCTCTTCATGACCCCGCCTTGAGCCCCCTCTCACCCGCTTAAACCTGGGAGCTTCCTCATTGAGCAGAGCTTTACTCATAGCGCGCCGCCGGGCAAAACCCGTTACCATGAGGGCATGAACCGTACTTTGGGCCTTTTGCTTCTCGGACTAGTGGGTTGTGTACCCACCCAAACCCAGCAGCCGCCTTTCCAAGTGGACGAAGTTCAGCTCCTTTTCCCCGATGCCACCGAGCGTTGGACGTATTTTTATGGCGCAGCACAGAGTGTAAAGCTGGATAGCCAGACCCTTACCCTGACCCAGGGAACCACCTCCGCCCTCAGCGTGGATGGTCAACCCTGGCGGCGGGGGGTGAGTGCTGCGATTCCCCCGCTGGTGCAGACCACCCGCAACTTTCTCGGCTTGCAGGCACTGGTGCAGCCCAACACCAAAGTGAGAGGTGCTTGGCTATACGACTCGAGGTGGTTCAGCCTCAGCGGTATTGGCAGCGTTGGCACTCCCCAAACCCTGACCCAATCCCCTGGCACACCCAGTTTTCAAGCCCTCACCCAGGATGAAACCAACGGCGTGTTGCGGGAAATTCTGAGCCGGGCTGCGGGCCGTCCTACCATGCTGTACGAGGTCAACCCCCCGCTACCAGCCCTTGCCCTAGACCCTCCTCCTAGCCGCTATAACCTGACTGCCGTGGCCGTGCAGTATGGGCTGGGAGTGGAGGCTTTGATGCAGACATCGGCTCAACCTCGAGTGTTGGCCCAGGGGGCCAACGCGGCCTACACCGACCCTGGCCCCATGGCCTATATCGTCGCCGATGCAGGCACCCTGGCTGCGCTGTGGCGCACCGCTAACGGCAACCAACTCACCCCCTCAGCCGCTCCCGCCGTAAACTTTGGCGCAAGCCGGGTAGTGGCCTTTTTCTGGGGTCAGAAAAACACCGGTGGGTATGGCCTACAGTTTGTGGGAAGTGCCCTTTCGGGTTCTACCCTGCAAGTCCGGCTGCGCCTCTCGATGCCTGCGCCGGGGAACATGACCACCCAGTCGCTGACCAGCCCCTTCGTGGTGCTCGAGGTTCCAGCTATCTTCAGCCGGGTGGAGTTCGTGGACGATGCTGGACAACTGCTGGCCTCAGCCGGAAAGTAGAGCGGCTTTCATTACGGTTAGCTTTATGGCGGTTTGGGTTGTTTTTACCGCTACTCATGGCGGCAAAAGGGAGCTAAGTACAGTCTTTCTAACGGAGTAGAGGACCATATTCTTTCCGAAAACTGCTCTAAGAATTGCCTCTTTGATTGAGGGTTGACTCTGGGGATAGAGCCCAGGCCGAGGCCCAAGATGGGGTTGAGGCAAGGGTGTTTGCTGGAGTGGGCAGACTGCTCAACACAGCCCCCACCAGATATAACGAGCCTGTTACCAGCACCGGCTGGTCAGTTTTTTGGGCCTGAACAATTGCGTCTGACAGGGCTTCCAGCGGCTCCTCGAAGTAAGGAGCACGGTATTCGTGCTGCAAAACCGAAGCCTTGAGCGCTCCTTTGCCAGCCTTGGCATAGCGCACTGTGAGCGCCTTGGGCAGCAAGTGGCCTAAAACAGTGTGGTAGTCCTTGCGCGGGAAGCCCCCGAAGACGAGGTGATAGGCGCTGAACTCTCGAGCTAAGGCCTGGGCCGCCGGAGGATTGTGCGCTCCATCTAACACAACATGAACCCCCTCGAGGGTTAGTTCCTGCATCCGCCCTGGATGCACAGCGGTAGATAAACCCAGGGCAATCGCGGCCTCAGGATAGCCCAGTAGCCGTAGCGCAGCAACCGCCAGGCGGGCATTCTCGAGCTGGAATGCGCCGTGCAGGACGGGTTTGGTTGGTAGGTCAAAAAGTGTGTTCCCATCGGCGATTAGGTGTAGGGGTGCATTTCGCTGGAGGGCAGTCTCCCGCACCACCCCGAGCCCTACCCCTGCGGCCCCAGTGAGCACCGGCACGCCTGCACGAATGGCCCCAGCCTTGTCACGGGCGACAGCCTCGAGCGAACCCCCCAGGGCCTCGAGGTGGTCTTCGCCCACGTTGGTAATCACCGTCAGCCGCACCTCCGGTAATACCCCGGTGGCATCCAAGGCTCCGCCCACGCCCGCCTCCACAACGGCAATTTCGATCCCTCGTCGGGCGAAATGTTGGAAAGCCAAGGCCGTCGTTAGGTCAAAGAACGCCGGAGGCTCGTCCCAGTTTTGGCTCTGGGTCCATTCGACAAAGCTAACCACCTCGGCCTCGGAAATCTGGCCTGCATCGCTGCGAATACGCTCGCGGAAGTCCACCAGATGGGGGCTGGTGGTGGCTCCGTAGCGTGTCCCTGAGGCTTTGAAGGCTGCTTCCAAGTAGGCCACCACGCTGCCTTTGCCGTTGGTTCCGATAACCTGAATTGCCGGAAAAGATCGCTCGGGATGGCCCAAACGCTCCACTAAAGCCTGTATCCTCGAGAGTCCCCGCGCCGCCCCGGCACGGGTCTGGGCAAAGAGCCAATCCAGGGCTGCGGCGTAGGTCACGACTTTTAGGTTATACCAAGCCCCAGGATTTATGGCGGTCTTGCTCAACAGAGGCTCTTCTTTGGGATAGAAAACACCCGGTGCTTTCAATAACCAACGCGCCCGACAATCTTAGAGCGGTTGTCATGAATAAGTGTCTATTATCCTCAAAGTTTTTTAAATAACTTTGCCTTCCGGAGCGGAGTGCGCTACGCGCATAGCCGCTCTGCGGCTACCCGGAGGCGGAGTTATTATGAAAACCGCGATAAGGTTCTTGACCCCTCGATGACATTTATCGAGTCGGGCCTATATACTTAGGCGGATTATCACCTGAATTGCTGATAGCATAGGTGGATTGTCTCGGAGGAATCTCTGTGAATGCTCGAGCCATCGTCGTAACTTCCGGTAAAGGTGGGGTCGGCAAGACCACCACCACCGCCAATGTCGGTGCTGCTCTCACCAAGCTGGGCGAAAAAGTTGCAGTCATTGATGTGGACGTGGGCCTGCGCAACTTGGACGTGGTGATGGGCTTGGAGGGGCGGGTGGTCTACGATCTGATTGATGTGATCGAGGGGCGCTGCAAGCTGCGCCAGGCCCTGATCCGCGACAAGCGGCTGGAGGGGCTAGCCCTGCTTCCAGCCTCACAAACCCGCGACAAGGAAGCGCTGGATCCAGAAAAGTTTCGCCAGATCGTGAAAATCTTGCTCTCCGATGAAGGCTTCGACCGGGTGCTCATAGACTCCCCGGCAGGCATCGAAAGGGGCTTCCAGACCGCTGCTACCCCTGCTGAAGGGGCCTTGATAGTGGTGAACCCCGAGGTCTCGAGCGTACGCGATGCTGACCGCATTATCGGGATGCTCGAGGCCAGGGAAGTGCGCGAAAACTATCTGGTCATCAACCGTCTGCGGCCCAAGATGGTGCAGCGTGGGGATATGCTCTCGGTAGATGACGTGGTGGAGATTTTGGGCTCCAAGCCCATCGGTATCGTACCGGAGGACGAGGGGGTGCTAGTTTCCTCCAACCAGGGCGAGCCGCTGGTATTGCGAAACGGCACCCTGGCGGGCAAGGCTTTTCTGGAAATTGCCCAGCGCATACGCGGCGAGGATGTTCCTTTGGTTGTCCCTACCGACTCTACTGGCCTTATGGGAACCTTGCGCCGTTTATTTGGAGGTAGGTGATGAGTTGGTGGCCTTTTCCTGGGAAAAGCAGCAAGGACAAGCTGAAAGACCGGCTCAAAGTGGTCTTGGCCTATGACCGCGCCCACCTCTCTCCCGGCCTGGTGGATAGCCTCAAGAAAGACCTTTTGGACGTGCTCAAGCGCTACTTCCCAGAGGAAGAAGGGCTCGAGATTCACGTTGAAACCATCGAAGACAAAATGAAGCTGCAAGCCGATGTTCCCATACGGCAATAGCAAGACGGGCCAAACGTCCAAGGTGGCGGGCTTTCCACTCTCGAGCTGGTGCCCAGGGCTGGGGATACTCTGTACTCATACCAAATCTCAGCCAGAATGATGCAAAAGATAGAGTCGAAGCATCGCCCGGATAGA
>JADMIM010000175.1 GCA_015478585.1 Thermaceae bacterium | reverse complement strand
CAAAATCAACCACAAGCTCTCTTAGCCTATGGTCTCATTTCAGGGGCGCACTACAGGATGTCCGTGAATTCACCCAGGGATAGTCCTTCGTAGCCGATGGTATAGATCATGTAATGAACCTCTCTACCAAACATTTAAACATAGATTTGCTTATCTATAGTGGGGTCTTACAAAAAACAAGAGCCGCCCTAAGGCGGCTCATTTGGTGCCGGAGAGGGGACTTGAACCCCTACGCCCTTACGGGCACTACCCCCTCAAGATAGCGTGTCTACCAGTTCCACCACCCCGGCAGGGCAAACATTAGGTTAGTGGGCGAGTGGCCCCTTGTCAAGGATTGGGCTGGGGTGTAGGGTATGCCCCAAGCCCGCTAGGGCCAACACAGCTTGGTGCAATTCTTGGTGCTTGGTACGTGTAGTCCAAGCTTAAAGTGGGGAAACTGGTGCAAATCCAGTGCTGTCGCGCAACGGTAACGGCCAAGGCCGAAGTCCGAATACCTGCCAGGAAGTCTCCAGACCCGATATGGAGACACCTCTCGCAATGAAGAGGGAGTTTTCGGGGAAACGAATCTATTCGCGTCCCACTCCCAGGGGCGTTTTTTTATGCCCTCAAGCGAAAAACCGAGCTGTCCTAGCGCCGCTTGGGAGGCACATGAAGAAAATAATCTGGTTTTTGCTTTTGGCCCTCAGCGCTCAGATCTCGGCGCTCAGCCTGGCGCAGTACCCGCGCACCCTTACCGACGACTTAGGTCGCGCAGTCACCCTCAAGGCCGCGCCCAAGCGTATCGTGGCCATGCTGCCCTCACTCACCGAGACCATTTGCGCCATGAATGCCTGCGGGCGGCTGGTGGGCGTGGACGACTATTCCAACTTTCCACAGGCGGTAAGCAAACTGCCCAAGGTGGGGGGATTATATAACCCCAACCTCGAGGCCATCCTGGCGCTCAAGCCCGACCTGGTGCTGGTTTCGGTCTATGGCAAGTTGCAGGACGCGCTCGAGAAAGCCGGAATCCAGACCTTCGCCCTCAAGATTGAGAGCTATGACGACATCGCCCGCACCACCCGGCTTTTGGGGCAGATTCTGGGCTTGCGGAGTGAGGCCGAAAGCCTGGTAGCCCGGATTCAGCAGCAAGTTTATGCCGTAGAGACCAAGGCTGCCACCACCAAAGACCGGCCCACGGTCTACTACGAAATAGATCCCACGCCCTACACGGTGGGGCCGGATTCCTTCATCGGGGTGCTGATTGCCAAGGCCAGGGGTATCAATATCGTGCCCAAGGAACTGGGGGCCTTCCCGCAGATTAGCCCCGAGCTGGTAGTGCAGAAAAACCCCGCCGTTATCGTGATTACCCATCCGGGCCTGGCCGATCTCAAAAAGCGTGCAGGCTGGGGTGGCATCAAAGCTATTCAAACGGGGCGGATTTGTGACTTCTCGAGCCCCGCTGACGATGACGTGCTCTCTCGCCCTGGCCCCCGTGTGGCCGAGGGTCTGAAGCTTTTGGTGGCTTGTTTCCACGGCAAATAAGCGCTGCCTTTTCGTCTTCTTGGGAGTCGTCATGAAAAAATTTGTCGTTTTTGCCCTCTTCACGGGTCTGGGCTTGGCTGCCCAGGCCCAGGACTTCTACCTGACCCTCAACTACACCACCAACCCACTGTTTAATGGCTCGAGCGCCTATGCCCAGCTCAGCTATAGCGTCCCTTTGCCGGGGGTGGAGGGGGTATATGTGGGGGCTTTTAGCAAGCTGTCTAGCAACCTTTTCAATCGTCCGTTCGACAGTGGGTTCACCCTCACCCTCAACCCCAATATCACCTATAGCCTGCCGTCTTATAGCCAGGGGGCGCTGTCGCTTTATCCGTACCTCTACCTCGAGTTGACCACCAACCTTTTACCCAGCTTCAGTTTCAACCCCTTCCTCGCTCCTGGGATACCCTTTAGCTATAGCCTGGGCGATGGGTACTCGCTGGGAGGCTCGGTATACGGCGACCTCTACTTCTTACCCAGCTGGGCCTTTTATCTGAGCAGCTTTGCCGAAGTCAGGTATACCCCGCCCACCCTGAACAGTCTCACGGTGAAACTGGGGGCCGACCAGTACTATTTACCTAGCTTTACCTGGGATGCCTACCTGAGCGGCAGCTATGTTCTCGACCCCAACAACACCCTGACCCTGTGGTTAGGCTACGGCCCTAGTTTTTCGGCCTACGTGCAGAACTTGATACGGTTTTAACCCCGACCATGGCTTTTGACCCCACCACTCCCTCCCAACCCTCCTCCGCAAGCAGGATAGGGCAAGCGAAGGGATTGGCCCGGCCTGTGACCCGGCGGGTGCTGGTATTTGCTGGATTATTGGGATTGTTGCTGGCGGCCTTGGTGCTGGGAGTAGCCGTAGGAACGGTGAAGATGACCCCGCTCGAGGTCTTCCAGGCCATCACCGGGGCAGTGCCCAACCCCATCATTAGCGAGCTGCGCCTGCCCAGGGTGCTAGGCGCGATGCTGGTAGGCGGGGTGTTGGGGCTGTGCGGGGCGGCTTTTCAGGGGTTGTTTCGCAACCCCCTGGCCGACCCCTATCTGATGGGCTCGGCGGCGGGGGCGGCCTTTGGGGTGACGGTGGCGGTGACGCTGGCCGGGGGCTTGAGCAGCGCCTTTTCCACCAGCGCGGTGTTCGATAAAATACCGGTCTCGGCCACCCTGTTTGGTTTTGTGGGGGCAGTGGGGGCGGTGGCCCTGACCCTGCTGCTCTCCGGTGGAGCCAGCCGTACCAACGATCTGATTCTGGCAGGGGTGGTGGTGGGTTCGGTGCTGACCAGCCTGACCACTTTTCTGCTCTTGCACGATGCGAATCGGGTCTTCTCGGTGTTTGCTTACACCGTGGGGAATCTGGCTTTTATCGGCTGGGGTGGGGTTGGTTCGATTGGGCTATATTTTGTCCTGACCTTGCCGCTGTTTTTGCTGCTGGGCCGCACCCTCAACGCGCTGAGCCTGGGCGAAGAGACCGCCCGCAGCTTGGGGCTACCCCTGGAACCCCTCAAGCTGTTGATTATCGTGGCGGTGACAC
>JADMIM010000041.1 GCA_015478585.1 Thermaceae bacterium | reverse complement strand
GGCCCCTACTTCGGGCCACATTGCTTTTGACGGGGCGGAGGTGGGCTCGAGTTCGACAACCAGTTACTGGCGGCAGGTGCAGGCGGTTTTTCAAGACCCCTACGCTTCGTTCAATCAGTTTTATACCGTGCGCCGCATCCTGAGCAACACCCTGCGGCTATCGACAGAGCGGCTCTCGAGCCGCGAGCGCGAAGACCGGCTGCGCGGGGGGCTAGGGGCGGTGGGCCTGAAGGCCGACGAGGTGCTCACCAAATGGCCGCACCAGCTCTCTGGGGGTCAGCGCCAGCGGGTGATGATGGCCAGGGCTTTGATGCTCCGGCCCAAGCTGCTGGTCGCCGACGAGCCCACCTCGGCCTTGGATGCCAGCTTGCGGGTGAGCGTGCTCAACCTCTTGGCCGACCTCCGTCAGCAATACAGCATGAGCATTTTGTTCATTACCCACGATATCGGACAAGCCTATTACCTGTGCGACCGGATGCTGGTGATGTACCAGGGCGAACTGGTCGAGCAGGGCAGTGTGGAAGAGGTCGTCCAAAATGCCCAACATCCCTACACCCAGCGCCTGCTGGCTGACGTGCCCAAGCTGCATTAAGCCCAAATCTGAGCAGGACTATTTAGGAGAAGTGGGGTGTTTTGGTAAACAAGCCTCCTGCTCGGCCCAGCCACCAGATGCTCGAGCCGCGCCGGGAGGGGGGTAGCACCTGCGGCAGATCCAAGTCTGGCCTGCAAATCTAAAGCGCTTTCCGCCATTGACGACCCTGGAGGTAGGTTTGCGAATATCTTTTATCACCGCCAACTTTGTGGCCCGCCAGCTTGGCTACCACATGACCGAAGGCTGGATGCAGGGAGATGCGGCTACCCAGGCCTATTTTCGCCCCCTCGAGACCTTTGCCGAACGCTTTGAGGGGATGCTGGGCGAAATCCGGGGCATAGGCTTCGACGCGCTCGACCTGTGGGGGGCTCACCTGCACCCGTCCTGGGCCACCCCGGAGCATCTCGAAGCCGCCCGCCAGGCCCTGAAGGCGCAGGGCCTCGAGGTACTGAGCCTGGCGGCTTGGTGTGGTTCTCTGAGCGACCTCGAGGGGTTTTGCCGGGTAGCGAGGGCGGTGGATGCACCGCTCATCGCTGGGGGTGCTCCGGTGCTGCGCCAGCGTAGCGAGGCCAGCGCGATACTCAAAAACTATGGGGTCAGGCTAGGAGTAGAGAATCACCCCGAAAAAACTCCCGCTGAGCTGCTGGCCCAGATTGGGGATGGCGCAGGTGGGTATATCGGTGCGGCCTGTGACACCGGCTGGTGGGCCACCCAAGACTACTCGGCCCCGGCGGCCCTGCGCGAACTCCAAGACCATTTGCTGGCGGTTCACCTCAAAGACGTGCGGGCTACCGGAGCCCACCAGACCTGCGCTTTGGGGCAGGGGGTGGCCGATATTGAGGGCTGCGTGAGGGTGCTCCAGGAGATAGGCTATAGCGGCCCCCTGGGTATCGAACACGAGCCAGAGACCTTCGATCCTGGCCCAGACGTGCTCCAGAGCAAAAAACTGCTCGAGGGCTGGTTGAGCAGTTCTGCAAACCCGGAGTAAAGCGGATTCTCTAATCCAGTGCGATAAAAACTGCTTCTCGAGAACCCTCTCCCGCACACACTTATTTTTGCTTTCTGAAAGGAGCCCATGTCCATGAAACTCGCCGTCGTCGGCTGCGGCAACATCGCCGGGCCATACAGCCAGGACATCCGCAAGCATCCCCAGCTCGAGATCGCCGGTTTCTATGACCTGGATCCCGCCAGGGCCAGGGCCTTCGCCGCCGAGCACGGCGGGGTGGCCTACGACTCGCTGCCAGCCCTGCTATCCGACCCCACGGTAGAACTGGTGGTCAACCTGACCATCTTCGACGCGCACTACCAGGTGGTCAAACAGGCCCTCGAGGCGGGGAAGCACGTCTACAGCGAGAAACCCCTGGCTCTGGAATATGCCCAGGCTCGAGAACTGGTCGAACTCGCCAAAGCCAGAGGGCTGCGGCTGGCCGGTGCTCCTATCACCTTTTTGGGCGAAGCCCAGCAGACCGCCATGCAGTGGATACGAGAAGGCAAGCTAGGCCCGGTGCGGATGGTCTATGCCGAAGTCAACCACGGGCGCATCGAGAGCTGGCATCCCAACCCCGCGCCCTTCTACGCCGTAGGGCCGATGCTCGACGTGGGGGTCTACCCCCTGGCCCTGACCACCGCGCTCTTTGGCCCGGTGCGACGGCTCTCGGCCTTCGCCGCCACCTTGCAAGCCCACCGTGTGCGCAAGGACGGGCAGCCTTTCGAGGTTGAAGCCCCGGATTTCTACGTGGTCAACCTCGAGTTTGCCCAGGGTGCACGGATGCGCCTGACCAGCAATTTCTATGTTTCCGGCAAAACCCTACAGGGGGAGGGCCTGGAGTTCCACGGCGACCTCGGCTCCTTGCACCTGCACTCCTGGTTTGTTGCCAACTCGGCCCTGGAGTACGCCGATTTCGGCAAAGCCTATGCTCCCATAGAACTGGTGCGCCCTGCCCAGCAGGGCCTTGACTGGGCGCGGGGGCTGGTGGATTTTGCCGAGGCCATTTCGCAGGCACGGCCCTCGAGGGTCACTGGAGAACACGCCGCCCACGTGGTCGAGATTCTCGAGGCCACCAACCAATCCGCCCGCAGTGGGCATAGCGTCGAACTGGGCTCGAGCTTCGCTCTTCCTGCCCCGATGGACTGGGCCCTCAGTACTCCCCAATCTGACTAGGACTATTACCAGCCTAGCCTGCAAATCCAAGGTGGAGGTATCCTAGCCCGTTTCCTAACAATGGAGGTCTCATGTTGAATAGGCTTGAAGACTTGTTAGCTCAAATGACCCTCGAGGAAAAAGTGTCCCTGGCAGCAGGCTCCGACTTCTGGCACACCACCGCCGTGCCCCGCCTGGGCATCGGGCGAATCAAAGTCAGCGATGGGCCGAATGGGGCCAGAGGGGCCGAGTGGGACGGCATCTCGTCGGCCTGTTTTCCTTGCGGCACGGCCCTAGCGGCTACCTGGAACCCCGACTTGGTGAAAAAAGTTGGCCAGGCCCTAGCCGACGAGGTGCATAGCAAAGGGGCCCAGGCCCTGCTGGCTCCCACCGTCAACATCCACCGCTCGCCTTTGGGCGGACGCAACTTCGAGTGCTACTCCGAAGACCCCTGGTTGAGTGCGCGGATGGCGGTGGCCTACATCACCGGCCTGCAAGAGAAGGGTGTGGCAGCCACCATCAAGCACTTTGTCGGCAACGACTCGGAGTTCGAGCGTAACAGCATCAGCTCGGAAATCGGCGAGCGGGCCTTGCGCGAGATTTACCTCCTGCCCTTCGAGGCTGCCGTAAAGGAGGCCGGGGTTTGGGCTATCATGACCGCCTATAACCGCCTGGGTGGCATTTTCGCTGCCGAGCATCCGCTTCTGACCGCGCTGCTGCGGGAGGAATGGGGCTTCGACGGGCTGTTGATGTCGGACTGGTTTGGCACCAAGAGCACCGTGGCCTCGGCCAAGGCTGGCCTCGATTTGGAGATGCCCGGCCCGGCGGTGTTCATGGGTCAGAAGCTGCTGGCCGCAGTGCGCTCCGGTGAGGTCGCAGAGAAAACCGTCGAGGACAAGGCTCGCCAAGTTCTGCGGCTGGCCCAGCGCACCGGAGCTTTGGGGCAGGCTGCCGAACCCGAGGAACAGTCGCTCGACCTGCCCCCACACCGGGAAGTGGCCCGCCAGGCCGCCACCGAAGCCATGGTGTTGCTCAAGAACGAGGGGGCCCTGCTGCCCCTCAGGGCGGCTGGCCTCAAAACCCTGGCAATCATCGGCCCCAACGCCGAAACTACCACTTTGCAAGGTGGGGGTAGCGCGGGGGTCATACCGCACTACGCAGTAAACTTCCTGGACGGGATTCGGGCGGCCTTCAAAGGAAGCACCGAGGTGGCCTACGAGCGCGGCTGTACTATCGAAAAAGTCGCTCCGGCCCTGGATTCCAAGCTGCTGAGCGGGTCGGGGCTGCGGCTGGAATATTTTGCTGGCGAGTTTAGGGGTGGCCCACTCCACCTCGAGACCCTCCAGCGGGGGAGAAAAATGTGGATGAGCCTACCGGCGGGCCTAGACCCGGCGGCCTTCTCGGTTCGGGGACAGGGGGAAATCATTCCGCGTGAGAGTGGACTACACCGCCTGGCCTTATCCAGCGTGGGACGCAGCCGCTTGTACCTCGAGGGCCAACTCCTGATAGACAACTGGAGCGACTGGAAGCCGGGCTCGAGCTTTTTTGGCCTGGGCAGTGACGAGAAAATTGGCGAGGTGGGGCTCGAGGCCGGGAAGACCTACGCCATTACCCTGGAGTTCGCCTCCGGTGCGGGGCCTTTCGGGGCCTTTTTGCTGGGGGCCAGCGAGCCAGTTCCCGCCGACTTGATGGAGCGGGCAGTGGCCTTGGCCTCCCGCGCCGATGCCGCGGTGGTGGTGGTGGGCACCAATGCCGATTGGGAAACCGAAGGGGTAGACCGGGCCGATATGGGCTTGCCGGGCCGTCAGACCGAGATGATCCGGCGGGTGGCCGCTGCCAATCCCCGTACGGTGGTGGTAGTGAATGCGGGCTCGCCGGTGGAGATGGGTTGGGCCGAGGGCGTGCCTGCGGTGCTGGTGTCCTGGTTTGCCGGGCAGGAGGCGGGCAACGCCCTGGCTAACGTGCTTCTGGGCAAGGTCAGTCCTGCCGGGCGGCTGCCCACCACCTTTCCCCAGCGCCTCGAGGACAACCCGGCCTTCATCAACTATCCCGGCGAAAACGGGCGGGTGGTCTATGGCGAGGGTCTGTTCGTGGGCTACCGCTACTACGACAGGAAGCGTCTGAGGGTTGCTTTCCCTTTTGGTCACGGCCTGTCCTATACCACCTTTGCCTATGACAACTTGCGCCTGAGCACGGCTTCCTTGCCACCGGGGGGTTCCCTCGAGGTGGCGCTGGAGGTGAGCAACACCGGCCTTGAGGCCGCTCAAGAGGTAGTCCAGCTCTATATCCGCGACCCCCAGGCTCGTCTAGCACGGCCTGAGAAAGAGCTAAAGGGCTTCGCCAAAGTCTTTTTGCAGCCGGGCCAGAAAACTACGGTTTCCCTGGGTTTGGATATGCGCTCGCTGGCCTATTATGACGATGCTAAAGCGGCCTGGGTGGCGGATGCGGGCGAGTTCGAGGTGCTGCTGGGGGCTTCCTCACAGGATATCCGGGCCAGGGCCAGCTTCCAGCTCGAGCAAGATTGGGTTCAAACGGTTAGAGGTGAGTCATGATTACCGACCTGGGACATGTGGCTTTGGCTACCCACGACCTAAAGCGTTCGCTCGAGTTTTATGCCTTGTTGGGCATCCATGAGGCGTTCCGGCTGCACCACGCGGATGGGCAGTTGATGCTGGCCTATTTGCACGTGGGCGGAGACCGCTTTATCGAGGTTTTTCCGGGTGGCCCCACCCCCGACCCCACCCGCAAGGGCAGTTTTATGCATTTGTGTTTGCTGAGTGACGACCTGCACGGCATGGTCGAGACCTTGCGGGCCAAGGGAGTTCCCATTGACCGGGAGCCGCAGATCGGGCTCGACCACAACTGGCAGGCCTGGATAAAAGACCCTGACGGCAACGCCATCGAGCTGATGCAGCTCAGTGAAGATTCACCCCAGAAAAAGGTGGCTCGAGGGGTGGGGGTTCAATAGCAAAGAGCAGAGAGCCAAAAAGGAGCTGGGCACGGTCTTTCTAGCTCAATGGGCTGTCCTATTCTTTCTGAAAACCGCTCTAAAGCAAAATGCACAAGGGTCAAAAGCTACACCAGGACAGCAGAATTGCTGTATCGAGAAACACCGTCTGGGACGCGGTTTGGGTTTTTATGGCAGTCTTCAAGATTATGGGGCTTTGGTTGCCCTCATTCTCCACAAGCCGCAAAACCCCGCCGGTGAGGAAGTGCCTTGGGGTAGCGATAGTATGAAAACCGCCCTAAAGCCAGCTCGAGTTGTCGCCCAGACCGTGCTGGAGCGTGACCCCTCGAGGTTTGTGGCATAGCCCGCCGCTAGGCTTGGGTGCATCAATTAGCCTGTACCAGTCGTGTTCCAGAGTGTGAAAGACTGTAGTATTGAACCCATGACTTCCCTCGAGCATCTCCAAACCAGTCTTCCATCCATCCTGTCCGACCTCGAGGCCATCGTGAGCCTGGAGTCGCCCTCCCATGACCTAGCCGGTCTGGAACACGTAGCCACCTGGATTGAGCAACAGTTTGGCCCTTTGGGTGGGTTCTCGCGCCAGGAAACCAAGAATGGCCCTGTGCTGAGCCTCAAGGTTGCAGGCTGGGGTAAAAAAGTGTTGCTGCTTTGCCATTTCGACACCGTGCATCCCAGGGGGGCCTTTGGCTTTAGGCTCGAGGATAACCGGGCCTATGGCCCTGGCATCTACGACATGAAGGGCAATATCGTGCAGTTGCTGTGGGCTTTGCGGGCCAATCGGCAGCTCGAGCGGAGTGTTCCCCAGCTCGAGGTGTTGTTTACCCCCGACGAGGAAGTGGGCTCGCTGGCCTCCCGCGAGGCTATCGAAGCTGCCGCCCAGCGCAACCAGGCGGTGTTGGTTTTGGAAGCACCCATGAGCAACGGCGACCTCAAGGTGGCCCGCAAAGGGGTGGGCCAGTACCAGCTCAGCGCTCGAGGCAAGGCCGCTCACCAAGGGGTAGAGCCGGAAAAAGGCATCAATGCCATCGTAGAACTGGCCCAGCAGATTCCTAAAATCGTGGCCTTGCAAAATCTGGAAAAAGGCACCACGCTTGGCCCCAACGTGGTACGGGGGGGCACCGCCAGCAACGTGGTAGCCGCCGAAGCCTCGGTGGATGTGGATTTGCGGGTCTGGACGATGGGTGAATATCAGCGCGTCGAGGCCGCTATGCGTGCGCTGAGTCCCAGCTTTGCCGGAGCCAGGCTCGAGGTTTCTGGGGGCCTGAACCGTCCGCCAATGGAACCCAGCCCAGCTTCCCTCGAGCTGTTTGAACTGGCCCGGCAAGTGGGCGCGGGGCTAGGGCTTAATCTGGGTGCTGGACGGGTTGGCGGCGGTTCAGATGGAAACTTTACGGCAGCCTTGGGCTTACCTACCCTGGACGGTCTGGGCTTGTTCGGGGCCGATGCCCACCAGCTCAGTGAAAACCTGGTGGTCTCGGAGATTCCCCGGCGGGTTGCCCTCTTATGCGGCCTGCTCGACGAGCTCTCGAGGTAGATGGTGGAATTCAATGCGGTGGTTCCCGAACTGACCGTCAGTGACCTCGAGAAGAGCCTGGAGTTTTACTTGGGCCTGGGTTTCAAGGTTGAATACCGTCGTCCAGAAAGCGGTTTCGTGTTCCTCAGCCGTGAGGGAGCGCAGATCATGTTGGAGCAATATCATTTGCAAGGCTGGAACGTGGCCGAGCTAACCCAACCCTTTGGACGGGGTATCAATTTTCAGATTGAAGCTAGCGATATCGCCCCGCTGCTCGAGGCTCTTCAGAGGGTGAATTACCCGCTGTACCGCCCCCAGCAAGAGCGCTGGCGCAGGGTCGGAAATGAGCAAATCGCTGAGATCGAGTTTCTGGTGCAAGACCCCGATGGCTACCTACTGCGCTTCTCGCAATACTTAGGAACCCACCCCATAGGAGAAAATCATGCTCAGCCCTAGCGCCCAAAAAGTACAAAATATCTTGTCGGAACGTGGCTTTTCGCACCTCGAGGTGCGCGAGCTCAGCCAATCCACCCGCACCGCCCAAGAAGCTGCCGATGCCGTAGGCTGTACGGTGGGGCAGATTATCAAATCGCTGATTTTTCGCGGGACTACCAGCCACAAGCCCTATCTACTGCTGGTCTCGGGTTCCAACCGCGTGGACACCCACAAGGTCGAGGCTAGCCTGGGGGAAAAGCTCGAGAAGCCCGATGCCGACTACGTGCGCCAGGTGACGGGATTCGCTATTGGGGGGGTTCCCCCGGTGGGCCATGCCGAGGGCTTGCAAGCCCTGATAGACCCCGATTTGCTCGAACACCAAAAGATTTTCGCGGCTGCCGGAACCCCCAACGCACTTTTTGGCCTGACTCCAGATGACCTGCTCAACCTTACCGGTGGGCAGGTGCTGGCAGTGAAGTAAACTACAGGCAAATGTTCGGTTTCTTTAGCAAGCGCGACGAACACGTCCAATCCGAAGGGGATCGAGCCTTTTTGGTGCGGGTGCGCACTACCAAGAGCGGCGAGGTGGTGCAGCTACGGCTGACCAAAGGGGGGGAAATATCCTCCTCGGAGGAGGGGGGCTACTACGTGCGCAAGGCTATCGTAGCTCCTAAAAGCCTGGATCGGGCGGTGCTGGAAATCTGGTTTGACCGGGGTTACAAGCCCAAACGCAAAGAGGTCGAAGGTGGCGAACTCGTCCCCATCCGCGAGTGGGAGTGAAAACCGCGATATTCAACTGTGGAAGGTGAACGCCCTTCAGCTAGCGGATAGAGAACAGCGTCTCGTAAAAGATGCCTTTGAAGAAGCCGTGGAAGGCATAGGGCCAAGTCGCCACTGCGTCGGCTCCTGGAGGCCAGTTGTGCCAGGCAGGGCCGAGATAATATAGCCAGTGTCCGCTGATGGTGCGGGTGTCGTTGGAATCCAGGCCCAGCTTGCTGTTGAGATAGCCCCGCAGGCGGCTGGCAGTGAGCAAGAAATTCAAATAAGGGTTGTTCAGGGCGACCCTGGCCTCGTCTTCGTTGCGCAGAAAAGGCTGCGTGGGATCCCAGGCTCCGAAGGCCCGTATGCGGGGTTCTTGTTTGAGCGCGTCCTGCCAGGACATCTGGGCCAGCCCGACGGTGTGGGAAACCAGCCCAGCTCCCCCCGAGGAGCCTGCGTTTTTAGCCAGGTTTTCCGCCAGTTGATCGGCTACTTCGCGGACTCCCCTCGAGAGGCCCAGGGCCTTGTCTCCCCCCATCTGCTCGTTGTCTACGATGGCTGCCAGGATACCCTTGGGCAGGCGCATGGCGGCGGCGGCATTGGTGAGGTCGAGTTGGAAGGGTAAGACGTATTGGGGAGCTATTGGCAAGCCTTTGAGGTCGGGGTAGTCGCCGCGTTTGAGGGCGTGGATAGCTGCCAGCCAGTTCCAGGCTTCGTCCATCGCCGCCCCAGGGTCGGAGTAGGTGGCGGGGCGGTGTAGGGCTTGGTTGAGAAACTCTGCCCTCAGCACCCTGCTCACCGCCCGAACCCCCTCTTGATCCATCAACAGGCTAGCCGCCCCCTTGACCTCGAGGAAGCGTTCCACCAGAGCCTCCCGGCGGGCTGTGGGCAAATAGCTCCAGATTTGCCGCAGGCTGGGGTTTTCGGGTGGGTCTTGTAGGGTTGGGATAGGCCAGGAGAGGGCCACAACCAAGCTTAGGGCCACCAGCGCGAGCCATAACCCCCGTCGCCAGCGTGAAATCCATGAGAGGCGATGCAGGCGGATATTCCAGGTAATGCGCCGTGGCGAAGTCGCCATAATCCAAGCCCTAGGATAGCGCACCCCCCCTGGGCGTTGCGCAAGCTGGCTAACACTCGAGCCCAGCAAAACTACAGGCTCGAGGCAGGAACGCTCGGGCCTGTAGTTTTGCTGGCTTTTATCGCGGTTTGGGCTCTAGGTTTTACAACTCCTCATCCAGCTTTTCCATCAGGCCGTTAGCCGAGCTGGCTTCCTCCGGTTGTTCGCTGGCTGCCTCCTCGCTGACCACAGGATAGGCCCGCCGCCCGCCGCCCGTGCGCTCGAGTCCGCTTTGCTGCTCGCGCAGGTCGAGGAAATGGTCGGACTGGTTGCGCAGCTCGAGGTCGGTTAGCTCGGGTACGCCGAGCAGGTAGATTTCCTTGCCCTGTGCCCGTAAAGCCGCTAAGGTATGGGCCAGGTCGCCAGAGCCGCTCGCCACCACGGCCCGATCCCAGCGAGGGGCTGTTACCAGCAGATCGGTAGCGATCATGGCCTCGAAACGGGGGTCGCCGTGGGCTTCGCGGCTACGCACGGTGTATCCCATAAACACCAGCGCATCGAGGAACTTCTGCTGTCGCTCGTCGTTGGCATCGGTCACAGGGGCGTAGTAAAACGCGTTGTAGAGGTCTTCGGGTTTGGCAAAAACCCCAATCGCCTTGCGGTGGTCTATGTTCCAGCCTAGCCGCTTGGCCGCGTCGTACATGTAGGAACCGTCAATGAATAGCGCTATTCTCATTCTCACTTCTCTTCCCGCAGAGTTTTGCTCCGCTACGCTAAGAACCCATGCTACACCGTGAAGCCGTAATCTTCTAGCGCGTCAAGCGTTACGGCTCGAGCCGCTGGGAGGGCGTGTCTCAAGGGTCAATTGGCTTTGCCAAGTGCGGTACAAATGCTACTTTGAAAATAGATTTTCTCTGCATACACAACTCCCGTTTGGGCAGGCGTAACCCTGAGTATTTGCCGCTGCTCGAGTGCCGCTACAGCAGCCATCTCAAATGCATCTTGCGTCCCAGACGATGTTTTTGATAGAGCAAAAACGCCCTCCTGGTGTAGCTTTAAGCCTTGGTATTTTGTATCTTGCCTTTAGCTTTTCGCGTTGGATGTTAGACGTACGACGGTCTTTTAAGTTGTGTCCTCAGTTCAATGCTTCTCACCAGCCGTTCTAACAGAAGTGTTTCCAGCCGGATTTTCCCCCGAGTTCAAAAGGTGACTGGCATAACCTATCAGACTCCGGTACAATTCGGTACATGCTCAGCTTGCGGGAGCGGCAAAAACAGCGTCGTCGGTATCGCATTTTCAGCACCGCGATCGCTCTGTTTCGGGAGAAGGGATTCCACGAGACTACCGCTACCGACATTGCCAAGGCCTCCCACGTTAGTCGAGGTACGTTTTTTAACTACTACGCCTATAAGGAAGCTGTACTGCTGGACTTTGGCGCACAGATGCTGGCTGAGCTGCGCGAAGGGGCGATGGGTGAGTTGGCCCAGGGTGAGCCACCCCTGGACGTGCTGCAACGTTTATGGGAACGGCTGGCCGAAGTTAGCGAGCGTGAACGGGCCTTGCTTTCGCCGCTGGCTTACGAGTTTCTCAACCCCGACCCCGAGCGGGCCAAGGTGGCCTTCGAGGCCCTTTTGCTGGGCGACCTGGTAGCCGATATTTTGCGACCTTTGAAGCTGCGCAAAAGGCTACGTGAGGATATGTCTCTCGAGCGCATTTCCCGCTCCTTGGCCGACGTATATCTGCTCTCGTTCTTACGCTGGGCTGCCTATGTACCGGGCCGCAGTCTGCGCGAGGAGATGATGAAGTTTCTGGATTTGCTGATGGAAGGAGCCATCAGCCGCGAGATTCGGCGCACCAAGATTACTCGAGTCAGCTCGGCGGTTCGCGCCGAAAACTGATGTACAGCCTGTTGATACCCACACCCATCGGCCCCCTCTACGCCGAGGCCAGCCGCGAGGGAATATCTGCGGTTCGCCTGCTGGTATTGGGAGATCTGAGAGAGCGGCCCAATAAACTGCTCGAGACCTTCTCGAGCCGAGTGGAAGGCTATTTTGCCCGCAGGGGGGAGAGCTTTTTAGACCTGCCGCTCGACTATGGTGAAACCGAGGCTCGCCGCATTGCCCTCTACGAAGCCGTGCGGCAGATTCCCTATGGCCAAACTTGTAGCTATGCCGCCATGGGCCGGGGCCTGGCCCTCACTCCTAGGGCCGTTGGAGCCGGGATGCGGGCTTGCCCTTGGTTTTTGTTGGTTCCAGCCCAGCGGGTGATTCACGCCGATGGGCGCTTGGGCGGGTTTATGGGGCGCGAAGGCATTAAGAAATGGCTGCTGCAACACGAGGGTGTAGCAGTATAAGGAAGTTTCATATTGTCCGCTTGATGGCCGAGAATGCCTCCAGCACGCCTGTTTCTGAGAAAGGCTTGGCAATATAGCTCAGCCGCAGCGTGCGTACCCATAGCCCCCGAGGGGGCTGGTCGGCCAGCACCCAGATGGGCGGAAAACGACCGTTGGGCAGCGCCCGTAGCTGACGGGCTTTGTCGGCGAAGCCCTCACCCTCGAGCAGAATTCCCTGAGGCTTAAGGCCCTCAATCATGCGTTTGGCGCTGTCCAAATCCTGCGGCAACAAGACCCGGTAGCGTGCGCGCTCGAGCGTTACCAGCAGCAAACGCCGCACCAACATGGAGTCGCTCAATACCAAAACCAGAGGGTCTTGTGGGCGGACTTCGGCCTCACTCAGCAGGCCCCGGCTGGTTAGCTCGAAGAGCACATGGTAGACCTGCTCTTCGGGCAAATCGCACTCGAGGGCGATTGAACGGGCCCGCTTGAGCCCGTCTACGCGCTCCAGGACGCTCCAAGCATCGGGTGAGAGGGCGTGCCGGGTGGGGTCGCCGACGAGTTGCAAGACCGCGCTGGGCTCGACCCTGCCCCGCATCCATTCGTCTAGCCGCCGTAGCGACTCGATAAGCATGGTGCTGGTGTCCGCCACGCCGGGTAGCAGCACCTGAGAAGCATTCACCGGCATCGGCTCGAGTACGATTTCGCCTTCGTGCTGGCCCAGCAGGGTTGCCAGGGCCTCGAGAATTTGCGCGTGCAACACATCGTTTAGCTCATCCTCATTGATGAAACCCTGTTTCAGCGCTAGATAACCCAGGGGAGTACCGGGATTTTCCTGTTGCTGCGAGCGCACCAGGGTCTGCACCTGCCCCAGAGTCAGGTAATCGAAGCGCACCAGATACTCGCCCAGGTGTGGCCCTGGGGTGGTTTGTACGTAGGCCATGCGCCCGTCACGCAGGTGGATACGGCCCTGCGCGGTGGGAGAAGTGACGCTCAGGATGGCGTTGCGCTTGTTGCTCTCGAGGCTTCGCAGCAAGTCACCTAGTTCAATTTCACCAATCTGCGCCCGAATCATAATGCCAGCCCTGGCTGCTTTCCCATCTTATGCCACAGCCCTGATCCAGAAGCGCGGATGCAACCCTTGTAGGCTTTATCGCGGTTTTCGCTATTTTTACTGCGACTCATGGCGGCAAAAAATGAGCTGGGTAGGGTCTTTCTGGCGGGCTGGAGGGTTCTATGCTTTCTGAAAACCGCTCTAGACTTCAAACCTCGGCCCACCCCTAGGGTTATATACCTCATTGCTCATGGTTCGCTGCTTTTAGTATCCTTACCCTTGTGAAACGGGTTTTCTCCGGCATCCAGCCCACCGGCGACCTCCACATCGGCAACTACCTGGGGGCCATGGTCAACTATGTCGCTCTGGGCAATCAGTTGGGCCGTGAGGCCATTTACTGCATCGTGGATTACCACGCGCCCACCAACCCGGCGGCCTACGATAAGCAATTACTGGCCCAGCGCACCCTCGAGGCCGCTCTGGTCAACATGGCGGCGGGCTTAGACCCGGATAAGGTGATTTTGTTTGCCCAGTCGCACGTCCCCGAGCACACCGAACTGGCCTGGATTTTTACCACCCAGACCCCCTACGGCGACTTGACCCGGATGACGCAGTTCAAGGACAAAGCCAGCAAGCTCGAGTCGGTTCCGGCGGGGCTTTTGATGTACCCGGTGCTGATGGCCGCCGACATCCTGATTTATAAGGCCGACACCGTGCCAGTGGGTGATGACCAAACCCAGCACCTCGAAATCGCCCGCGAAATCGCCCGCCGCTGGAACTTGGAGTACGGCGAGACCTTTCCCGAGCCGCAAACCTACCTCAACCAGGATGCCCCGCGGGTTCCCGGTGTAGACGGCAAGGCCAAGATGAGCAAGTCGGTGGGGAACACCATCGGGCTACTCGAGGATGAGGCCAGTATCTGGGCCAAAATCCGCACCATGCCCGACGACCCGGCCCGCATCCGCCTCTCCGACCCCGGCGATCCGGGACGCAGCGTGGTGTTCAAGTTCCTGAGCTATTTCGCCGCCCCCGAACTGGTGGCAGTGTTGCGCCAGGAATACGCCCGGCGCGGGGTGGGGACACTGGTGGTAAAGGAACTCCTGATGCAGGAGATGATGAAAAAACTTCGGCCCATCCGCCAACGAGCCGATGCCCTGCGGGCCAACCCCGAGCGGGTGCTGGACGCGCTCGAGGACGGCGCACGGCGGGCTAGGGCCATCGCCAAAGCTACCATGGAAGAGGTGCGTGAGAAGTTCGGGCTGCTCCCCAGGCACACCAAATCCAAAGCATGATTCAACTCGCCTTCGCCAATTTCAGCGGCTCGCCCAGTGAACTCTCCCAAGCTGTGCGGGGAGGCAAAATCGCCCCTGCCGATTTACCCGTGCTGGAGCTGGTAGAGCAAGCCTTGGCGCAGGTGCGGGCGCTGGGGCTTGCCGAGCGCAGTGAGTTGCTACCGATTCTGGCCGGGCTGATTTTGTTCAAGCTGCGGGCCTTCGCCAAGCGTCCCGCGCCGATTGTGGTCGAAGAAGAGGAAGACAGCGAAGCGCCCACCACTTTTCTCGAGACCCTGCTGGCCCTCGAGGAAGCTATCGCTTTTTTGCAGGGACGGGCCCTCGAGCGGGCCAGAATCGTGCCGATTCCGGCACCACCGCTGCCGCGTGACCGCCGCTTGCGCAAGCTGGGAGTAGAGGTGTTGGTGCGAGCCGCCGAGCCTTTCGCCCGGCGGGCCGAGTTGCTCTTGGAGCCTGAACGCTTCGGCCTGCGCGAAGCCTGGGAGCGGATTCGCGGCTTTCTGAGTGGGGTGGGGAAGAGCCTGTTCTCGCGGCTTCCCTTCAAGGGTTGGGCCGAGCAGACCGTGGCGTTTGCCTCGCTCTTAGAAGCCAAGCGGGTGGGGGACGTGGAACTCTACCAGAGCGAGAACTTCGGCGGGCTCGAGGTCGAACTCAAGGAATCCCAACCGTAGCTAGGGTTTGTGGAAAACGCTATTTCCCTGCTTTAGATAAAGCCTTCGGCAACGGTAAAGACACAACCGAGCACACCTTTTAGCGATTAAAAACTCTAGACCTTAATGGTCTAGAGTCTAACAAACCAAGCCTTGCTATCTATCAGCATAGCGCAGAATTACCAGAACGACTCCTATTGCCATTGCCCCTAGCATGAAGAGCTGACGTACATTATTCAACTCCTGCTCGACTTCTCTTAATTGTTTGTTTTTCATAATGTACCCCCTTTCTATCATTAGAATAATACTCCAGACCCCCTATTTAGTCAATGATTGAGTTTACTTGAGGCAGTGTTTTGACAATTCGGTGATAAAAAGTATAATTATAATGATATGGAAGTCCACCCCAACGCAGAAGGTATAGGACAGACTATCCGTGAGTTGCGAAAGCAAGCACATTTCAGTCAAAAGAAGTTGGCAGAGGTTTCAGGTCTATCTCAGGCGCAGATATCCCAGATGGAGCGTGGGAAAACCAACCCTACGCTCGAGGTTTTGAATGCTGTAGCACAAGCGTTGAATGTCCCGACGTGGGTACTGATTGCTGGGCTAGCCGTGCTAGCAATCGGTTTAACTGCTGCAGTAGCCAATGAAGCGGGTAAGTCCTCCAAAAAATAAATTATATGGCTTGACTCAGCCCTTGGGGTAAAAATTTTCAAGGCATTGGAAGCGATTGTAGGGGTATTAGAAAAATCTCCTGGTGGTTTCAAGACCGCTCTAGGGTTTGTGGAAAACGGTGTTCCCCTGCATTAGATAGTCAATGGCCTTGCCGGTATCCAGGTTGCCATCATCCTTGATTGCATCCACCAAATCTTCGGTGCTGAGGTTGGTCCCCAGCACCCCCTTGCGGGCGCGGCTGCTGTGCCAGGCGTAGATAAAGTCTGCTCGAACCTTGCCCTTCACGTCGAACCACTGCCCGTGCTCGAGGATGGTCTCGGCCTGTAGGTTTCCGCCCACGTCCAGGCTGTAATCGCACAGCGAGTTGGCGATAATCACCTGGTGTACAGTCAGATTGCCGGTGACACAGATTTGCGAGTAGTTGATCAGGTTGCGAGCTACCACATTCCCCAGGACGATCAATAGCGAGCAATCCACGCCGTGGCAGTCCTCGAGGGTGTCTTCTATGCTCAGATTGCCGTTTACCAGCACGATATCACTCCCCACCGCCAGCTCTACCAGGGTGGTATCGCCCTGGTAGAGCACAATCTGTGCATCGCCTTCTTCGACAAACTCGCCAAAGGCTTCCAGGTGCTCTAGAGCTTCGCCTCGCACCTAAGATTCGGGTTGGCTCTGGATGATTTGATGGGCTTCTGGTAGGGAAATGATTCGTGGGGTGTTCATAGCCTCAACCTCGTTGGCTCAGCCATTTCTTGTAGCCCTTGTCCTTCTTCAAGTCTTGGAAGTCGCCGAAGTCCGGCCCGGCTTGCAAAATTCGCTGCACGATACGGTAGGCTTGGTCGGTGCAGCCCATCTTGCTCAAAATGCGCACCTTGGTGTCGTGGAGGTAGTAGTAGCGAGGTTCATGGGCGAAGGCTACCCCGCGCTCGATGGCCTCCAGGCTTTGGGTATCGCTGGGCTGGGCGTGTTCGTAGAGATGCCAGGCCACGGTGTTGCTGGTATAGCGGATGACCTCCTGGTGAAACTGCCCTTCGTCGGTATAGTGCCAGACCAGGGCATTGGCCGGAACCAGCTCGAGGCAGAGCTTGGCCTCGGCCAGCCCCAGGTCTTTGTAGCGCTGTATATCGGCCTCACTCAGGTTGTTGGGGCGGTAGGCGAGGTGGCCGTAAATCCATGTCTTGCAATAGTGGATATAGATGAAGTTGTAGTCGTCAGCCACCTCGCCGGAGTCGAACATTTTCAGCGCCTGGTCGTAGAGCTTGAGTGCCTCGAGGTAGGGCGGGGAATGGCGCTTTTCATTGGCTTTTCTGACCAGCTCCACCATTTTGCGCTTGACCCCGGTCTCGGTGGGTTCGTCGGCCTTGTCCTTGGAGCTGTTGTTGCGGAAGTCAATCTTGGTGTTGGGGAAAGCCTGGGCGACTCTTTCGCGCTCGGCCTTGGAGAGGTGATTGTACTGGAGGTTGATTTCTTGCAGTGTACCCATGCCGTAAATCTCCTCGGGTAGGTGCTCGAGGCGGCTGAAGGAGAGGTCGAGTTTTTTCAGCTTCTTGAGCTTGGATATTCCAGCCAGGTGTTCTGGGATCAGGTCAGGACGGGAGATGCCTGTCCAACGAAGGGTGCTCGGATCCTTCTTGAAAATCGCCCTAATTTCGGCTTGGCGTTCGGGGTCGTGGCTGAGGTTTTGCAAAAGCTCCTGAAAACCTTCGTCATCAAAGCGATCTTCTTCCTGGTTGTGATGGTCAATGTACAACTCCTCGAGGCTGGCTATCTCGAAAAACGACCTCAGCAGGCTCTGCTTGGGTTTGGGCCGGGTGGTGTAGGAGGTAAGGCCGTCGGCGTGCAGCACCCGCAGCTTTTTGAGCTGGGAGAGGTCAGGCAGGCTGTCCAAATAGCACAGGCTGGCATCCAGCCGCAGCTCCTTGAGGTTTTTCAGCTTCAAAAAGCTTTCTGGGAGGCTCTTGAAGGAGTTGCTGCCGATGTCCAGCTTGCGCAGGCCGCTTAGCTCGGTGAGAACCTGGGGGAACTCGAGGGGCTTGCCGCCGCTGTTTTGGTAGAGCGAGAGTTCTTCCAAACCCTTGAGTTCGCCAAAGCTTTCGGGCAGCTTGAAGCCCTGGTTGTAGTCGTGTTTCAGCACCTTCAGGCTCTTCAGGTTGCCGATGCTCTCGGGCAGAACCAGGCCGTCGTTGTTGGAAGCATCTAGCACCCGCAGGGCTTCGAGTTTGCCGATTTCCTCCGGCAGCACCTTGATGGCGTTATGGCTCAAGTTGAGTTTTTTTAGCGTGCTCAGGGTGGTGAGTAGTTTGGGAAAGGCTCCGAGCTTCTTGTTGCTCAAGTCCAGTTCTTCAGTGGGCTGGCCCGACTTGGAAAGCCGTTCCAACTCCTCCTGTACCAGCACCCGCGCTGACTTGGCCCCCTTCTTCAAGACCGGTTTGCCCTCGCGCAGATATTTGGCAACCTTGCGTGCGTCCATCCCACCTTCGGGCTCCAGCCCCGCGTTCACCAGGGCGTTCTCCACATCGTCGTCGTCAAAATCGGCATCCAGGTCGCCATAGGAAGTGTCAATCGTCACCGCCTTAACCTTGCCCGATAATGCCATATTGAAATATAGCGTGTTGAGCACCACCGGGGTGGTCACATCACCGGAGATGCTCAAGTAGCCGTCGTCGCCGTACATCCCCCAAATACCGTGCTGCACCTTTGCGCTCCCGCGCACGTCCAGGCTCACCGTGCCGGAAAGGGTGATGGCCTTGGCCTTCACATTTCCCATCACCAGCACGAAGTTCCCGATGCTTTCCGAGCCCAGGCGAAGGTTGCCGTCTACTACCAGATTGCCCGCGATGACCGCATTAAAATCTTTGTCGCTGCTCTCCCAGCCCTCGAGCACGAAATCCCCCGGAAAATGCACGTTGCCGCCCGTGTCGGCCTCATACAGCCGAATCTCGCTCAGTTCGTCGGCGAAGTCCCCGAAGGGCATCTCGAACACCGGATTGAAGCGCTCAGCCAGCATCTCCCAAGTTGGGGGGGCAGCTTGGGATACTGTGATTGGCTGGAAGTCTTGGGCCGAGAGAATCTCGCCACTTTGGGTGACTTCGGCGTAGCCCTTATTGGTTTTCTCGCGCAGGAGCTTATCAAACTCTTTTTGCGCGGCCTCGGCATCAGAAAAGGCTTTTTC
The DNA here is from genome assembly GCA_015478585.1 of Thermaceae bacterium. Taxonomy (GTDB): domain Bacteria; phylum Deinococcota; class Deinococci; order Deinococcales; family Thermaceae; genus Meiothermus. Next base: position 11,506 of record JADMIM010000041.1, on the reverse strand, counting down.
AATAGTTTGCCCGCTCGAGCCAATTTTCCCGTAGCGAATGATTAATTGATTGTCTTGTTGTTCGATTTCCCAGAACTTGGAAGAATTGCCATCCACCAGCTCGAGGTACTTTTTCATAACTTTTACAGCCTACAACGCGCTCAAGATGGGAGTTGGTTTAGCTAACCTTTATCCCCCCCAAAAGCCGTACTATAGCGGATGGAGGCAGCTATGCGCGAGGTGTTTGTGGTGTCGGCGGTGCGCACCCCAATAGGTAAGTTTGGCGGGGCGCTCAAAGATTTATCCCCCGTAGACCTGGGAGCGCACGTGATGCGGGCGGCTCTCGAGCGCTGCGGCATAAAGGGTTCAGACCTGGACTTGTACGTCTTCGGGCAGGTCTTACGCGCTGGGCAAGGGCAGCTCCCGCCGCGCCAGGCGGCCATACAGGCCGGGATTCCCAACACCGTAGACGGCTACGCGGTAGACATGGTGTGCGCCTCGGGGATGCAGGCCACGGCTAGCGGTGCGCTTGCCATCAAGAATGAGGATGCCGACCTGGTGCTGGTGGGCGGCATAGAAAGCATGAGCGGGGCAGGTTTTTATCTTAGCAGCCGGGCCCGCTGGGGCTACAAATACCTGGCGGGTGCGCCCGAAGGGCTCCAGGACATTTTGCAGCGCGACGGGCTTTCCGATCCCTTCACCGGCGAAGCCATGGGCGACCAGACCGAGCGGCTGGCGGCAGAATTCGGCGTGAGCCGAGCCGAACTCGATGCGGTGGCCTTACAGTCGAATTTGCGGGCTTTGAAGGCCCAGGAGTCTTGTCACTTTAGTAAAGAGATTGTTCCTGTCGAGATTAAGACCCGCAAAGGGGTGGAGAGGTTCGAGAAGGACGAAGGTGTGCGCCCCGAGACTACCGTCGAATCCCTCGCTGCGTTGCGGCCAGCTTTCAAAAAGGACGGGGTGCTGACCGCCGGGAACGCCTCGCAAATCTCCGATGGCGCGGCAGCGCTGATTCTAGCGAGTGGTGAAGCCGTCGAGAAATACGGCCTGAAGCCGATTGTTAAAGTGTTGGGCTCGAGCTGGGCGGCTGGTGAGCCCTGGCGCTTCCCCGAGGCTCCTGTCCCCGCCGTCAAAAAGCTTTTGGGCAAACTGAAGATGGAAGTCGCCGACTTCGATCTATTCGAGAACAACGAAGCCTTCGCCCTCAACAACATCCTCTTCAACCGCCTGCTGGATGTACCGATGGACAAACTCAACGTTCATGGGGGTGCGATTGCCCTGGGCCACCCCATCGGAGCCTCGGGAGCGCGTATCCTGACCACCCTGATTCACGCCCTGCATACCTACAAAAAGCAGAGGGGCTTGGCAGCCATTTGCCACGGCACGGGCGGGTCGGTGGTCCTGGCCTTGGAGGCTGTCTAGGACGTGAAGCTCCTTTTATCCTCATGGGCTTCTATCCGATAAAAGTTAAGCTGGATCTGGAGGTGCGGTATGACGGATAATGAAACCACCCCTCAAGCCCCCCAAGAGCCCGAGAAAAAGCGTACCTGGGTCGAGGAAATTGGGGTTGCTGGCAACCAACTTGTAGACCGTATGAGGGATTTGGTGGCTGAGGGCAACGTGCGGCGAGTGATTATTCGCTCCAAAGACGGTCACGAATTGCTCACCATGCCCATGACCCTGGGGGTATTGGGTGGTGGGGTGGTGGCCCTGGCGGCCCCCATCTGGGCTGCCGTGGGAGCCCTGGCGGCCTTGGTGGCGCAAGTCAAGCTCGAGGTAGTGCGGGAGGAGCCGCTCGAGGGCAAAACAGAGTCCAAACCTGCCGACAGCGAGCCAAAAGCCTAGGACGGTTTTCATGAATAAGCATCCTTTTGTGTTAGGGACGCTTAAATAGCTCTGCCGGAGTCGGTTCCAGGCCGATACGGCAGGGGTGGTCAATTGTTTTCCACCTACACATTAAACCCGAACATCCGCATCTGCCGCTTGCCGTCCTCGGTCATTTTGTCGGGCGACCAGGGGGGGCTCCAGATAAAATCTACGTTGACCGAATTTACTCCCTCGAGGCGCATCACGGCGATCTCGGCATCGGCTTTGACGATATCTTGGGCAGGGCAGCCAATAGCGGTGAGGGTCATGGTAATGTCTACCAAACCCTCCTCTTTTACCTCCACGTCGTACACCAATCCAAGATCCACAACATTAACCGGGATTTCCGGATCCTTGACTACCTTGAGGGCTTCCAAAACCTGCTCTTTGTTGGGCAGAACCGCTTCGCTCATAGAAGGATCCTATCGCACTGCCTTCTAAAAATCCTGGCATGTCTTGCAAATCGAAATAAAATAACCCCACCGAAAGGTGGGGTTTTTGGAGCGGGAGACGAGGCTCGAACTCGCGACATCAAGCTTGGAAGGCTAGTGCTCTACCAACTGAGCTACTCCCGCATGGGGGTCTTACGCTCTACATCCTACGCCCCTTGCTTTAGGGTAGGACTTTCGAGGTACGACACGCTGCCGTGCAGCGCTTGGTCGGGGAGACTGGATTCGAACCAGCGACCCTCTGCTCCCAAAGCAGATGCGCTACCAAGCTGCGCTACTCCCCGTTGCTCGACTACGCCCAGAGGGTTGGCTCTGAGGTTAATCCAAGTGTACAGTTTGCCCTCTCGAGCACCTGATGTCAATGCACTGGGCTTGAGGACAGCCCACCAAAACCACAATGGCACTATTCGGCATCCTCTACCCTGTAGGCATGTCGCAGAACACTGGCGCCGATCAAGAACTACTCGATTTTCTTAAAGAAGGTGCGGCGGGCATTTTTCGGGGTATAGGTAAGGTTAATATCGTGGTGGTCGGGAAAACGGGAGTGGGTAAGAGTACTTTAATCAATGCCGTTTTTCAAGGAGAGCTGGCAAAGACCGGGGTAGGCCGTCCAGTTACCCAGCACACCCAGGAAATCAGCAAGCCGGGTCTGCCGGTGTATATCTTCGATACCAAGGGCCTCGAGGTAGCGGGCTATAGCGCCACCGCTCAGGAGATCGTCAGGCTGGTTGGTTCGCGGGCCAAAAACCCTGACCCCCTCGAGCATATCCACCTGGCCTGGGTCTGTATACCGGAGTCTACCAAGCGCGTCGAGGAGGCCGAGGTGTTGCTCGCGCAGACCTTGGCAAAACAAATTCCAGTCATCGTGGTGGTGACCAAATCCGTAGAGGAGCCCGGTTTTTCCAGCGAGGTGGAAAAGCTCATTCCTCAGGCCAGGTTTGTCATTCCGGTGTTGGCGCTGGATATGCCCTTGCGCGGGGGAGTGATGTTTGGGGCATATGGCTTGGACGAACTGGTAAGGCGGTCTATGGAAGTGTTGCCCGAAGGGGTAAGGGCGGCTTTTGCTGCGGCGCAAAAAGCTAACATCGTAGCCAAGCAGGAAGTCGCCAGAGCCCTAGTGACCAGGGCTGCCCTGGCGGCTTCGGGGGCCGCCACCGTGCCCATTCCCCTCAGCGACGCGGTGTTGATTTCGGGGGTACAAGTCGCCATGCTCAGTGGGATTACCAGGGTTTGGGGATTCAACCTCGAGCGGGGTTTTTTTATCACCTTGCTCAGTAGCTTGGTAGGCACTTTGGGGGCAACACTGGTCGGGCGCACCGTAGCTGGAGGTCTGGCAAAGCTAATTCCGGGGCTGGGTTCCTTGATTGGCGCTACGGTCAATGCCACCACCGCCGCCACCTTGACCAAAGCTCTGGGGGAAGCCTATATCGCCACCCTGACCTTTCTGACCGAGGGCGACCCCGAGCGGGTTCCGACCCCCAGGGAAGTGGCTGAGGAACTCAAAAAACGTTTGGGTAGGGTCAAGGTCGGTGCTGGGAAGTAGGGAGTGGGCAAAGAGCCCGTAGAGGTAGGACAGCCTTGACAGAAGGGCCTCCTCGCGCTACCTTAACCTTTGCGATTCTCGGCGGAATATATGCCGTTCGCCTGGGCCGTTAGCTCAATCGGTAGAGCAACTGACTCTTAATCAGTGGGTTGTAGGTTCGAGTCCTACACGGCCCACCACCAGGGCGAGAAAGTCGGAGAAACCCTTCTCCGGCTTTGTCTTTTGTTCCTCGAGGCTAGGGTAAGGCCACGGTGACAACCGCGATATTTCGGTTGGCGTGCTTGATGTTCAGGCAGAACTAGCCTGGACGATGCCTCCCTACACCTGGTTGGCCCTTTCGCGCTATGCTATTAATGTGTTGATCTCCGATGCCTGGCCCAGGAGCGGTCAGGTCACGCTAAAGCCATTTACCGACACCCTCTCGGAGGAGGAATGGCGGCGCTTTTACGAGTGCTTCCGCGACCCGGAAATTGCCGAGTGGAATGGCAGTCGTCCGCTTAAGATGCCGGTCTGGCTGTTTAAGCGGGTGGTGATGGGGGAGGTCTCGCGCGGAGACCGGTTGGGATTTGGCATCCTGGACGAGAAAGGCGAATGGTTGGGCACGGTTGAACTCTATGAACTCTCCCGCACCGAGGCTACCCTGGGTATCTTGATTGGGGCCAAAGATCGCTGGGGCCAGGGCTACGGTAGCGATGCGGTAAAAGCTGTACTGGCCTATGCTTTCACCAAAATGGGCCTGCGAAAAGTCAAGTTGCGCACCTATAAGCACAACCTGCGGGCACAGCGGGCTTTTGAGAAAGCGGGCTTTCGCTTTGTGGCTGCCTCTATGGCCCCACGTTTCAATTTCGGCTTCAACCCCAAGCCCGAGTTCGTGCCGATGGAGATTACTAAGGAACAGTGGGAAGGGGTATAGATGTTAACTGTTGACCGTTTAGGGTTGACCGCAAAGGCAAAAACAGACCCCCCACCAGTTGCGGGGCCGTCAGCGATTTGGTGAAGACCTGCTACCTTTAGCCGCCCCCTGCTCGTAGGGGGGCACTGTGAGGAGGTAGGCGTGTACGAAATCGCAGGGCGCTCGGCAAGGTCGGGGGGTCGGTTCTTGACCCGCGCCCTTGTTAGTATGGCTTCATGATTCTGCTCATGCCTGAAGAAACCGACCCTCAACACCTGCAAGGTTTGCCGGATTCTGTCGAGATTGCCTATCTGCCCAAAGAGGGCACGCTATCCGAAAAAGCCCTACAAGCTGAGTTCGCAGTGGCCCCTTACGGCGGGGCCAAGCATTTTTTCGCCGTGTTGCCCGAGCTGAAATCACTCAAAGTGGTACAGACCCTGACTGCCGGGGTGGACTGGATTCTGCCCAAAATGCCTGCTCACATCATCCTCTGCGACGCGGCAGGGGTTCACGACATCCCGGTTTCGGAGTGGATCGTAGGGGCGATATTGGGCGCAATCAAAAAGTTTCCCGAGTTCCGTGATGCCCAGCGCGAGGGGCGCTGGGCTTATGGCTGGGTGGGGGATTTAGAGGGTAGCACCGTGCTTTTTCTGGGCTACGGCTCGATTGCCAAGGCTACGCAGAAGAGGCTCGAGCCCTTCGGAGTCAGCTTCCTCAAGGTCGCCAGAACCGCCAGGGATGACGTTTATGCTTTCTCGAGCCTATTGGAGTTATTGCCTCGAGCGGATGTGGTCATTAATCTGCTCCCCTTCACCCCGCAAACCGACCGCTTCTTTGGTGCTGAACATCTCAGGGCCATGAAGCTGGGTGCCTTGCTCGTCAATGCGGGACGGGGCAAAACCGTAGACCAGGCAGCACTGGTAGAGGCCATCAAGGCCCACCGCGTCCGCTTTGTCTCCGATGTCACCGACCCCGAGCCGCTGCCCGAGGGGCATCCACTGTGGTCGTTGCCAGATGTGTTTTTTACCCCACACATGGCGGGTTCGACGCACAAGCTCTTGGAGCGCGGCTTCAAACTGGCGAGGGAGCAGGTTGGGCGCTATGTACGAGGTGAGCCACTGTTGAATGTGGTGGGGCTCGAGCAGGGCTACTAGAACTCCGGTTCAGGACGAGGAAGTCTCTATTATCAAAAGTGAGTACAGGAGGTGAGTTCCTAGAAAACTCATTCGTCCGAGCGGGCCACAGGGTAGGCTCATCGCATGATTCGCCCCAAGAATATTGCTGACCTCGAGCCCGTCCAAATGCAGGCCTGCCGCACCGGCGAAAAACTCTCGCTTTACCGCTCTTTATCCGATGCTTTCGGTATCCACAGTTTGCTGGTGCATCAGGAGGTTTTGGAGCCGGGTCGCCGAGCCTCCGCGCCTCATTTTCACAGCGCCAAGGAGGAGATTTTCTACGTCTTGGAGGGAAATCCTTCGGTGTGGCTGGACGACGAGTGGGCCGAGTTGGCCCCCGGCAACTTCATCGGCTTTAACCGCGAGAACGATATTGCCCACATGCTGGTCAACCGCTCGCAGCAGCCCGCCACCATTCTGACTGGAACCAAACTGCCTGACGACAAGATTACGTTTGTGGAAGCGCCTGCGGGGCTTGATTGAGTGCCTTCAGCACCGCCTGGGCGCTGCGCTTGTCGAGGCCGGGTAGCTTGGAAAGGTCTTCCACGCTCATCGCACGGAGTTCCTCGAGGGTCGAAAAGTGGTTGAGCAGGGCCATTTTGCGGGCTGGGCCGATGCCGGGGATGTCGTCGAAGATGCTCTTGAGGGTTTTCTCGCTCCGCAACTTGCGGTGAAATTGCAGGCCGTTGTTGTGGGTTTCGTCGCGCACGTAAATCAGCAGTTGCAGCGCGGGATGAGTTAGCGGCAACTCGACGGTCTTGCCGCTGGGGAGCACCAGAGTCTCTTCGCGCTTCGCCAAGCCGACCAAGGGAATCTCGAGCCCCGCCGCCTGCAAACCCTTCTGCGCCGCCCGCACCTGCCCGATGCCGCCGTCAATCAGCAGTAAATCCGGCATCGCCATGTTCTCTGCCAGGCTCCCGGTAAAACGCCGGGTGAGGGTCTGTTCCATCGAGAAAAAATCGTCAGGCTGGCCCTTCAGGCCCTTAATTTTCATCCGGCGGTACTCCTGCTTTTTGGGCCGCCCGCCCTCGAACACGGTGATGCTGCCCACCACGCTCTCGCCCATCAGGTTGGAGATGTCGTAACCCTCGATGCGGTAGGGGCTGCGCGAGAGGCCCAGCACGTCCATCAGCCCCTTCAGGCCAGGGTGGTTGCCGCGCCGTTCTTGCAGCTTGAGTTCGGACTCGAGGGCGGTCTGGGCGTTGTTCTGGGCCAGCTCAACCAGCCGGGTTTTGTCGCCGCGCTGGGGTACGCGCACCTCGACCTTGCGGCCTTTGCTGCTGAGAAACTGCGAGAAGGCGGCTTCGGTCTCGAGTTCAAACGGCAGCAGGACGAGTGGGGGTAGAGGAGTGGCCTCCAAGTAGTAGTCACGCATGAAGGCCTCGAGCAACTCAGCATCGCTGGCTTCCTTAACTCCCTCCACGAAGCGGCTGATGCGTCCTAGCATCTGCCCGCCGCGCATCTGGTAGTGCTGGAGCATGGCATAGTCCCCCGCTCTGGCAAAGCCCAGAAAATCCAGATCGCCCAGTTCCACGTCGTAGGCTTGCTGCAAGGTTCCGAAGAAGCTGCGTACCGCCCCCATCTGGTCGCGGATTTCGGCGGCCCGCTCGAAATCCTGGCCCTTGGCAGCCTCCTGCATCTGGGCCTCCAAAGCCTGGAAAAGCTCGTCCACCTTGCCATCCAGCAGGTTCTCGGCCTTTTGCACCTCCGCGTCGTACAAGGCCTGCTCGGCCTTGTCCACACAGGGCGCGAAGCAGCGCCCCATCGAGTAGTTGAGGCAGGGAAAGCGGCGCTTTTTGAAGGGGATCCCGGAGTTCTTGCGCAGCTTGAACACCCGGTCTACCAGGCGTTTGATGCGCCGTACCGCGCCGCCGTCGGGGAACGGCCCCCAGTACCGCGCTCCATCATCTTGGACGCGGCGGACGACCAGTAGCATGGGCCATTCCTCGCCGGTCAGCTTGAGGAAGGGATAATGTTTGTCGTCCTTCATCAGCACGTTGTAGCGCGGGCGGTACTGCTTGATCAGGTTGGCCTCTAAGAGCAGTGCTTCTACCTCGTCGCGCACCACGATAAAGTCGAGTTGGGTGGCCTCGAGGGAAATCCGCAGGCTCTTGCCCTCGGCATGAAAATAACTGGTCACTCGAGCTTTGAGGCTTTTGGCCTTGCCCACGTAGATGATGGTCGCCCCGGTTTTCCAGAGGTACACCCCTGGTTTTTCGGGCAGGGGTGGCAGGTCTTCGATGCGCATCAGGACTTTTATACTACCGGTTTTTTGTCCTGAACAGAGTGAAGTAAGTCGGGGGGGTATCAGAGGGTGATGAGCTGGGTCAAAGGCCAACCCCTCCGCCTTCGGCACCTCCCCTGAGGTTTGCCGAGAATAGCGTGTAGGACAGATGCAGATAATTGCGTTCCCAAGGGGAGGCCAGGCACGTCTTTGTAACAAAAAGCCCCCCCCTTCGTGAAGGGGGAACCATCCGAGGTCGCCATAGGTCAAGTGCCGCACCATGATTCGGCGACAGACAGGGGGGTCTTTGCGTCCTTGCATTCCATTCAAAAGGGCGCGCCCAGCTCGAGCCCCTCCTACCTCAACTCTCGAATCTCTCGCACCGCGAGGCCGATTAGAGCCAGCACGACTACCCCAGCCCCGCAAGCCAGCAGGATTAGCCCGATGCCGTCGGCAATAATTGCTAGGTAGGCTACCAAGCCGCGCCGCCCTATTTTCCCCAGCCGCCCCAGCACCAAAGCCGCCAGCAGCGAACCCGCCGCCAAGCCTCCGAAGCCAATCAGGATGCCCACTAAGGCCGGGCCGATGATGCCGCAGAACTCCGCCGCGAAGGAACGTAGCGCGTTGGCTGAGACCAGCAATGGCTTGGAAATAATCTCCGGCATGATGCTGGCCGAGGCGGGCATGAAAAACGCACTGCACAGGCCGAAAACCAGATACATCGCAAACAGATAATTCATGCTGATTTGTCTCTCGAGTAGCAGCACAACCACCAGACCCAGGATGATTCCGCGCAGCAGGTCGGTGAAAATCATCGTCGAGCGCCTCGAGAAGCGGTCTACCAGCACCCCGCCCAGCAGCAATAGCACGAGCTGTGAGGCGCTACTTGCGTCTGGGACTGCTCAAACTGATACGTAAGATTCAGCGTGGGGGACGTGCAGTCAAGGTCTACCGCTCGGTGGCGGACGAGCTGCTCATCCATCCTGACTTCTCGCTCGAGGCTTATCTGCGGCAGCACGCTGTCTGGGAACAGCAAATCTACCAGGGGCTCAACTACGTCTACGCCAATAAAGTCCCGGTGAGTAACCACCTGTACCGCAACGAGCAAGGAGTGTTTTGCCTGGGCTCGAGCCTGCTCGAGGGTGATGACCCGCTGGCCCTCGATCAATCTGCGGTGTTCACCGGCTTTCACGATGCGCTCTACCTCGACTACGCCAATGCCAAAGCGCTACAGGGCGAGCTAAACGCAGTCTGGCAGAAGTATTTGCGGAAAAAGGGCGGACAGTGCCACCTGCTGCGGCTGGTGCTGGTGCCGCTGCCCCAGGAGGTCGAGATTATCCCTTAGATTTCGGGTAAACTGAGCCTCATGAGTGCCGCTGACCATCATCACGACGAGATGCTGTACAAAGCCTGGGTTCAAGTGCTGGACTGGATGAAGGAATATGCCGCCGAAAAAGGTGTGCAGTTCACCAAGGAGTCTGACTTCCCCGACTTTATCTACCGCATGGAGCGACCCTACGAGGTGCCCACTACCATCATGGCGGTCTCGCTTTCTGATGAGCGCGGGGAGCCATTCTTCCTGGCCTCGGTCTCACCTCGCCACGCCGAACTCAAGCACGTCTCCTTTCGCGTCCCTGGCGGGCACATTCACTACCACGCCCACTGGGAAGAGGGGAAAGGGCTGGCGCTGGAGGGCAAGCTCAGCGTTACCAAAGAAAAGCTCTACAGCATGGCTGACCGGGCTAAAGTGGCGCTGGCAAGGGCCTGAACCTGCTTTATAAAACCGGTTGTATGGGCATTGGGGTGTGGCTCGAGTTTGGAGTTCCGTAACCGTCACCTACGGACGATAAGCTCCGTGCGTGACTACCTGATTGCGCCCCAGAGCCTTAGCCTGATACATGGCCCGGTCGGCCCTCGAGACCAATTGCTCTACCGTATCATCCGGCTCACTCACAGCGATGCCCACACTCATGGTGATGTATAGATTGCCAGCTAGGGCTTGATTCTTCAGAGCCAGGCTGAGCCGCTCGGCGAGTTGCTCAGCCTGGGCCAAGCTGGTTGCAGAAGCCAGAACCATAAACTCTTCTCCGCCCCAACGGGCCAAGCTGTCGCTTTCGCGCATGGCCCTCGAGAGCTGTAGCGACAACTCGCGCAGCACCTGGTCGCCCACGCTATGGCCGTACTGGTCGTTGATTTGTTTGAAGTGATCGAGGTCTAGCATCAGCACTGAGAATTGTTCCTTATAGCGCTGGAAACGCAGCAGCTCGAGTTCGATGAGTTCCTCAGCCTGGCGGCGATTGGCGAGTCCGGTGAGAAAGTCGCTCGAGGCTTGGCGCTTGAGGGCGGCGTGTTCGCGCTGGTAGCGGGCGTACAAGCCAATCAGGCCCAAGTAGGCCAGGTTAACCAGATAAAACTGCACCACCGAGTTGATGGCTGCTGGGGCAAACTGATGCCCCACCAAAAACCCACTCGGAAGAGCCAGCAGCGCTATCACGAAATAGCCCAGCGAAAATAGTGCGGCCCCCGAGGGGGTCATGGCTAGATAGGCCAGCGCAAAGAGCACCGGAAACCACATGGCCGTGGCGGTCAGGCCCAACTTGAACAAATCACCTTGCAGTGCGTAGTAGTAAAGGCCAGACAACTGATAAAGCGCCACTACCATGACCAACCCTGCCTCGACAAAACGCAGGCTGACCCAGCGCCGCCAGGCCAGCAGCGTGAACAGGCTCAGGGCCAGGGCCAGGAGCGGCTCGAACACCGCATCAAAGGGGTTGACCTGGATGCTGAGCCAACGCCCAGCCAGGCTAGCCAGCGCTCCCAAAGGCATCAAAATGAGCACTACCCGGCGGCGGTGAGCAGCCAGGTCGTGTAAGGGGGGCAGCCTAAACATTTAGGCCAGTCTAAGGCAGAAGAGTTCTGAAGGGGGAGGTTTATAACCGTAAAGCCGTGTCTCCAGCGGGATGCTGCTCTGATACGTCCGGTCTCAGCTCGAGGAATCGTGTTGCCAAGTACGTATCAGAGGCTTGGCCTATCCAGGCCAGCTCAGAATGGGGCTTTTCGCTATTCACTATAAGCGTTTTCCGCTGCTTCGGGTGGTTTACCACAGTTCTCTGCTCAGACCGGCACTGTAAATAGACTTCTTGCAGAAGTCGTGGATAGCTTATAGCCAATAGCTACGTCCGGGACGACCACTCCAGCTTTTAGAGCGGTTTTCGAAAAGAATCTGGGGGTAGCCTTGGCCTATTTATGTACTCATCGGGTATTTTGCCGCCGCCCTGGGTGGCAAAAATCAGAGAACCGCGATAGATAAACTCGCAAGAAGTCTGCTACCCAGAGGTTCATCTAAACCGCTCTAACCACAGAGGCTTGAGGCCCGTA
>JADMIM010000040.1 GCA_015478585.1 Thermaceae bacterium | reverse complement strand
CCAATAGCCCTGGGCGATAAGGCAGTAAGCAAGGTCAGGTGGCTCCCGCGGTTAGTAGGTTACGGGCAGAGCCCGTATGGCCTACGGCCACCCCCTCGTGGAGCCAGCTGTCAATCTGGGACGCAATTCCTAAAGTTTCCGTTGGGTTAAACCTTATGAAGACCGCTCTATCCTGCAGCGCTGAAGTTTTGCCGCTGGAATGAAGGACATCAACCCTGCAAAGACCGTCAGCCCTCACCCCGGAGACTCTTTTCCCGCAAAACGCTCGAGCGGAAATATAGCCCCGTGAGACCTGAGGGTTGCGGTGCGCCCGGTCTGGGTGGGCTCGAGGTGAATCTCCAGGCTGCCGGGAAACACTCTGGGGTCGCCCCACTCCACCAGCACCAGCCGCGCTTCGGGGAGGTAGTCCTCCAGGCCCAGGCTATATAGCTCCTCCTGGTCGGCCATGCGGTAAGCATCAATATGCACGATCAGGCCGTGCTCGGTGGGGTATTCGTGAATCAGGGTATAGGTGGGGCTGGTCACTTCTCCCCGGAAGCCCAGGGCCTCGGCCAGGAATTTCACCAGCGTGGTTTTCCCTGCTCCCATCGGCCCAGTGAGCAATACCAGATTGCCTTCGGGCAAGGTCTGGGCCAGCTTCTGGGCCAGGGCGCGGGTATCCTCGAGGCTATGCAGGGGGATCGTCACGCGGTCATGATATTCCGTTGAGGGCCTCGAGCTGTAGGAGCAGGGCGCTGTGGTCGAGACCTTCCCCACCCGAGGCAGCCAGGTCGCTAAAGAGGCCGTAGACCCGCTCAGTGAGGGGGAGTTTCAGGCCCAGCCCTGCGGCCACCTCGAGCACGGCCTTCAAGTCCTTGACCTGGTTTTTTACCGTGCCACCAGGCTGAAAACTGCGGGTGTTCATGCGCTCGCCGTGCAGCTCGAGGATACGGCTCTGACAAAAGCCGCCCAGGATGGCTTCGCGCACTTTGACCGGGTCGGCTCCCCCGGCCCTGGCCAGCAACAGCCCCTCGGCTACCGCCCCGATGGTGATGGCGACGATGCTCTGGTTGACCAGCTTGCACAACTGCCCGCGCCCGTGAGGGCCGACGTGGGTAACCTTGCCCAAGGCTGCAAAAACCGCCTGGGCTTCCTGAATATCGCTTTCCAGGCCCCCCGCCATGATTGCCAAGGTACCCTTCTCGGCCCCCACCGTGCCGCCAGAAACCGGTGCATCCAGATAGCGTAGGCCTCTGGAGGTCAGAAGATGGGCGTGGTCTCGAGCGATGGCTGGGGCAATCGAACTCAGGTCTATAACCAGGGTGTTGGGGCTACAAACCTCGAGCACCCCCAGCCCTAACAACACCTCGCTGACCACCGCCCCGTTTTCAAGCATCAACAGCACTGCCCTCGCGCCCTGCACAGCCTCGGCGGGGGTGTCCAAAACCTCGGCCCCGAGGGGTTCTAAGGCTTGGGCTTTAGCCCGAGTGCGGTTCCAGACCCGCAGCCTAAAGCCCGCCCCCAGCAAGTTGGTGGCCATCGGCCTACCCATCAGGCCCGTGCCCAAAAAGGCCAGGGTCGAACCTGCTCCAATCATGGTCGCTGAACCCCCTGGGTGTTCAGCTCGAGAGCATAAATCGAGGTGGTAGCAGCGATATAGAGCCGGTTTTTGTGCGGCCCACCAAAGGTCAGGTTGCCGATTTTCTCCGGCACAAGAATCTTGCCCAAGCGTACCCCGGCAGGGTCGTAGACCTGCACGCTGTCCTGCGAACTGGTAAAAACGTAGCCGTGAACGTCCACGCGAAACCCGTCGGGCAGGCCCGGCTCAATCACCACGAAGGTGCGCCCGTTGGCGGTGGTTCGCCCCTCCAGCACGTCGTAGGCCCGGATATGGTGGTTGCCTTTGGGGTCGTGCGAACCAGCGGTGTCGGAAACATAGAGGATGCGTTCGTCTGGCGAGAAGGCCAGGCCGTTGGGCTTGTCCATATCCGTGATTACCGCGTCCAGCTTGCCGGTTTCAGGCTCGAGGCGATACACGTAGCACCCAGCCTGCTCCTGGCTGCCGCCGTAGCCCTCATTGGGCTGAATCAGGCCGTAGGGTGGGTCGCTGAACCAGATAGTGCCATCCGACTTGACCACCACGTCGTTGGGCGAGTTGAGACGCTGGCCCCGGTAGCTGTCTGCCAGGGTCGTCCAGGTGCCACCAGGCTCGAGGCGTACCACGGCCCTTTCCCCGTGCGAACAGGCAATCAGGCGGCCTTGTAAGTCACGGTAGTGCCCGTTTTGGAAATGGGCAGGCTTGAGATACTCGCTCAGGCCCTCTTTCTGGCTATAGCGCAGCAGGCGGTTGCCGGGGATATCGCTCCAGATGAGTGAGTCGTCCTCGTGAAAGTAGACCGGGCCTTCGCTCCAGGTGGCCCCCGTAGCGAGTCGGGTGAGCCTGCTGCCAGGTTGCAAGAGTGCTTTGAACCGTGGGTCGTAGATTTCAAATCCTTCCATGCTTCACCAAATTATACCGGGGCATATCACGATATGCCCCGGCTTCCCAAGGGTGAGTTTATTTGCCCCAGATTTTCTTGTACTGCTCACGGTAACCGTTATCAGGGTCGAAGAGGTTTTTGGCCCCGCCGTCAAACTGCACGTTGGTGGGTACCACGATATGCACGGGAATATTGAACCCGCTGGACTTCTGCCCGGCGAAAGCCCGGTTGAACTCGTCCACAATCTGCCAGCCTTGCAGGTTGAGGGGTTCGGGGATGGTGGCGTACTGGTACTCATTCTGGCGCACCCGCTGGTAGGCCGACTCCGAGCCGTCCCCAGCGGAGATGTTGTAGAGCTGCCCGCTGGGCTTGATTCCCGCCGCGCTCAAAGCCGGAACCATCCCGTCGAAGTAGAGGTCGTTGATGCCCAGCGAATAGGTCCACTTGGCCCCGTATTTTTGCAACAGCGCGGTGGTGACTTGGGGCATGTCCTTGGTGGCCGAGGCCAACGACTGCACGCGGGTCTCGAGCAGGGTGCAGGTCTTGCACTGCTTGATGATTTCGGCCATCGCGTCGGATTTGGCGAGGGCAATCTGGAAAGCCGAATCGGTGAAAATCACCACTCCGGCCTTGCCATCGGACTGGGCAATCGCCAGATAGGCTGCCGCACGGGCAGTGTCCTGGGCGGGGGTGGTGATGTTGGTGAAGAGCTTAGGACTTTCGATGGGGCCGGGTTTGGCGGCGGCGTGCCAGCCAATCACGGTAATGCCCTGCTGGTTGGCTTGCTCAACCAGGGCGGCTTGCTCGGTGGCATCAAAGCCGCCCAGCACGATGCCGTTGGGCTTGAGGGCAATGGCCTGGGACAGAGCGTTTCCCCGGCCCTGCACGCTGCCCTGCCCGTCAATCAGCCGGAAGTTCCAACCGATGGCCTTGGCGGCCTCGGCCACCCCGTTGCCCACGCCTTGGGCTCCGCCGTTGCGCTGGTCGGAGGAGACATAAACGATGGTCTTCCCGGCCTGGGCCTTGGGGCCGGTGGTGGGGCCAGTCCACTGGTCGGCCCTCGAGGCCGCATCTTTGACAAAGGCCTTGGCTTTGGCCACGATGTCCTCACCCTGAGCCACCCCTTGCAAGGACAAAGCTGCCCCTACACTCGCCAGCGTTAACCAGATTTTCCAGTTCCTCATGCTGCCTCCTTGGCTTAGAAATTGAACTCCATACCCTTGAACAGGGCCATGGCCGAAATTAGGGTTTGGCCTGCTGGGTGGGGGGGTTGTTCTCGCTGTTTTTCTGGATGCGCACCCGTCTGCGCCCAGCCAGACCCGCCATTCCGATAGCCACCAGCAGCGTTACCCCGTTGAAGAGGGGTGTGACCCAACTGGCCTCGCCGGTTTGCAGTTGCTGCAAGCCGGAGATGCCCGCCGAGAGGATAATCATGGCGATGATAGTTCCCCACACGTTGACCCGCCCTGGGCGAATGGTGGTGGAACCCAAAAAAGCTGCTACCAAGGCGGGCAACAAGTAGTCCAGCCCCACCCCAATCTGCCCGATGCGCAGCTTGGAAGCCAGCACCACCCCGGTCAGGGCGGTGAGCATTCCCGAGGCCACGAAAGCCCCCACAATATAAGCGCGAGTAGGGATGCCGTTGAGGCGGGCCGCTTCGGGGTTGGCTCCGATAGCGTACAAATAGCGCCCTACTGGCAAAAACTCCAGCACCACCCACATCACCAGGCTGATTACCAGCACATAGACTGCCGAGATGGGGATGCCCAGCAGGTTGCCATTGCCGAGGCTGAGGAAACTGTCGGGGAGCTGCCCAATGACTTGTTGACCCCTGGTATAGGCCAGGGCGATGGCGTAAATCACGGTACCGGTGCCCAGGGTGGCGATAAAAGCATCAATCTTGGCGAGTTCGACCAGCAGGGCGTTGAACACGCCCATCAGGGCTCCCAGCACCAGCACGATAACCATCACCAACCCCCAGGCCAGGTGGTGGTCGGTTTGTAGGCTGATGGCCAGCACCTCCCACAGCACCACCCCGTAGCCCACCGAGAGGTCAATTTTGCCTGCCACCATCGGAATCATGGCGGCCAGGGCCAGCATCGCCACCACCGACTGGCTGGATAAGGTCAGCCGGAGGTTAAGCAAAGTAGGGAAGGTGTTGGGCAGCAGTACCGAAAATAAACCGATCAGCACAAGGGTGATCACCAGTAGCCCATACACCGGGATATAGCGCAGCAGCACCTGCCAGGGGCTTTTGCCTTGGATTTCGGTGGGGTCGGGCTCGAGGGCATCGGATTTGAGCGATTGCATATCTCACCTGCTTTGCGGGCGGGGTTGTCCCCCCGCGGCATGAAGAACCAGCGCCGGAACGGTCAGGTCGGCATCTTTTAGCTCGGCCACGATCTGTCCCTGGTTGAAGATCAGCGCCCGGTGGCAGAGGTTGGCGATTTCCTCGAAGTCGGTGGAGACCAGCACCACCGCCTTGCCCTGCTCCAGGGCTTGGGCCAGCAGGCCATAAATCTCGGCCTTGGAGCCCACATCTACGCCCAGGGTGGGCTCTTCCAGCACCAGCACCTGGCCCGAGAACTCGAGCCAGCGCCCCATCACCACTTTTTGCTGGTTGCCCCCAGAAAGGGTGTCCACACTGCGCTCGCCATCGGCGGGCCGCACCCCGTAGCGCTTTACCCAGGTGGCGGCTTTAAGGCGCTCCTGAGCGGGCCGGATGAGACTCAGGGGGGTGGCCCCTTGCAGGCTGGGGTTCATGAAGAAGTTTTCTCGCACGCTCAGGGGCATGGCCAGGCTTTCTTCCTGCCGGTTGGCGGGAGTGAAACCAATCCCGGCTTCCATGGCCCGCTGGGGGCTGGAGAGGTCGCAGGGTTTGCCCTGAAGCTGAATGTTTCCGCTCAGGACGGGCTCGAGGCCAAACAAAGCCCGTCCCACCGAGACCTGTCCGGCCCCCTTGAGTCCGGTCAGGCCCAGCATCTCGCCCGGTTGCAAGCGCAGGCTCACCGGCCCAGTGTCCTGGGTGCGCAAGGCGTTTAGCTCGAGGATGGCCCCCGCTCGCGAGGGCTGCGGGGCTTTGGGGTACATCTCGGCCAGCTTGTGGCCCACAATCAGCATCACCAACTCTTCGGGGTTGGTCTGGGCAGCCTTGCGGACACCCACCAGCCTGCCGTCGCGCATCACCGCGATGCGGTCGGATATGCGGAAAATCTCGTCCAGGCGGTGCGAGACATAAATCATGCCCACGCCCTTAGCCCGCAAGCTGCGCAGTACCGCGAACAAACGTTCCACATCGGCGGCGGGCAGCGAGGAGGTAGGTTCATCGAGCACCAGCAGCTCGGCTTCCTGAGCCAGGGCTCGCGCAATTGCTACCAGCGAGCGCTCGGTGCGGCTCAGGCGGGAGACCCTGGTCTGGGGAGAGATACCGCCCCCGACTTTCTCCAGCGCGGCCTCGGCCCTGGTGATGCAGGCTTTGTAGTCAATCAGGCCCAAGCGTCGGGGAAAACTCATGCCCAGCGAGAGGTTCTCGGCTACGGTCATCCACTCGATCAGGCCCAAGTCCTGGTGGATAAAAGCGATGGGCGGGTGGGCATAGGAATCCAGCGGCTGTCCCTTGAGCAAAATCTGCCCGGCACTGACCAGGTGAACCCCAGCCAGCATCTTGATCAAGGTAGACTTACCCGCGCCGTTTTGCCCCAGCAGAGCCAAAATCTCCCCGCCATAGACCTCGAGGCTCACCCCGTCCACAGCCAGCGTGCCAGCAAACTGCTTGCTGACCTGGACAAAACTGAGGAGTGGCGATGCGGTCATGGGTCGAGCCCTCTTTTCTGCGGGGAGTTGTAGACAACAGCATACTTGTGAACTTGGGCGTATGATAGCGCTATCATTAGCAAAATGCAAGCCCCCGCTAGCTAGCCCGCGACCAGCGAAATCTTCATGGCTTTTTTGCGGTCAGCAGCCAGGTTAAAAGCAGCCGCAGCTTCCTTGAAGCTGTACTGGGCGGTGAGCAGGGGTCGCACGTCTATGCGCCCCTTTACCAGGGCATCCACCGCCCAGGCAAACTCCTCGTGAAAGCGAAAAGTGCCCAGCAGCTCGAGTTCTTTGGACAGCAGTTGGTTGACCATGACCGCAGCCGGGCCGGGCGGGAGCATCCCCACCTGCACGATTCTTCCGCCGGGGTGGGTCAGGGCGATGCAGGTCTCTAGAGCTTTGGGATTGCCCGAAGCCTCGATGGCCACGTCGAAAGTACCCTTGTTGGCGGCTAGCGCCTCCAGTCGAGCGGGGTTTTGGGTAATGTTGATGGTCTCGCTGGCCCCCATGGCCTCGGCAACCGCCAGCACCTCGTCGTGCAGGTCGCTCACAACAATCTGGGCCGCTCCTCCCAGCTTGGCGGCGGCCACAATCAGGGCCCCGATAGGGCCACAGCCCGTGACCAGAACCTTGCGCCCCAGCAGGTTGGCGGCCCTGGCTACGGCGTGCAGGCTCACGGCCAGAGGTTCGGCGCAGGCCACCACCGGGTAGGGGATATCGCCGGGCACTTTCACACACTGACTTTCTTGCACCTTGAAGTATTCGGCGAAGGCCCCCTGAACGTGGGGGAACCGCGCTGCGCTGCCAAAAAAGCGCACGTTGCTACAAAGATTGCTGTGTCCAGAACGGCAGTATGGGCATTCACCGCAGGGCCGGGCAGGGTTGATGGCTAGGGAGTCTCCCACCTTGACCTGGCTGACTCCCGCGCCCACTTGGCTGACCACCCCGGCCACCTCGTGCCCCAGAATCATTGGCTCGCGCAGGCGAAAGTCGCCCACCCCGCCCTCGAAATAGTAGTGCAGGTCAGAGCCACAGATACCCCCCGCCCCCAACCTAACCAGCACCTCACCAGCCTCGAGGTCGGGGACAGGTCGCTCCTCGAGGTGTAAATCCTGGATGCCATGAATCGTTAGGGTCTGCATGGTGGCTCTCCTTCCTACCAGACATAGGGCGTGAGCAAGGGCTTTCCGGCAAAGTGGGCGGCCAGGTTGGCCAGCACTAGCTGGCCCATGGCAGTGCGGGTCTCGAGGGTTCCGCTGGCCATGTGGGGTTGCAGCACCACGTTTTCCATCTCGAGCAGGGCCGGGTCAGGGTGGGGTTCGCTGGCGAACACATCCAGTCCGGCTCCGGCCAGGGCTCCACTCTTCAGGGCCGCTACCAGGGCTTCCTCGTCCACGATAGAGCCCCGCGAGACGTTGACCAGATAGCCCTGGGGGCCGATGGCCTGGAGAATCTCCTGGTTGACCAGCTTGCGGGTGGCGGCCCCGCCTGCCGCCGTGACGATGAAATAATCGCTGTGCTGGGCTAGCTCGAGCGGGCTATCGGCCTGGCGGTAGGGCAACTCGGGGGCAGGGTTCAGGTCGTAATAGCTAACCTCCATGTCCAGCGCGGCCAGACGCTGGGCTAGGGCTTTGCCTACTCGCCCCAGCCCCAGTATCCCGGCCTTTTTGCGGCTGACCTTGTGGGTCAGGGGGGGTTCGCCGCTCTTGGGCCACTGCCCCGAGCGTATATAAGCGTCGTACTGCACGATGCGCCTCGAGACCGAGAGCATCAGGGCTAGGGCCAGGTCGGCCACATCCTCGGTGAGCACCTCGGGGGTGGTGCTGAGGGCAATGCCCCGTGCTCTGGCCTGGGCCAGATCTACCGCGTCCACCCCCACGCCAAACACCGCGATGACCTCGAGCCTGGGCAGCGCGGCCATAATCTCGGTTCTGGCCCCCACCGAGCCGGTGGTGGCAATGCCCCGGATACGGGGGCCAACCTGGGCCAGCAAAGCGGGCTTGTCTGGGGCTTCCCACAGGCGGTGAACCGTATAGGTTTGCTCGAGGGACTGCATGGTTTGGGGTAGCATAGGGCCGACCATCAAAATTTCCGGCTGCATAGTGCTCCTTCAGGTGCTGGCCCGCTCGACGATCTTGAAGCCCGTGTCCACCTGTTTTTTGCCCAGTTTCTGTCCGCGCAACCGCCGCAGCAGCATCTCGGCAGCCTTGCGGCCCATCTCGCGGCGAGGAGTCCAGACCGAAGTCAGGGCGGGGTTAGTCTGGCTGGCGATTTCCTGGTCGTTGAAGCCCATCAGCGCGATCTTCTCAGGCACGGCGAGGCCCCGGCGTTGGCACTCGAACAAAGCCCCGGCGGCCTGGTCGTCGTTGGCGAAGAACACCGCGTCTACTTGGGGATACTGCTCGAGCAGGCCCAGCAATAGTTCCTTGCCCAGCGCCAGCGAGGAGGGCTTGTGGCTGCGTTGGATGTAGTGGTGCGGCAGGCCCAGCCGCCTCAGGGTGTCCTGAAACCCGGCGATGCGCCGCATGCTGCGGAAGTCTATTTCGGTCTGGGTTCCAGCGTAGGCGATGTGCTTGTAGCCTTGGCCTGCTAGGTATTCGGCCACTGCCGCCCCCACCTGATGGTGCGAAAACCCCACATTGAGGTCTATGGGCTCCTGGCTCAAGTCCATGATTTCTACAATGGGAATACCAGCACTCCCTAACAGGGTGCGGGTGCGCTGGGAGTGGTCTACCCCGGCGATGATCAGGCCGTCGGGCCACCAGCCCAAAAGCGTGGAGACCAGTTGTTCCTCGGTGTCGGTGCGGTATTCGGTGGTGCCCAGCAAAATCTGATAGCCCTCGACCTGCAAAACCGAACAGAGCCCCTCGAGAAAGCTCACGTAGACTGAGTGATACAGCGTGGGCAGAATCACCGGAATCGAGAGGGCCTTGCCCGAGGCCAGCCCACCGGCTACGCGGTTAGGGATATAGCCTAGCTGCTCGACGGCGGCCATGATGCGCGAACGCAGCTCAGGGGAGACCATCTGGGGCTTGTTGATGGCCCTCGAGACGGTCATGGTGCCCACCCCAAGGTGTTTGGCGACATCGCTCAGGGTTACTCGTCCAGCTTTGCGTGAAAGGTTCATCATCTGCTCTATATCGCCGGGGAAGGCCACTCGTTCCCAGCTAGACGTTTTTGATAGCGCTATCATATACTCGAGCCAGCACAAATGTAAAGGAGCCCTGATGGCTAAATCGCTTTTCGACCTGTCTGGACGGCGCATCTTGATTACCGGCTCTAACGCGGGCATTGGCCTGGCCCTGGCCCAGGGCTTAGCCGAGCACGGGGCCACGGTCATTCTCAACGGGCGCAACCCCCAAAAGCTACGCCAGGCCGCCGACGGGCTTCGGGCTCGGGGTTGGGTGGTAGAGGAGTCACGTTTCGACGTGACCCTCGAGGAAGAAGTGCGCTCGGCCATTGCCCAACTGACCCAGGCTGGCCCCCTGGATGGGCTGGTGAACAATGCCGGGATTCAGCGGCGGGTGAGCCTCGAGCAAGTCCAGCTTTCCCTCTGGAATGAGGTACTGCAAACCAATCTGACTAGCGCTTTTTTGGTAGGGCGCGAGGTCGCCAAGACCATGATGGCCCGTGGGCAGGGCAAAATCGTCAACATCTGCTCGCTGATGAGCGAGGTGGGCCGCACCACCACCGGCCCCTACACCGCCGCCAAGGGTGGCCTGAAGATGCTGACCAAGGCTATGTGCGCCGACTGGGCGCAGCACAATATCCAGGCCAACGCCATTGGGCCGGGCTATTTCATCACCGAGATGACCCAAGTGCTGGCCGATAACCCCGAGTTTGATGGCTGGGTCAAGGGCCGCACCCCGGCCCGGCGCTGGGGCCGCCCCGAAGAACTGGTGGGTGCAGCGGTGTTTCTGCTCTCGAGCGCCTCGGATTTTGTCAATGGGCAACTAATTTACGTAGATGGCGGTATGCTGGCCTCCTTGTAGGTGAACCATGACCCTCACGATTGGCCTGGATTTAGGAACCACCGGCTGCAAGGTGGTAGCCCTAGACGATACCGATACCATCCTCGGGCTTACCTCGAGCACGTATCCCCTGATTTCAGCAGAACCCGGTCAGGCCGAGCAGGATCCACAGCAGGTTTGGGGGGCCGTCCAGGAAGCTCTTTCCCGCCTCGCCAGGCAACTTCCCCAGGCCGAAATCAGGGCGCTTTCTTTCAGCGGGGCTATGCACAGCTTGCTGCCCATCGGATCAGATAATCGGCCCCTTTGGCCTGCCCTGACCTGGGCAGACACCCGTCCAGGAAGCGTATTGAAGGGTTTAGGAATGAACCCGCTTTGGGCCTATAAACGCACCGGCTGCCCTCTGCAAGCGCCCTACCACCCCGCCAAGCTGGTTTGGCTGCGCCAGCACCGGCCTGAAGTGTATGAGCAAGCAAAATACTTCGTCTCCATCAAGGACTACGTGGCCTACCGGCTCACTGGGGAGTGGTTTACCGACCGAGGACTCGCCTCCACGACGGGATTATTCAACTTGCAAGAAATGCGCTGGGATGCAGATATTCTAAGCCTACTGGGCCTCGAGCCCTCTCTTCTCCCGCCCATCCAGGAGGCAACCGAGGTGGCCGGAACGCTCCTCCCCCAAATCGCCCAGCAAACCGGGCTTCCTACCGGCCTGCCCATTCGTGCGGGCAGCAGTGACGGTGGTGCGGCCAACCTGGGTGCGGGAATTGAGCCAGGAGAGGCGATTATCACGGTGGGAACGAGTGGAGCGCTGCGGCAGAGGGTCGAAACTCCCAAGCTCGACTCTGAAGCCCGGACATGGTGCTATGTCCTGGCAGGAAGCCAGTATTTCGCGGGTGGAGCGATTAATAACGCGGGATTGCTGCTGGAGTGGCTGCGCGAACACTTCTACTCGGAATACTCACGCCAGGAGGGTTTCGGGCGGCTTTTCTCTGATGCCGAGAAAATAGCTCCAGGAGCCGAAGGGTTGACCCTGCTTCCGTATTTATCGGGCGAACGGAGCCCGCTCTGGCGCAGCGATGTGACCGCCACGATTCACGGTCTGGGGCTGCGCCATACTCGAGCCCATATCGCACGGGCGGGCCTCGAGGGCATCGCTTTTTGCCTGGCCGAACTCTGGGATATCCTGTGCCCAGAGCTGCGCCGGGTCAAGCTGACCGGTGGCCTCGCCACTTCCGCGCTGTGGGCACAAGTCCTGGCCGATGTACTGGGAGCCGAAGTGGCCCCCACCGACGCCGTGGAGGCCTCGGCGGTTGGGGCGGCTATACTGGCGAGGGGAAGCCTCAAACCTTATGCTGCATCCGGTTCAATAGTGGTGCCTAACCCGGAAAACACGGCAGTGTACGGGGAGGCCCGGCGGCAGTTTAAACGGTTGTTTCAGCAGATTTGGGCAGTATCGCCGTAGGCGACGAGCCCGGAAGGAGCTTAGGATGCAATCGGACATTGGGGTTATCGGGCTGGCGGTGATGGGGGAAAACCTCATCCTGAACATGGCTTCCAAGGGCTTTACGGTCTCCGCGTTCAACCGCACCACCGAAAAAGTCAAGGAGTTTGTAGAGGGTCACGCTGCGGGCAAAAGCATTGTTGGAGCCTATTCGCTGCAAGAGTTTGTCTCGCAACTAAAGCGCCCCCGCAAGGCCATGCTGATGATCAAGGCTGGGAGCGCAGTGGACGCGATGATTGCGCAACTCGTGCCGCTTTTAGAACCGGGCGACATCATCATTGATGGTGGCAACAGCCACTACGCCGACAGCACCCGCCGCACCCGTGAACTGGCCCAGAAAGGCATCCTCTTTGTCGGAGCCGGGGTTTCCGGTGGGGAAGAGGGTGCGCTGCACGGTCCCTCGATCATGCCCGGTGGCAATCCGGCAGCCTGGGAACACGTTAAACCGATTTTCCAGGGCATTGCCGCCAAAGTAGCGGATGGTACACCCTGCTGCGACTGGGTGGGGCCGGAGGGTGCGGGCCACTTCGTCAAAATGGTGCATAACGGCATCGAGTACGGCGATATGCAGATGATTTCTGAAGCCTACAGCCTGCTGCGCCACATCGCTGGGCTCTCCAACGCGCAGTGCGCCGATGTTTTTACCCAGTGGAACCAGGGCGAACTCGACAGCTTCCTGATCGAAATCACCGCCGACATCCTGCGCAAAAAAGACGAGCAGACCGGCCAGGACATGATTGACGTGATCCTCGATGCCGCCGGGCAGAAGGGCACTGGCAAGTGGACCTCGGTCACGGCGTTGGATGTGGGAGCCCCCACCAGCACCATCGCCGAGGCCGTCTTTGCCCGCTGTATCAGTGCCCTCAAGGACGAACGCATAGCCGCTTCCAAGCTATTCGGGGGGCCGCAGATTCCTTTTACTATGGAGCCACGGGCTTTTACCGAGTTGGTGCGTCAGGCCCTGTATGCCAGCAAAATTTGCTCCTATGCTCAGGGCTACCAACTCATGCGGATGGCGGCCCTCGAGTTTGGCTGGGAACTCAACTATGGTGGCATCGCCCTGATGTGGCGTGAGGGCTGCATTATCCGAGCACGCTTCCTCGAGAACATCAAAGGGGCCTACGATCACACCCCCAACCTGCAAAACCTTCTGCTGGACGAATACTTTGCCAAGACCATCAGCTCTCACCAGAACGCCTGGCGGCAGGTGGTGGCCCAGGCCGTGCTGCAAGGGGTCTGGGTTCCGGCTTTTAGCAGTGCGCTGGCCTACTTCGACGGATACCGCACCGCCACGCTCTCGACTAACTTGGTGCAGGCCCAGCGCGACTACTTCGGGGCACACACCTACGAGCGCACCGACCAGCCCAGGGGGCAGTTTTTCCACACCAACTGGACGGGGCGCGGGGGCACCACGAGCAGCAGCAGTTACAACGTGTAGGGCTTTTCGCTCGAGTTTTCAGGGCTGGGTAGACCCATCCTCTTTCATAAGAGCAAGAATGGTTTCTCCTAGGGACATCATATGCTTGTAAAGATTACAATTGGTTTATTCAATGCCACTGCCAGGAACTTCTATAACCGGCTCCGCAAAAATTAAGCTGACCAGTTGAGTGCGGGCATAAAAAGCCCGTGTCCTTGGCGCATTCCCGCCAGGCCCCTTTGTGCGAGGCTGAACATAACGCCCTAACTTCCCGCTTAACGAAAGAAATCCACTCGTCTTGATTTGCTCACGGATAAGTTCATAATCCTGCTTTATGGCTCTGTAGAGTTCACCGTCCCCAAGGTCAAATGTGGCAACCTTATGCACCAATGACACAGATTCACTCTGATCTACCCACGTCCTAGCCACAACAATTTGTTTTTTGAGCTTCATGTATAAATGGCTTTCCTCGAAAGGTTTTTGGATCACCTCAACTGGATCAAGCATTGTTATTGCCATCGTCTCTTTAGGAACTAGAGCACCGGCATGAGTCAACTTGAAGGGGACTACCTTTAGCTCCCAAGAGCCAAAGTTGGGCGCTCTGGAAGAGTTGAGCGGCAAACCTAAGTACCGTTCTATTACATGACCCGCCCACCCCTTATTTCTGCTTCCTGACGGTGTGAACACCGTGAGAGTATATTGGGCTGCCAAGGGGCGGAGGTCTTTACCGACAAGAGCGTTTAGCCGCTCTAAAGCTTGCTCACGTTCCATTTCAATCGAGATTTTTGTAAGCAATCATCTCAAGAGCGGGGGTTCTATCTCCCGTGCAAGAGATGCGACGGGGGGCCTGTACGGTCTTGAGAGTAAAACCGTGCTTCTTGTAGAGTTCGAGGATTCGCGGCGTTGCCTGATTTGATGCCACTACCGGGCCAGGATGTGACGAAAGCCACTCTACTAACCTTACTTGGTCATTCCAAGAGAAGCCCCCCGCACTATAGGTAGTGAACTCGACATCATATGGTGGGTCTGCATAAATGAAGTCTGACTGTTCAACATCTAGGCGGCTAAAATCTCCAAGAGAAAAGTCCCAGGCGGAAAGCAACCGCGCGTAGTCCCAAAGATCACGGACGTAACCGATATTGGCGTACTTACCAAAAGGCACGTTGAATTCACCCTTGCTGTTGAAGCGACAGAGCCCATTGAAACATGTTCGGTTAAGGTAGTAGAACAGTTCTGCTGCTTCCTTAGTTTCTTCTTGACGAAGCTGAATAAGTTTGTTGAAACGTTCCCGGTGAGAATAAAAGGTTTCGGAGTTATTCTCTAGCGGAATCTCAACCATCATTCCCCGCCTAAGCCACCGGTACAGATTGATAAGGTGCGGGTTCACGTCATTTAGTAAGGCACGTTCTGGCCGCAATCCAAGCGTTACCGCAAGCCCCCCCGCGAAGGGTTCAACTAGCCTCCGGTGGTCGTGTGCCTGCCACAACGGGCGAAGGTCAGGTACAAGCCACCGCTTGCCACCGGCCCACTTTAGAGGAGGCGAAAGCTCGGGCCTCCGGGGTTCGTCGGTGAACAAATATTGAACCATCGCGGACATCTTACCCAAAATACTCGCCATTGGAAGTATGGCTAGCTAGCATTATCAACATGCGTTTGATTGCACGATTTGCTAACGGTGAAAGCCTTGCTTTCAATATAGGTCGGTTCGGCTTTGGGAATAGCTAGCCTTAAGAGGGACTTATAAATCAACTGATTGACCAATCAGTCAAAATAATACGCCTTAGATTTGCTATCACCCGCTGGCGGGCCAAGGCTCGGTTATACGCTTTCGCTTTCTGGGCGCGGGTCAAAGGCTTCCTCTTGTACCGTTTATGGGGTGTACGGCTGTTGGGATGCAGCTTCTGTACACCTTGATCGCCGCTGTCGCCCAGCAAACTAAAATCGTGCTCTCGGCCCCGGCCTATAAATCCAGGGAGGGGGTTCGTCCGGCTTTCTTCTTGCCATGCTCCCCTGCGACCAGAACCTCACGCAGCTGTTGGGCTTCACCTCCAAGGTTCGCTTGTATGCCCCCCTCGGTAACGCCAAAACCTGCTCGGTGTACGCTCTCACCCCTCCAGTCTGACAGACCCCCTACTTTCGCCCGAGGTCTAGTGAAAGCTGCGCTGATTGAGCGCGGAATCGCCTTTCCGCACACCCATAATTTGATACCACTCGCGGAGTTATTGGAGCCCACGCTGGCAGAGAAGCCCTGGAGTTCTTACGAGCTACGCTTGCTAAGCCAAGCCGCCGTCAGTTACCGCTACCCAGGCGAATCGGCGGGGCTAGAAGATGCGGCAGAAGCATTCGAGGTTTGCAGTCGTCTGCGAACTAAGGTGCTTGCTTTATTCAGTCCCGATTGACTGGCCCTCGAGCCCCCCAATCGCCTCCCGCAGCACATCAGGAACCCGCAGCGGCTTATGGGTCTGCGGGTTCACCGTTACATAGATGATTTCCCCGTCTATCAGGTGGTTTTCCCCGCAGAACATCTCGAGCACGAACTGAAGGCTGCTATTCCCAATCCGCCCCACCCGCACCCCGATATCCAGCTCGTCGTCGTAGCGGGCCGGGGCGCGGTACTCGAGGATCGCCTTCACCACCAGCCAGTCCGCCCCCAAGCGCTGCACCGAACTCGGGTAGGGGCAGCCAATCGCCCGCCAGTACTCGGTGATGGCGACATCGGCGTAGGTCAGGTAGTGCCCGTTGAACACGATACCTTGCAGGTCGGCCTCGGCCCAGCGGACGCGCAGGCGGTGGAAGAACTTGAAATCGGACTTGGGCATACCCACATTCTGACCTGAAAAGCCCCTCTCCTTTTGGGAGAGGGGACGCAGACTCTGCGAGTCACTTGGGGTGAGGGGCTTTACGAATTGCTCGAGGCCGTCCCCACGTCCCAGTGCTCGGGCGAGCGCCAGAGGTTGGAAATGAGCAGCTCGCGCATCGCCAAAAACTCCTTGGGCATCCGGTCGTAGAGCTTGATAAAAAGCGCTTCGTGACTCAAGATTTCGGCCAGCCAGAGGTCGCGGTCAATTGCCATTAGCTCCTGGAACTGCTCCTTGGAAAAGTCCAAACCCCGCCAGTCCAGGTCTTCGTAGTGCGGCACGTAACCCAGTGGCGACTCGGTGGCATAGCCGCGCCCGTTGGCTCGGTCTACAATCCACTTCAGGACACGCATATTCTCGCCAAAACCGGGCCAGGCAAAGTTACCGTTTTTGTCTTTGCGAAACCAGTTCACACTGAAAATGCGCGGCGGGTCTACCACGCGCCGCCCGGTATCGAGCCAGTGATTGAAGTAGCTCGCCATGTGATAGCCGATAAAGGGCAGCATGGCAAAGGGGTCGCGGCGCACCTCCCCCACCGCACCAAAAGCCGCTGCGGTAGTCTCCGAGCCCATGGTGGCCCCCATGTATACCCCGAAGGTCCAGTTGAAGCTCTGGTACACAAGAGGAACCACAGTAGCCCGCCGTCCACCAAAAATCATGGCTTTAATCGGTACGCCGCTCTGGTTCTCCCATTCTGGGTCAATGGCCGGGTTCTGGTAAGCAGGCGCGGTGAAGCGCGAGTTGGGATGGGCCGCCTTGCGCCCAGAATCGGGAGACCATTCTTTGCCCTGCCAATCAATGGCCTGGGCAGGCGGCTCACCGTCCATACCTTCCCACCACACGTCACCATCGGGCTTGAGAGCTACGTTGGTGAAGATGGTGTTCTTGATCATCGAGGCCATCGCGTTGGGGTTGGTCTTGTTGGAGGTTCCAGGGGCTACGCCGAAATACCCAGCCTCGGGGTTGATGGCGTACAAACGTCCGTCGGGGCCGGGCTTAATCCAGGCAATATCGTCACCCACGGTGGTGACTTTCCAGCCATCCTCCGAAAAAGCCTTGGGCGGAATCAGCATGGCGAAGTTGGTCTTGCCACAAGCACTGGGGAACGCCGCAGCCACGTAGGTTTTCTGGCCCTTGGGGTCTTCTACCCCGAGAATCAGCATGTGCTCAGCCAACCAGCCCTCGTCACGTCCGATAACCGAGGCAATACGCAGGGCCAGGCACTTTTTGCCCAGCAAGGCGTTGCCGCCGTAGCCCGAGCCATACGACCAAATCGAGCGCTCTTCGGGGAAATGAACGATGTATTTGAGGTGAGGATTGCAGGGCCAGGGAATATCTTTCTGGCCGGGCTGTAAGGGCATCCCCACAGTGTGCATACAGGGCACGAACTCTGCCCCCTCGCCCAGCAGGTCAAACACCGCTTTGCCCATGCGGGTCATGATTTTCATGTTGGTGACGACGTAAGCCGAGTCGGTGATTTCGATGCCAATATAGCTGATGGGAGAGCCCAGCGGCCCCATGCTGAAAGGCACCACGTACATCGTGCGGCCCCGCATACAGCCATCGAAAAGCCCATCCAGGGTGGCGTGCATCTCCTTGGGATTGACCCAGTTGTTGGTGGGACCAGCGTCCTCTTTGTTGATGCTGCAAATGAAGGTGCGGTCTTCCACTCGAGCCACATCGCTGGGGTCGGAGCGGGCCAGAAAGCTGTTGGGGCGCAGCTCGGGGTTGAGCCGGATGAAGGTTCCACCTTCCACCAGTTGTTCACACAGGCTCTGATATTCCTGGTCAGAGCCGTCACACCAGTGAACCACATCGGGCTTGCACAGTGCTACCATTTCGCTGACCCAAGCCTTGACCCGTTCATTGCGGACGTAGGGGGGAAACTCGAGCTTTTCTGCACTTACTGGTGCCATACGATATTTTACATCCATACGCTTCGGCCTCCTAATCTGCCCTTGCAGACGGCGGTTCGTCCGCTTGAGACCATTGTGCGCCTCGAGGCCGGGGACATACTGCCCGGTGGCTATAGGAAGAAAGCCAAAGACCACCCCCGGTGCTGGAAGCTGCTCGAGGCTCGCCAATCTATAAGATGACCATTAAAACCTGGCAACTTCGGGGGGTCGTCTTTCACCCTTGACACGGAAACCTCAACCCTCAAAAGTAGTTTCATGAAGATGCGCCTGCGCGAAAACGGCCCATTTGCTATAGACCTGCCCGCTGGGGTCAGGTTCCGGCTGAACGGCGAGGAAAGGGTGCTCGAGCGCCCCAAGCTGGCCCTGTGCCGCTGTGGGCACTCGGGACAGAAACCTTTCTGCGACGGGACTCACAAAAAGATTGGCTTCGAGGCGGAAAGCGCCGAGATCGAGCTCATGTCGGTCACAAAAATGCCATGAGCCCGCCAAGCCAGATTTGGCCATAACCAGCCGTCTTCAGATAACGCCAAGCCGTTCATAACTGCCTGGGGCTGCTGCTTTCCTGGGCTACTTTGGAAAGATGGACATGCAGGATTCTTTCGTGGTCTCACCTACCCTCGAGGCCATGCTGACCAAAGCCAACTTGCCCACCGTGCTCCAGATGTTCAGCGACGACCAGAAAAGCTGCACCCTGGAAATACATAAGGCTGGACAAAAGGGGCGTATTCATCTCAAGGGGGGCAAGCTGATTCACGCCGAGTTCGGGGGAATCACCGGGGATGCCGCCTTCTTGCTGCTGGCCCAGTGGCTCGAGGCCGACATCCTGATGGTTTTGCCGCTCAGGAGCGAGATGCATTCGACCCAGATGACCCTGCAAAACCTGCT
Source organism: Thermaceae bacterium (assembly GCA_015478585.1). GTDB lineage: Bacteria > Deinococcota > Deinococci > Deinococcales > Thermaceae > Meiothermus. The sequence goes on along the minus strand of JADMIM010000040.1, from coordinate 11,876 downwards.
GATGGAAGCCATGCGGCTCAAAGACGAGGACAAAACTGGGCCACAGCAACCCTCTTCCCAACGCGAACTCAGCGCCAAGGAACTCATCGAAGCCCTGCTCAAGCGCCCCCAAAGCCACGCCCTGATGATTCTCAACTACAGCAGCGGCAAGATGCTGGCCTGTTCAGAAAAAGCCTACCGCTTCAGCACGACACACGTGCAGCTCTACATCGAAATGGTCAACCAAGCCCGTAGGCTAGGGGTGGTCTCGAACAACACCCTGTTGCGCGAGTTGAGTCTGGTAATGGGTGAACAGCAACACCTGCTCTACATCTTCCCAGGGAAAGCCCTCTGTATCATCCACGTTGGCCTGTGCTCGAGCAACCATACCGGGCTGCTGGGAAGCCTCGAGGAAATCGGGCACAGGCTGGGCGCGTAGTCGTTGGCCTGAATTATCTGGCCAAATCTTAGCCAGTCATCGTAAACGCTCCGTGGGGGATACGAGCAGGATAACACCCCGTTGAAAGTGACCTGCCACACTGGAAGGGACTTTTCTACTTGGCCCGATCCCATACTTGGCTTTATGGAGCGCACAATGCCCCCTCAACTCGACCAAGCAGACCGCCGTATCACCCACTGGATGGCGAAAAATAGTCTGCCCATCCTGCGGATTAGTCTGGGTGTGGTATTTTTCTGGTTCGGCTTTCTCAAGTTCTTCCCCGGCCTTTCCCCAGCGCAAGAACTGGCAACCCGCACCATCGAGGTGCTGAGTTTTGGCCTGGTCAAACCTGCCCTGAGCTTGCCGGTGCTGGCGAGTTGGGAAAGCCTGATTGGGCTGGGATTAATCTTTGGCGCTCGAGAGGGCTGGGTAATGCGGGCTACGCTGTTTCTGTTGTTTCTGCAAATGCTGGGGACTATCACACCGCTATTTTTATTTCCCAGCGAGGTGTTCACCCGCATCCCCTACGCACCGACTTTAGAGGGCCAGTACATTCTCAAAAACATGGTATTAATTGCCGCTGGGCTGGTAATTGGGGCCACAGTGCGCGGGGGATATCTTATCTCTGAGCCCCAAAGCTCGAGATAAAGAAAGCATTGGCTACGTCCTGGACTGGATCGGGACAAATGTCCTTATAGAGTTTGGCGGGGTAGAATGGCAGAATATAGCTCGTTGCCCCTCGAGGGGATTTTTTATATGAATACACGCTCGTTGAGTGTACCTAATGGCTTCACTTGGTTTGCTTGGGGGGTTCTGGTCTTTACCCTGGCGGTTATTTTATGGGGCGACGTGGTGCAAGCCACTGGCTCTGGCAACGGCTGCGGGGCACACTGGCCCACCTGCCAGGGGGCGCTCATTCCCAAAGGCTCAGGGTTGGCCCAGTTTATCGAGTTTTTTCACCGGATCACCAGTGGTTTATCGGTGCTGTTGGTACTGGGGCTGCTGGTGTGGTCACGTCGGGCCTTTCCTAGGGGCCATCTGGTACGTCTGGGTGCGGCTCTAGCGCTATTTTTTATCTTTACCGAAAGCCTGGTGGGGGCTGGTTTGGTGTTGTTCCGGCTGGTCGCCCACGATGCCAGCGCTGCCAGAGCCATAGTGGGGCCGATTCACTTCCTCAACACCCTACTCCTGGTCGCTACGATTACCTTAACTGCCTGGTGGTCTATGCGTCCACAAAAGCCTATACTGCGCGGTCAGGGGGGCCTAGGCTGGGCCTTAGGCCTGGGAATCGCAGGGATAGTGGTGGTGTGCATATCGGGAGCAATTACCGCCCTAGGAGACACGCTTTTCCCAGTACATAACACCGCCCAGGCCATCGGGCAGGCCCTCACCCCCGGTCAGCACTTCCTGGTGCGACTGCGCATTTATCACCCTTTTATCGCCATAACCGTAAGCCTTTATACCGTGCTGGCGGCGGGTTTTATCGCCAACCTGCGCCCCAGCCCCGATACTCGGCGCTTGGCCCGGCTCACCGCGGTGGTATTCGTAGCCCAGCTCTTGATGGGTTTTATCAACATTAAAGCCGCCGTTCCGCTATGGACTCAGCTCCCACACCTTTTGCTTTCCGATTTGGTATGGATTACCTGGGTGCTGCTGACGGCTTCGGCCCTGGTGGCCCCCAAACGCCTGGGAGTGAGTGCAGCGGCGGCCGGGGAGGCTGGATGACCTCCGCCTGGCGTGTTATGCTCTCGAGCCCGCTTATGATAGTGCCAAGAATTATCTCTCTGCCCGGAGGCCCATCCCAATGATTTCGACCCTCACAGCTCAAGAACGCGCGACCTGGCAGGATTATTTTTGGATGACCAAGCCCAGGGTAATCAGTCTGTTGCTGTTTACTACGCTGACTAGCTTATTTATCGCCGCCGGGGGCTGGCCGGGGCTGGGGTTGGTGGTGGTGACGTTTATCGGCGGCTACATGGCGGCCGCTTCGGCCAATGTATTCAACATGGTCATAGACCGCGATATTGACACCCGCATGAAACGCACCGCCAAGCGCCCCACTGCTACCGCGAAAATCAGCGTTCTGGATGCACTCTTGTTTGCCGGAGCATTGATGGTTGGCTCATTCTTGCTGCTGTGGTTGGGGGCAAACCTCCTCACGGCCCTGCTGGCCATGGCCGGACTGGGCTGGTACGTGCTGGTTTACACGCTCTACATGAAGCGGCGCTACTGGAGCAACATTGTAATTGGGGGCGCTGCGGGGGCTTTTCCGCCGTTGGTGGGCTGGGCTGCCGTGACCGGCGACTTGAGCCTGTTCGCCTGGTATTTGTTTTTGATTATCTTCTTCTGGACTCCGGTGCATTTTTGGGCCCTCGCCATCATGATCAAGGAGGACTACGCCGCAGTGGGCATACCCATGCTGCCGGTAGTGCGCGGCAACCAGGAAACCGCTTATCAGATTGAGCTCTATGCCATTTTGACTGCGGTTATCTCACTGGTGCCAGTACTGATGGGGGAGTTGCGGGTGTTTTATCTGGTCTGTGCCTTGCTGCTCAATGCCCTGATGCTACTGCGCGGCATCCAGCTTTGCCGCAGCCAGGAGCGCCCCGTGGCCGTCTCACTGTATAAATACTCGATGCTGTATCTGGCCCTTCTGTTCATCGCCATGGCCGTAGATCGGGCTACTTGGATGTAGCGAACCTGGAGAATATTCAGAAAAGAAAAAGTATGGCCCCATATAGCACAGTGCAGAAAAAAAGGTCATAATAGCTCGGGAAATCAGGAGGGGTTTGAGAGATGCTGCAACGAAGTGTGGGACTAATTATCACCCTAATCTTGGGGATGGCTCTGGCTGCCACGGGAGGACAAGCGGGAGGCCACAGCCTGGATATCCTCGACTCCAAGGCCTCGGCCTACAACCAGGAAGTGGGACATCTGCTGCGCTGGGTGCTGGGTTTTGCGGCTGTGGTTTTTGTGGTGGTCACGGGGGCTATGACCTACATCACCCTCAAGTTTCGCCGCACCGGCAAGGAAACCGGTGAACCCGCCCAGTTTCACGGCAATGACCGCCTCGAGGTGATGTGGACTATTATTCCTACCATCATCGTCTTTATCATTTTTGGCCTCACTGCCAACAGTATGTTCAAGCTGGACAAACCCAGCCCCGGAGCCATGACCGTGGATGTCAAAGGCTGGCGCTATTTCTGGGACTACAACTACCCCGAGTACGGCATCCGCAACTCCGGCGAACTCATCGTCCCGGTGGGCAAACCCCTCATCCTCAACGTAACCTCAGGGGACGTAATTCACTCCTACCGCATCACCAGCATGGTAGGCACTCAGGATGCCATACCGGGCCTGATTAACCATATCCGCGTCACCCCCGAAAAAGTGGGCGATTACTACGGGCAGTGCGCCGAGCTGTGTGGCCCCAGCCATGCCAACATGCGCTTCCGGGTAAAAGTGGTGCCCCAAGAGGTGTTCGACAAGTTTATTGCTGAGGCCAAAGCCTATCAGGCCCCAATCCCTACCGACCCCACCCTAGTCAAAGGCGAAATCTTGTTCAAGGCCAACTGTGCAGCTTGCCACGCCATCAAAGGGGTCTCGCAGGGGGCTCCCAACTACCCCGACCTAACCTTCTTCGGTAGCCGCACCACGGTGGGCTCGGGGATGTGGGAAAACAAATCACCCTACCTCGAGAACTGGATCAAAAACTCCCCTGGCGTAAAGCCCGGCTCTCTAATGCCCGCTTTTCCTCAGCTTTCCGATAGCGACGTGAAAACCATCGCGGCCTATTTGCTCAGCCACAAGCTCGAGGGTCTAGACTTTAACTTCCCCAACAGTCAAAAATACTAGCCCGTGAAGGGCCGCTAGGCCCGTACTCAAGGAGGTTCTGAAGACATGGCTGTTACCGCACCCAATCAACCCACCCGCCCAGGTCTCGGAGCCCAAATCTGGGACTTGATGACCACCAGCGACCACAAGAAAGTCGGCATGATTTACCTCGTCACTTCCTTCGTGATGTTCGGGGTGGCCGGTATATTAGCGGTTCTCATTCGCGTGCAGTTGCACGGCCCCGAACAGAAGTTTCTGGTGGGCGAAACCTACAACCAAGTGCTCACCCTGCACGGGGCTACCATGCTCTTCTACTTCATCATCCCGGCGGGCCTCAACGGCTTTGGCAACTTTTTGGTTCCGCTAATGCTGGGCGAGCGCGACGTGGCACTGCCCAGGGTCAACTCCTTCGCGGCCTGGCTATTTGTGTTTTCGGCGGTGGTGATCTACACCTCGCTGTTTTTTGGTGGCGCTCCCGATGTAGGCTGGACTTTCTATTACCCGCTTTCTAAGGTACAAGGCCCCGGTACCGACTTCTTCATGGTGGGGGTGTTGCTGCTGGGCCTTTCCTCGCTGCTGGGTTCAGCCAACTTTGCCGCTACGGTCTACAATCTTCGGGCCAGAGGCATGGGCCTGTGGAAAATGCCCATCTTCGTTTGGAGCGTGTTCGCCACCTCCATGCTCTCGTTGTTTGCCCTGGCCGGTATCACTGCCGCCAGCCTCACCGTGTTGCTGAGCCGCAAGCTCGACCTGACCCTGTTTAATGCCGGTATCGGCGGCGACCCGGTGCTGTACCAGCAATTTTTCTGGTTCTACTCGCACCCGGCGGTGTATATCATGCTGCTGCCCTACTTGGGCATCGCTGCCGAGGTGGCCTCGACTTTCGCCCGCAAGCCGGTGTTCGGCTACCGCTTTATGGTTTTTGCCCTGGTAGGCATCGCGGTAGTGGGCTTTCTGGTCTGGGCACACCACATGTTTACGGTGGGCGAGAGCCTGCTGTTCCAGCTAGTCTTCGTGTTCTTCACGGTGCTGGTAGCCATCCCCACCGGGGTCAAGATATTCAACCTGCTGGGTACGCTATGGGGCGGTCAACTCGAGTTCAAAACTCCGCTGCTGTTCGTGATGGGCTTCATGTTCAACTTCTTGCTGGGAGGCATCACCGGGGTCATGCTGGCGGTGGTTCCCTTCGATTATCAGGTGCAAGATTCCTATTTCGTGGTGGCCCACTTCCACAACGTGCTGATGGCAGGTTCGGGATTTCTAGCCTTCGCCGGGCTCTATTATTGGTGGCCCAAAATTACCGGGCGAATGTACCCCGAGTTTTGGGGCAAAATCCACTTCTGGCTGTTTCTGGTGGGTTATCTGGTGACGTTCATGCCGCAGTATGTGCTGGGCTTTTTGGGAATGCCGCGCCGGTATTACACCTACCCCGACGGGCTGTACTTGTGGAACCAGCTCAACTTCACCTCGACCATCGGAGCTTTTATATTGGCGCTGGGTGGGATTGCCTGGGTAATCGCGGTTCTCGAGAGCTTCCGGCAAAACGTGAAGGCTCCTGACAACCCTTGGGGCGGCTACACCCTCGAGTGGGCCACCACCTCTCCTCCACCCTCCTACAATTTCGCCGTCAACTTCCCCAGGGTGTTTAAGTCCGAGCGTCCACTCTATGACTGGGAAAAGGAAGGATTAAAACCAACCCCGGTCAGTGTCGCCGATATACACCTTCCGGCCCCTACGGTCTGGCCTTTCATGACTGCTGTGGGCCTCTTGATTAGCGGAGTCGGGCTAGCCCTACCCTGGACTGTCGGCAACTCGCTCAACGGCTGGCTGGTAGTGGGCATCCTGACCTTCATCTACAGCCTTTTCCGCTGGGCTTTGCGCCCCGAGTACGACCAGCCCGTCGAGCACCACACCGTCACCGGCAAGTCCAACGCCTGGGTGGGAATGGCCTGGTTTATCGTCTCGGAAATTGCCCTGTTCGGCATCCTGATTGCGGGCTACTTGTATCTGCGTTTGGCCGGACATGCCACGCCGCCGGTGGAGCGCCCAGCCCTGTGGCTGGCCCTCTTGAATACTTTTTTCCTGGTCAGCAGTTCTTTCACCGTCCACTACGCCCACCACGACCTGCGCACCAACAAGTTCTCTCCCTTCCGCTTGGGTCTGCTGATCAGCATCATCCTGGGCGGGATATTTTTCTTATTCCAGATTTACGAGTTTGCCAACTTCTTGCAGCACGTCAACTATCAGCAACAGCTCTGGGCCAATGCCTTCTTGATGATTGTGGGCTTGCACGGGGCACACGTGGTTATCGGGGGCACTGGCCTCTCGCTGGCCTACGCTCAGGGCCTGGCAGGCAAAATCAACAACCACGAGCAAGGAACCCTCGAGGGAGCCAGCATGTACTGGCACCTGGTGGACGCGGTCTGGCTGTTCATCGTGTGTATTTTCTACATCTGGTAAGCCTGGAAGCAGTCGCACATTGCCGAAGGGTTGCTGTACGAGGACAACCCGACTTGTCTAAAAGGATCTTCAGAGTTCGGGCTTTTGGCCTTAATACCAACCTTTAGATAGATAGCATTCCTGTAGCCCGTGGGATTGCCTATCGCGGTTTCCGCTATTTTTGCCGCTACTCCTGGCGACCAAAAATGGGCTGAGTACGGTCTTTCTAGCGGAGTAGACGGCCGTTTTCTTTCTGAAAACCGCTCTAAAATCCCCCCATCCAGCCCCGACCCTGCTTCGGAGAATAATCTTTGAAATATTTTCTATATGAAGCCGGTATAAGCTATTTCTCGTGCCCCGCAAAATCATTCACGACTGCGACCCCGGCCACGACGACGCAATAGCCATGATGCTGGCCCTAGCCAGCCCAGAACTCGAGGTCTTGGGCATCACTACTGTCTACGGCAATGTGGGCCTCGAGCACACCGCCCATAACGCCCTGGTGGTGCTGGAAATCTTGGGTTGCAAAGTGCCAGTTTATGCCGGTGCAGACCGGCCTCTGGTGCGCGAGCGTATCAGTGCCGAGTTGGTTCACGGCAACTCGGGCCTCGAGGGGCCAGACCTGCCTACCCCGACAGCAAAACTCCAGAAACAGCACGCCGTTCATTTCATCATCGAGCAGGTACTCAGCCATCCCGGCCAGGTCACGCTGGTTCCGACGGGAACCCTGACCAATATTGCCCTGGCAATGCGCCTCGAGCCCAAAATTATCCCGGCCATACAGCAAATCGTGCTGATGGGCGGCTCCATAGATATCGGCAACTGGAGCCCCAGTGCCGAGTTCAATATCCTGTGCGATCCCCACGCGGCTAAAATTGTCTTCGATTCCGGCGTACCCCTGATGATGTGTGGCCTCAACCTGACCCACCAAACCCTGGCCTTGCCCGAGCGGGTGGCGCGTTTTCGGGGATTGGGTACACCGGTGGGGGAGTTCACTGCGCAACTGCTGGAGTTTTTCCGGCAGCACCACAAACAGCGCTTCGGCTGGGAGGGCCCACCCATCCACGATGCCTGCGCGATAGCTTTCCTGGTGCGGCCCGAACTGTTCAAAACCCGCCTATACAACGTGGAAATCGAGGCTAACGAGGGGCTGGCGTATGGGCGCACGGTCTGCGACTACTGGCGGGTGACGGGCAAAGCCCCCAACACCGAGGTGGGCCTCGAGGTTGATTTAGAAGGCTTTTACGACTTGTTGGTCGAGCGGATTGGGCAATATCGCTAATCGCACACAGAGCAAAGGGTTGAACGCTAAACGCCGAAAGCCAAAAACTCAAGGCTAAAAGCAAAAGACGAAGAGCTGAAAAGCCACACCAGGACAGCATAATTGTTTTATCAAGAAACATCGTCTGGGACGTGGTCTGTGTTTTTGGTTTTTTGAGTTTTTAGCAGTCAGCGTTTGACGTTTTGCGTCTTGCTCTCTGCTCTCAGCATTTATCGTCGCGCAGTACAATACCGCCCATGAGCATCATCGTGGTGGGTAGCCTCAATATGGACTTGGTGGTGCGTGTGCCGCGCCACCCAGTACCAGGCGAAACCTTGCTGGGTTCAGATTATGACAGCCATCATGGGGGCAAAGGAGCCAACCAGGCTGTTGCTGCCGCACGCATGGGGGGGAAGGTACGGATGGTGGTGCGCATCGGTCAGGATAGCTTTGGCGAACGGCTGCGGCAGGGTTTGAGGCGCGAGGGTATCAATGTCAATGCTACGCTGCCCACCCAGGCCCCAACAGGGGTGGCTTTCATCGCCGTTAACCAGGAGGGCCAGAACACCATCATCGTCTCGCCTGGAGCCAACCGCCGTCTGCGCGGGGACAATCTTTCCCTGGCCGAGTTCGAGGGGGCCAAGGTGGTGCTGATGCAGCTCGAGATTCCCATGGACGCGGTGATAAAAGCCGCCGAGCTGGGACGAGAGGCCGGAGCCCTGGTAATTTTGAACGCAGCCCCGGCTACACCCCTTTCGCCCAAAAAACTTTCCCTCCTAGATGTGCTGGTGGTCAACGAAAGCGAGGCCGAAGCCCTCTCCGGCCACAAGCCCGATTCGGTAGAGACCGCCCTGGAGGCTGCTAAAATCCTTCAACAACACACTTCTACCGTTATCGTGACCCTGGGCTACCAGGGCGCGGTGTGGGTCGGCCCCAGCGGCAGCGGACATCAGCCCGGCTTCGAGGTAGACACGGTAGATGCCACCGCTGCCGGGGATGCTTTTATCGGGGCTTTGGCGGTGGCTCTCCATGAAGAGCAGACCCTGGCTCAGGCAGTGCGGCTGGGCTGTGCTGCCGGGGCCTTGGCAACCACCAAAGCCGGGGCCCAGCCTTCCTTGCCCCAGCGCGAGGAAACCGAGGCTTTGCTACAAGCCAGGGGCTAGCGGTAAATCCAAAAATAGGCCAGTAGTAGCGTGAGCAAGGTGATGGGCAGGCCAAAGCGCAAGTGCTCGAGGAAGCCCAGCTTGTGGTTTTCACGCCGGGCGGCTTCGGCCACAATCAGGTTGGCAACCGAACCCAGCAAGGTCAGGTTTCCCGCCAGGGTGGAAGCCGCCGCCAGCAACAGCCAGCCTCTAGTGTCGCCCAGAGGAACCAATTTATGCAGCAACAACACCGCAGGCACGTTAGAAATCAGGTTGGAGAGCCCCGCCGTGACCCACATCAGGCTGGGAGGCTGCTGCACCAAGGGCTTTACCCAAGCCAGCAAACCCAGCACCTCTACCGCGTGGGTGACGATAAAAAGACCGGAGAACATCACCAGCAGCTCCCAATCCACCCGGCCAAAAAACTGCTCCGAGGGCAGACGGCGACTGAACAACAAGATGCCCGCGGCTACCAGCGCCGCCTGGGCCGGTGGATAACCCAACAAGAAAGCCACCAACAGCCCCACGGTTACATAGCCTCCCTTGATGAGCGAGGCCCGGTTGACCTCGAGGTTAGGCATCGAGCGCCCGAGGTCTACCACCCCTCCCTCGAAAAGAGGCTTTCGGGAACGCACGGCTGGATAAAGCAAACACAACAGCCCTATCTGCAAGCCCAGCCCCACCAACGCCACCGGAGCCAGAGCCAGAGTGAAGTCGAGGTAGGAAATTTGGGAAAAACTCCCCACCAAGATATTTTGGGGGTTGCCGGTGAGGGTCGCCACGCTTCCCAGATTGGTAGCCCCAGCCAGGGCCAGCAAATAAGGCACCGGCGGCAGTTGCAATGACCGCACCATTACCAGCACCAAAGGCGTGAGCAAAATGGCAATGGTGTCGTTGAGAAATAGTGCCGAGAGCAGCCCAGCCCCCAGGCTCAGCCAGACCAACAGCCCCAAGGGAGTGTGGGCCAGCCGCACCAGACCCTTGAGCACCAGATTAAAAAAACCTGCCTCGCTGAGGTTAGCGCTCAGCACCATCACCCCGAACAAAAACACCAAAGTATTGGGGTCGAGGGCCTTCCAGGCCGAGTTCAGGTCGAGCACCCTCAGCACGATTAGCAAGGCCGCCCCAACGATAGCGATGGCAGCGCGGTTGAGACGGTAGCCAGGGATATAACCCAGGCCCAGGCCGAAGTAGGTCAGGAACAGCACAGCGTAGGCGAGGTAGTTGAGATAAGTTGTCACTGAGTTTGGAGTTTAGCTCGAGTAGCAGAGGTGTAGCTGAGGAGTGCTCGAGCCCAAAAACTTCTATCACCGCACACGAATATCCCCAGCAAGTATCCCTGACCTGAATCTTTCAGGGCTAGGAGGACAACATTGCAGCCTCCAGATTACAACCAGGGCCATGGAAAAACGCGATAGCATAGGGGTCAATGGACTTTGGGCTGGTGCTCGCAGCATATCTGATTGGTTCTTTTAGCTTTGGTCGGATTGCAGGCTGGGTCAGGGGCTTCAACCTGGCCGAGCGTGACACCCCCGGAGCCTCGGGCACCTTTCGTCAGTTGGGGCCCGCCTGGGGTGTGGCAGTGGCCCTGCTGGACATTGCTAAAGGTGTGCTGGTGGGCTTCTTAAGCCATTACGCAGACTCGAGTTGGGTGCTGCCCGCGATGGGCATGGCGGTGGTAGCGGGTCACAACTGGCCGCTGTATTTTGGCTTTGGTGGGGGCGGGGGAATTGCTCCAACCATCGGGTTTTTTGCCTATTTATACCCCCTCGAGGTGGGAGCTGGCATAGTTGCCGCGCTGGGGGTAGCCGGGCTGTACTGGCAACTGTATTGGCGTACCCACCCCCACCTTTGGTATCCCATCCCGGTCGGGGCGGTAGCGGGCTATATCTACGTGCTGGTCGCGCTGTCTCGAGTGGGGGGTTTCTGGGCTTTTTTGCTGGTGAGTGTGGTGGTGGCGCTACGTGGGCTGCGCATGGCTAGTAAAGGGCGCTAGGCCCTTTACAATCAGAGGGTTGATACCAAGTTCGCTTAGATACTCACCGTTTGGTCAGTATCTAACCCGACTGGAAATTATCCGCGTAGCGGAGGGCCATACCGCCCCTTGGAAGGAGCCTACTAGACTTCACAAAGATGTACTTCTAAAAAGCTTTGAATACTATCTTGGTAAAGCCGGTATGAGGTGTTGTGGTGCGAATTGTATTGGCAGAAAACCTCGAGTACACCCTGGGGGCACGGGATTTGTTGGACGGAGTGAGCCTCGAGCTGCACCACGGGGATCGCCTGGCCTTGGTGGGGGCCAATGGCTCGGGCAAAACCACCCTGTTGCGCCTGCTTACTGGCGAACTCCAACCGTCTCGAGGACGCATCGTAAAGCCCCAGGGGGTGGCCTGGGGAACCAGTAGCGGAGGGATTTACCTCGAGCTGCTGGCACAAGACCCCCACTATGGGCCTGAGGAAAGCGTGGAGAGCGTCCTGAAGTCGGGATTTGCCCGGATTCAGGCCATGGCAACCCAGCTTTCGGCTCTGGAAACCCGCCTCGACGACCCGCAGACCTACCACCAGTGGGAGGAACTGCACCAGCGCTTCGAGGCGGTAGGGGGCTACCAGCAACGGTCGCGCTATGAGGCGGTGCTCAAGGGACTGCGTTTCGAGGGCCGTCAGGGGGAGCCTGCCGCGGTGCTTTCGGGGGGCGAGTTGCGCCGCCTGGCCCTGGGGGCGCTGCTCTTGTCGGGCAGGCTTTATGAGGATCTCAACTCCTACCTGGAGAATGAGTAGATAC
>JADMIM010000174.1 GCA_015478585.1 Thermaceae bacterium | reverse complement strand
CTAAAATTTGGGCATGACCATCGAACACCTTTCGGCAGACCAGGCCAGGGCTGTCCTCCCCGAACTGGCTGAGGTTTTGCAAGATGCCGTCCACAACGGGGCTTCGGTGAGTTTTCTGCCACCGCTAAAACTCGAGGAGGCTGCCCGCTTCTGGGAAAAGGTCGTGCAGGGAATTGAAAACGGGACTCGAGTTTTGCTGGTTGCCCGCGAAAACCGCTTGGTAGGGACGGTGATGCTCGAGTTCGCCACCATGCCCAATGGCCTGCACCGCGCCGAGGTGCAAAAGCTGCTCGTCCATACCAGCGCCCGCAGGCAGGGGATTGCCCAAAAGCTGATGGGTGAAATGGAAAAAGCCGCCAAGGAAGCTGGGAAAACCCTGCTCGTGCTGGACACCTGCCGGGGCTACGAGGCCGAGCGCCTCTACCGCAGGCTGGGCTGGCGCGAGGTGGGGGTTATCCCCAAGTTTGCCAAAGAACCCGAAGGCTACTGCGACACCGTAATTTTCTACAAACCGCTCTAAAACTCTACCCGCAGGGCTCCCTCGAGGTCGGTGCGGTGGATTTCTATTTGGTGTTGGTCGAGACGCTCCAGGGCGGCAGCAGTGGGATGACCATAGGTGTTGCCGCCCACGCCAATCAGGGCGATTTTGGGTTGAAACCCCTCGAGCAAAGCATCGCCAGTGCTCGAGCTCGAGCCGTGATGCCCCACTTTGAGCAGGTCTACCGGCTCACCTTGCCAGCGAACCTCGGCGCTGGTGGGGGCATCGCCGGTAAATAAGGCTTTGTGCCCTTGGTACTCCAACACGAACACCAGACTGCGCTCGTTGTCGGTGGTTTCGTCGCCATAGGGGTTGAGAAAGCGCAGCCGGGCTCCTTTGACCTCGAGCACACTGCCCGCCCTCACCTGCACCACCTGTACCCCACGTTCCAGCGCGGCCTGACGTAGGGCCTCGTCCTGGGGGTCGCCGGGTTTCGGGGGGCCAGTCAGGAGCAGGTGTACCGGCAGCTTACGCATAACCTCTGGAAGGGCCTGGATGTGGTCGGCATCAGCATGGGTGGCAATCATCACATCGAGGTCGTCTACCCCTAACGCGCCCAGTGCCCCCTCGAGGCGCGTAGCGGCCCAGCCACGCCCACCATCTACCAGAATCTCTACCTTCCCCGGCAAGCGGATCAGGCTGGCATCGCCTTGTCCTACGTCGAGTTGCCAAAGTTCGGCCCGCTGAAAGGGCAGCGGCAGCAACGAGGCCAAGATGGCCGTAGAAGTTAGCAGCGCGGCCCGCTGCCAGGAAATGCGCCGGTACAAAGCCAGCAGCAAAGGTAGTATCCCCAGAAAATACAGGCCAAAGCCAATACGGCTGATCTGTCCCCAGTGAAGCTGCGGTCCCTGAGCCAGCCAACCTACCAGCCCCAGTATGGCCTGACTGAGCAGTTCCACTGGCCAGGACAGCAGATTCCCCAGCAAGAGCTTGAGGAAACCCAGCGGAACCAAGAGGTTGAGCAAGGGCAGCACCAGCAAGTTGGAAACCGGCGAGAGCAGTGGGATTCGGTGGAAAAAATGCAGCAGCAGGGGCAGCAACAACACCTGCGCGGCCACGGTGATGCTCAGGCTGGCCCAAAGCCAGTTTTTCCAACCGCTCAGTTTAGGCAATTTGGGCAACACCGTCGCCATGCCCAGCACCGCTAGATAGGAAAGCTGAAACGATAGGCTAAACAGGGTCTGGGGCCACAGCAGCAGGTGGACGAAAAGCGTCAGGGCCAGCACCGCCAGCAGTCCGACCTTGCCCTTGCCCAGAAAAAGCCCCACCAGCACCAAACCCGCCATGATCACCGCTCGCACCAGCGAGGGCTGCGGCCCCACCAGCAGCAGATAGAGCAGCATCAGGCCCAGCGCTACCAGATAGCGCCACCGGCCCAGCTTGTACAGCACCAGTACCCAAAATCCCGCCAGTATGGCTACATTCAGCCCGGACAAGGCTAGAGCGTGAGCCAGCCCAGCCTGCTGAAAGGCCCCGTAGGTTTCGCCCAGGTCGTGCTGTTGGCCCAGGGTGATGGCTTTGTTCAGGGCCGCTGCTGCGGGGGAGAGGCCCGCCACCAGTTGGGCCTCGAGCCAAGCCCGCAAGCCCTGTGGGGGCCGGTAGTCGCTGGCCTTCTGAACCTGCAAGACCGTGCTCACCCCCAGTCCCCGCAACCAGCCTGCCTGGTCGAAGCCACCAGGATTGCGCTGAGGTTTGGGGCGCTGGAGACGGCCCTCGAGGCGGTAGTGCCCGTCAGGGAGTTGGGGGAAATGCTCGAGGTAGAGCTTTCCGCCAGGGCTATGCAAAAACCCTTGGCGCACTGGCCCTTCCAGCCGCACCCACTGCCCGATCTGGCCTGCCCAGGGGTCTTTGAGTAGTCCAATATGCAGCAGCACCAAGGCATAGGCCAGCAGGCCCAGCCAGCGGGCAGCCTGTGGCAGCCGCAGCCCCACCAGCAAGCCCACGAAGGCCCAGGGGGTGAACTGGGTCAGGGCTCCTAGCAAAGCTCCCAGGCCGAGCGCGTAAGGAATCATGGACTCAGAAAATGACCAGTGGGCGCAGCACCTCGAGCAGCTTGGGGCCAATACCCTTTACCTGGTCGAGGTCTTCTAGGCTGGTGTAAGGCCGTCCGGCGATGATGCGCTGGGCCATCGCCGGGCCGATGCGGGGGAGGCTCTCGAGTTCGGCCTGGCTGGCGGTATTGACATTGACCTTGCTGGCAGGGGAACTGACCGGGCCGGGAGTCAGGGTAGCGGGCGGATTGGGGGTAGGGCTCAACTCCGGCTTGGCTCGAGCCGAAGTTGCCTTGTCGGGTTTGCGGCTATTGCTTCCAGCGGTGCTTTGGTTGGGTGAGGTATCCGCGGGAACCGAACTGGAAAGCCAAGGGCTAGCCAGAGGTTTGGCTTGCGCTGGAGCCGGAGCCTGGGTTTGGGGCGGAGAAATGGGGGTGGGCAGGATTGGCTGCACTACCGGCGGACGTACCACCGCAGGGGCGAATTGGGTGGTCAGCTTGGGCCACAGGCTCACTAGCCCCAAGCCCAAGACCACACTCACATAGATTGCCGAAAGCCAACGCTCCACGAAACCCGAGCTTACTGGGTATGGGGCGGTCTCGAGGGTTATTTGCCAA
>JADMIM010000039.1 GCA_015478585.1 Thermaceae bacterium | reverse complement strand
GGATGACCCTTCGGTGCAGGCCATGCTCGAGGCCGCTACTCCGGTTGTCACCGTGGTTGCCAAATCCTGGGATTTCCACGTGACGAATGCCCTTGAGGTTAGCCTGGAAGAAAACCTGCGGATGATCGAGGAGACCTATCAGTATCTGGTTTCCGAGGGAAGGCGGGTCATCCACGACGCGGAGCACTTTTTCGACGGCTACAAAGCCAACCGGGAATATGCGCTCCAGACCCTCGAGGCCGCCGTCAGGGGTGGGGCCGACACCCTCGCGCTGTGCGACACCAACGGCGGAAGCCTGCCCGAAGAGGTCTACGAAATCTCCAAGGTGGTGGGAGAGCGCTTCCCCTCCGCCCAGCTCGGAATCCACCCCCACAACGACAGCGAACTTGCTGTTGCCAACGCACTGGCTGCCATTCGAGCGGGTGCGACCCACGTTCAGGGCACCACTAACGGCTATGGCGAGCGCTGCGGCAACCTCAACCTGATCAGCCTCATCCCTAACCTGATTTTGAAGCTTGGGCTCGAGGTTCAGGGCCTCCCCCGCGAAAAACTCAGCACGCTGCGGGAGGTCTCGCTTTTCGTGGACTCTCGAGCCAACCTCACCCCCAATTTGCGTGCGCCTTACGTGGGGGACGCGGCATTCGCTCACAAGGGGGGCATCCATGTCTCGGCGGTGCTCAAGGACTCGCGTACCTACGAGCACGTCCCGCCCGAGGCTGTGGGCAACATCCGCCGGGTGCTGGTTTCCGACCTCTCGGGGCGAAGCAACCTGCTGGCCAAGCTGGCCGAATCCGGCGTAAACGTGCCCAAAGAGACCGCCGGGGCACTTTTGGAAGAGGTCAAGCAGCTCGAGCACAGCGGCTACTCCTTCGAGGGAGCCGAGGCCAGTTTTTACCTGCTGGCCCACAAGCTGAGGGGGGGCAAAGTACCGTTTCAGCTCGAGGGTTTCACAGTGTTTGTCCATGTCAACGAGGCCAATCCCGGCAGCACTACCTGGGCCGAGGGAACCGTGCGGGTGCGGGTGGGTGAGGTTTTACAGCACACCGCCGGGGAGAGCCAACACGGGCCGGTATCCGCCCTTGACAAGGCTTTCCGCAAGGCCATCGAACCCTTCTATCCCGAAATCGCCGAAATTTCCCTGACCGATTACAAAGTGCGCATCCTGAGCGGGCAGGAAGCGGGTACGGCTTCGGGGGTACGGGTGATGATTGATATGATCAGGGGGGCCGAACGCTGGAGCACGGTAGGGGCCAGCCAGAACAACCTCGAGGCTTCCCTCAAAGCCCTTACCGATGGCTACGCTTATGCCTTGGTCAAAGAACAACCTATTCCTCAGGATTGAAGAGAGTCTGAAGTGGATACTGGCCTAGAGCGGTTTGCCCGAACATTGCGGGTTGTGATACCGACTTCAGATAGATAAAAGCTATCCGGGCATCCACCCACCAGAGCTTCAATCCCCTACCCCCTTTAGTTGCGTTTCCCACACTCACGCCGTACCAGTGCCCGCGTTGCACTAGCCCTGGGCTTAGCTTGGGCAGTGCCTAGCCGGGTTGCCCGTGCGAGCACTAGCCGCACAGCGACAGGCTACCCGCTATAGCGCTAAGCTAGCGTGCGAGCGGGGGGCCTATGGACAGTTCTATTTGCCCTTTCGCCAAACTTTCACGGTTCTTTCCCCCAATTTGCATTGCCTGCGGCCTAATCTGTAGCCGACCCTAGAAGAAGTAAGGGCCAAAGGAGGCAGCAATGAAAAGCAAGATTCTCCTGATCGTCGGCATTTTGGTTTTGGGCGCAGCCCTAGCCTATGGCCCTCGTTGGGCCGGAGGGATGGGGCAAGGAGGCCAGCCTGCGGTAGCGGCAGGGTTGCAAGGTACGTTGCACGATGAAGCTGCGGCAATTCTGGGCATCACTCCAGAGGAGCTGATTGCTTTACACCGTGAGGGGAAAACCCTGATCGACATCGCCAAAGAGCTAGGTGTGGATACCACCAAGTTCGAGGCTCGGCTCGTCGAGGTGCGCAATGAAGCCATAGACCAGGCGGTAACGGCTGGAACCCTCTCCTCTCAGCAAGCCACTTTGATGAAAACCCGTACCCAGGCTATTGTCAAGGCGACTCTGACCCGTGAAGTTGGCCCCGACCCGGCTTCTGGTGCGCAGAATTGGGGGAAGCGTACCAACACTCCCGTAGGCCCCGGTATGGGCTATGGCCCAGGTTCTGGCGCAGGTGGTCGTTCGATGTCGCCGCAGTTTTTAGGCCCTCGCTGGAATCGTTAGGTTCCCCCTCGGCTCCCCGGTGCTAAGCCGGGGAGCATCCTCGAGGCCCACAAGATCAGGTTGAAGCGAACTGAATCCCGCTGGAATCAGGACTCAGACAGGGAAAACTCAGAAACGTTGGAGATCAAAGCAGTCGTCGGGCATTCCCCAGACCACCCTCTTCACAGGGAGATCAAGCCTTCGACCTCGAGGAAGGAGTGCCAAGTTACCTGGAGCGGTTTTTGGAAAAACCTTGGAACATCAGACTTCTTGCAGAAGTCGCGGATAGCCAGTAGATACGTCCAGAACGACAGCTCGAGCCAGCTTTAGATGGACTTGCAAAAGGTATATTCACTGGGCCAGTCTAGGCAGAGAACCGCGATAAAGTCACGGACTGGAGGAGGTATGCACTTACCAGAACCGTCATTCCCGAACAGTTTGCTTTATGGCATGGGGTTGCTGGCGAATCTGTACTGGTTATATATGTTGCTGATCAGTCTGTTTGGCCTACACCCTGCTCGGCCCCTTCCTCCAGCGCATAGCTATCGCCGCTTTGCCATCTTGATTCCTGCCCACAACGAGGCTCGGGTACTGGGGCCACTCCTGGACAGTTTGAACCAACAAACTTATCCCAGAGCTTGGTTTGACATTTATGTCTCGGCGGATAACTGCGCCGATTCCACGGCTAGAGTTGCTCGCTCGAGGGGAGCCATTGTACTGGAGCGATTTGACACGACTCAGCAGGGGAAAACCTGGAACGTACCCTGGGCCTTGGAGCGCATCCCACTTGAGCAATATACCGGCTTGGTGCTCTTCGATGCAGATAACCTGGCTCACCCCAGGTTTCTCGGGCGCATGAACGACTACCTGGAAGCTCATCCCCAGGCCGAGGCAATCCAGGGTTATCTGGATACCAAAAATCCCAATGACAGTTGGATCAGTTCCTCCTTTGCCCTATCGTTCTGGTTTGTCAACCGTTTCTGGCAACTGGCTCGGCAGCGCTTGGGACTTTCGGGTGCGCTGGGAGGCACCGGGCTCTTGATTCAGAGCGAGACCCTGCGGCGTATGGGCTGGAATCCCCAGAGCCTGACCGAAGATTTGGAGTTCACGGTCAGCTTAGTGCTAACCGGAGGCAAGGTGCACTGGAACGATTTCGCCATCGTCTATGACGAAAAGCCCCTTACCCTGCGAGCTTCCTACCGCCAGCGCACCCGTTGGCTTCAGGGTCATTACTGGGTGCTCGCACATTATGCTTCGCGTGCTTTTGGCTTACTTTTACGCACGGGCCGGGTTCAGTACCTGGATACCCTGATTCTGCTCTTTGGCCCTGCCCTTTTTGCTTTAGGATTTGTTAGCTCGAGCCTGAGTGGCCTGCTTTGGCCCATTCTGCAAGCTCTCAATGAACCGGCCCGGTTGATGGAGGAACCTCTGGGGCTACTGTGGCCTTTGAACATGATTATCCAAGGTTTAACCGTGGTCGTAGCAGGCCCCTCCCTGCACCGGCGGCGCTTGACACTAAAATACCTGCCCATGCTTTTCCCTTATTTATTTTTTCTGATTACCTGGTTTCCCATTACCCTTCATGCTGCCTGGCAGGCCCAGCATCAGAACCATTGGGACAAGACCGCCCATACCCGTGCGGTTCGCCTAGAGGAGTTGCGTTCTGATTCATCTCTCGAAAAAAGCCCGGCTCGTTGGGGCTAGTGCTGTGGGCTACCCGGAGGTCAGCGTCAGGGAAGGCCGGGACGATATGGTGGGACGGCGAAGAGGGCCACCGCACCGGGGCCAGCATGAACTGTAACAGCCGCTCCAGCCGGGCGGTTATCCTCCAGCAAAACTCCTTCAGCGCGAATTAAGGACTCGAGTTGATTCAACGCAGCCGGATTTTCCGCATGGGCTAGTGTTACTCGGGCTCCAGCCGGAAAGGCTTGGCGGAAACGTTGGGCCAATTGCTCGAGTCCCTGATGAAAGCTGCGCACCCGTGCTACGGGTTTGACTAACCCGTCCTGAAACTCCAGAATTGGCAGTAGCTTCAAGAAACTCCCGATAAAAAACTGAAGCCCTGAAATGCGCCCACCGCGCCAGAGATATTCCAGCGTTTGAGGCAGCACCAGGCTTTGCACTCGAGCCCGCAAAGGCGCAATAGCCTCCTCCAAGTGCTCCCAACTCACTCCTTCAGCTAGCTTTCGCTGGGCTTCCTCGAGCACATAGCCCAGCCCAGCATTAACTGAGAGCGAATCCAGCACCTGTACCCGTTGGCCGAACTGCTGCGCCACCATCCGGGCGGTGGACACGAAGCCCGAGAGCTTTGAGGAGGCATGTACTGAAACTACGCGGTCATACTTTTGCAGCAGCATCTCATAGGTACGCTGAAACTCAGCAGGGCTGGTGTGGCTGGTGGTGAGTTTCCCCCCTCTCCGCAAGGCTTGAATGATTTGTTCGGGGGTAATTTCCAGGTAGTCGTGGTAATCCCATCCATCTAGAATTATTTGAGCCAGTACCAGATGGATACCTCGTGCCTGAGCTTCGGATGGGGAAAGACCCAGAGTAGAGTCGGCCACAAAAGCAGTGTTCATAGGTGTCCCTTGATTTCATCATAGGCATCTGCTGTAGGCGAGATGTCCTTGACCCAAGTAACCCTCTGGTAATGCCTCGAGGCTAGCCTCTAGATGCAAGAGGCGCTTTCATGCAAGGTATCACCGCGACCCTGGCCCCAGCAGTGGGCTCCTCCGGCCCCAGCAGTGGATGCCTCCTCGAGGAGGGGTCGGATTATAGCCAACCGGAAGGTGATGCCTGCCCCCTTGCTAAGCAAGCCGAGAGGGCTCGCCAGCCCTCGAGGAGGTAGAGAATGTCACCTATGGCCTTTCGCTTACCCTTCCGGCTGCTGGGAATTCCCATCGAGATTGATCTCTCTTTGTTGATCGTATTGCCATTGATGGCCTGGCTGATTGGCAGTGATGTAATGGTATTTGCCAAGTTTCTGGGTCTTCCGGCTAACTCTCCTTTATGGCAGGGGAGCACCCCTTTTCTCCTGGGCTTCTTATGTGCTTTGGGGCTGTTTGTCAGCGTGCTAGTTCATGAACTAGGCCATTCTTTAGTAGCTCAGCGCTATGGAGCCAAGACCCAGAAGATCACCCTTTGGTTGCTGGGAGGGGTGGCCTATTCGGAGGAAATCCCCCGTACCCCCGGAGCTGAGGCAGTGATTGCCATCGCCGGGCCAATCACCAGCATTCTGTTGACAGGCTTACTATGGCTGCTTCATCAGGCCACTCCAACTTGGTGGGTTGGAACCCAGTTCGTGCTGGGGTATTTGGGGCTGGTCAACCTGATGTTGGCCCTTTTCAACCTGCTCCCAGCACTTCCGCTTGATGGTGGGCGGGTGCTGCGTTCACTGCTGGCTTTGACGATGCCCTACGCCAGGGCTACCCAGATTGCCGCTCAGGTTAGTACCATTCTGGCCTTGTTGATGGGCCTGTGGGGTTTCATGGTGCTCAATGTCTGGCTGATGCTGATTGCCTTCTTCGTATATACCGCTGGAACCAGTGAGGCCCGTTATGCCACCCTCAGCGAGGGCCTGAAAGGCTTTAGCGTGCGCAATTTGATGACCCCCAATGTAGAGGTGGTTCCACCGCAGATGACGGCTCGAGAGCTGCTGAAAAAAATGGCTGCGGAGCGCCACACCTGTTATCCGGTGATTGATCTGTACGGCAAGCCGCTGGGTTTGGTGCATTTGCAGCATTTGCACAACGTCGAACCCGAGCAGCCGGTCAGGGATTTCCTGCAAAGCCCAGCACCCACCATCGGCCCCGAAGCTAGCGCTCTGGAAGCGCTCAAGCAAGTCTCGCAGTCGCCCCTGGGACGGCTGGTGGTGGTAGATGCCGAGCATATTGTGGGCATTCTCAGCCGCAGTGACTTGTTGCGCGCTATCGAATTGCAGACGGTGGAGCAGGATCTGCGTCGCAACTCGCAGCCACAACGCTAAATATCTTGGAAGGGGGTGATTTGGATGTTATCGTCAAGCCCTCGCTCAGATCAGCCGGTTTCGATATGGGCCGTGGTTCTGGTGATTGTTCTGATCGTGCTTAACCTGGTCTTTAGCGTGCTCAGCAATATCGGCTTCAAGCTCTCCATCACCAATTGGGCCTGGCGCAATTTCTTGGTCTGGCAAATCATCGGCAACCTAGCAGGTTTTATTACGGCCATCACCCTAACGGCTCTCCTATGGTATATCCCGCTAAAAGTGGCGTTTCCACTGACGACCGGGCTATCGATAATTGGGGTACAAATTGTAGCAGCCGACTGGCTCTTCCATGAAGCCATCACCCCCGCACAGTGGTTAGGTACTTTGCTCATCGTAATTGGCATCTGGCTGATTGGCTGGCGGTGAACCTTGCGCGGCCTGATTCGCCAATTCGATGCCCTGCTGCGACGAATAGAGGGAGTTTTTGAGTTTTGCGACGATCCCAACTGTTTGCTGCGCTTGCAACTTGCAAAAGCAAGACACCCCCTGCATTTGGAAGACCTCGAGGTTCCCAAGGGCACACCGGTGTTGGAACTCCACTTGTGGAACGAGCATCTTCCACCCTTGACGGATGAAGGCCCCAATTTGTTGTGGGCCAGCCGAACAGGGCATTTATTTGTTCGGTCTTTACAGGCTGTAGCCCAAACTCTACAACAGGATTCTCGCCTGGCTGGAGTCCGCGCCGTCGGTGGTTACACTGCTTTATTGGCAAAAGAGCGTTTGGGTGGAGTCAATCTGATGCGGCGCTTAGGTTTCCAGGTAATGCCCTACGGCAGTTCTCTAGGACGCTTTGGGGAGTTTTGGGAGAACCTTTATTCGTGGTGGCTAATATGGGCCTTCAACCAGCCAAGTTTGCGCCAGCGCAAGCTGTTGGACTTACAGCGGGCAGAAATATGGATGTCGGTGGAGGAGTTTTTGAGGCGCTATAGTGTATCTCCAGACGATACCCCGCATTGATGAAGTTTTGCGCCTTGACTTCATTACCGGCAAGGCCAGGGCGTGGGGCGCACAACCTGGGCTTTGCCAGAACTCATGGGCTTGCGACGAGAATCAAAGGGAAGTTCGCGTAGGCGGGGTTTGGCGGGAGAGGCTCTCGGGGTCAAGGCCAGCTTTGTGTGTCAATACCAGCAAATTACCAGTCAGGATGGACGGATCTACCTGGAGTTCAGTGCTCTCGAGCAGCCGCCCATCCGCAGAGATATGCTCACCCTCGGCCAGAAGCATCACCTTGCCAGGGATCAGTTCCTCGGCGAGGAGGCACTATTCTTCTCCCTCGTGCAACACTCTGACGTATGATCATCGCGGTTTTCATAATGACTTTGCTCGGGTACTAGCTCTGTGGCTATGGTGCTGTGCGCCATTCCGCCCCTCCGACAGAGTTATTTTGAAAACCGCGATAGGGAACAAGAGCCTCACAGGTCGCCTCTGGGTTAACATTCCTCAAAATATCTGCTCCAGCATCTTTCTTACAACCTCCTTAAACCACTGTAGAAAAAGAGGGGAAATGATCCAAACCGAAGTAGCACCGTCCCCAGTCGGATTGACGACCTTATTTGCATTTATCGTTGGTCACCAACTTGAGGGCTACCGGGATGAATTGGGTCTGAGCCGGGATTGCCGCTCCTTTAATAATGGCAGCGGCTTTTTCTACGCTCAGGCGACCCATCTCCGAAGGTTGTTGGGCTACGGTAGCCATCATTTCGCAGGCATTCACGGCCTTGACTGCGTCGTCGGTAGCATCAAAACCCACGATCTTGATGGGACGCTTGCTGGCCTTGATAGCTTGCAGCGCTCCGAGGGCCATCTCGTCGTTGTGGGCGAATACCGCATCCACTTCGGGCTGGGCTTGCAGGATGTTCTCCATCACGGTCAGACCCTGAGCGCGGTCGAAGTTGGCGGTCTGCCGGGCTACCACCGTAATGCCGGTACAGCTTGATTTTAGGTAGTCGTTAAAGCCTTGACCCCGGTCACGGGCGGCTGAGGTACCGGGGGTGCCCTGGAGTTCTACTACTTTGCCCTTACCGCTAAGCATCTTGCAGACGAATTCCCCAGCTAACCGCCCCCCCGCCACATTATCCGAGGCGATGTGGAAGGCCACTTTGCCCCCACTGGCCGCACGGTCTACGGTGATCACGGGTATGTTAGCGGCATTGGCTTCCTGAATCGCGGGAACTACCGCAGCCGCGTCGGTGGGGTTGATCAAAATCACCTTGACCTTGCGTTGAATCAAGTCTTCGATGTCGGCGACTTGTTTATCTACCTTGTCTTGTGCGTCCAGCACCACCAGTTGTATCCCAGCCTTCTGCGCTGCCACCTGCGCTCCATCCCGCAGGGTCACGAAGTAGGGGTTATTCAGGGTAGAAAGTGAAAGCCCCACCACGTTCTGTGCTAGACCCAGCGAACCCAGGCCCAACAAACCCAGTAAAAGCATCCATTTACGCACAGCTCACCTCCTCTTTAGTCGCGTCTAGTTGCAAACAATCGGTCAATCAAGAGTGCCCCCAAGATCACACCTCCTTTCACGATCTGCTGATAGAAAGCCGAGACATTCAGCAGATTCATGCCATTGTTGAGCACCCCAATAATCAGAGCACCCAGAAAGGTTCCCATCACCGTCCCGCGCCCACCGAACAGCGAGGTGCCACCTACCACCACCGCTGCAATCGCATCCAGTTCGAAGCCCACGCCCGCTGTGGGTTGGGCCGAGTTGAGCCGCCCGTTGAGCACCAGCGCTCCTAACGCACAGGCCAGACCGGAGTAGGCGTACTGGAAAAGCTTGATCCTGGTCACCGAAATTCCCGAGAGCCTGGCGGCTTCCTCGTTACCTCCCACTGCGTAAATGGCTCGGCCTAAAGCCGTGTAGCGCAGCAAAAAATGGGTTAAGGCTAGGAAGGCTAGCGTGATCCAGACCGGTAGGGGGATGCCCAGCCAGACCGCGTTACCAATCACATTGAAGGTATCTGGCAAGCCGGTGATGGGCATTCCATTGGTATAGACCAGGGTAGCCCCGCGAAAGATAGTCAGCCCGGCCAGGGTGACGATGAAAGGGGCGATGCGGGCGTAGGCCACGAAGACCCCGTTAAATAGGCCGATCAAGGCTCCTAAAACCAGTGCCACCAATATAGCCAGTGCCGGAGGCCAGCCTGCTACGGAGAGCCCGGCAGCAACAGCTCCGGTAAAGGCCAAGATGGAGCCTACTGAAAGGTCAATTCCCGCTCCCAGGATCACCACGGTCATCCCGAAGGCCAACAGGGCATTGACGGCGATCTGGCGCAGGACGTTGAGCCAGTTGGAAGGGGTGAGAAAACTCGGCGATAACAGGGCCAGCACCAGCACCAAGGCCCCCAAGGCCAGTACGATGCCATAACGAGAGAGCAATTCACGCCACCCGCCGCGCCCCGGTGACATGGGCCACCACCTCCTCTCGGTCGAGTGGGGCCTCGAGCTGAACCACCACCCGGCCTCCCCGAAACACCAGTACCCGATCACAGAGCCCGCTAAGTTCCTCGGTGTCGCTGGAAGAGACCAGCAGGCTCAGGCCACCTCGAGCCAGTTCGTCCAGCAGGGCATATAGCTCGTAGCGGGTGACTACATCCACTCCCCGACTGGGTTCTTCCATCAAGAGCACCTGTGGCGTGGTAGCCAGTCCCTTGGCAAGCACCAGCTTTTGCTGGTTGCCCCCCGAGAAAGTACGGGCCGGGCGCTCGGGGTCGGATGGTCGCACCGAAAGCCGTCGGAACCATCCCTTCACCAACTGCTGCTCCTGAGCAGCTTTCATCACCCCAAGCCATTGCAGGCGTGACAGCACCGAGAGGGTGACATTTTCCCTGGCGGAAAGCTCGAGCACCAACCCTTGGGTTTTACGGTCTGCGGGGATATAGAAAATTCCCTGCCGCAAGGCGGTCAACGGCCCGCTGAGGCGGGTTCCTCGCCAAGAGGCCGATCCCACCAACCCGAACATGGCCCGTAGCACCTCACTGCGCCCGGAGCCAATCACACCAGCCAGCCCGACGATTTCCCCTTTGTTGAGGGTAAGCCCGAGCGGAGCTAAACCCGCTGCCTCCACCTGGAAGCGCCCCAGTTCCCCTTCGGAACCGTGCGGCTGACGCTGATAGGCCCGCACCTCGCGGCCCACCATCAAGTTCACCACCCGCTCGGGGGTCAGTTCGCTCAAAGGAGCCATAGATACTCGCTCCCCATCCCGCAGAACCGTAACCCGGTCAGCCAGCAGGAAGATTTCCTCGAGGCGGTGGCTGATATAAGCTACCCCCACCCCTTCCGAACGCAGACGGCGAATCAGCCGGAACAGTTGTTCTACCTCGTTAGCCGATAGGGTAGCGGTAGGTTCATCAAAAACCATCACTTTGGCTCGCTGCACAAAGGCTCGAGCCACCGCCACCAATTGTTGTTCCCCCGTGCTGAGTTGACGCACCGATGCTTCTGGGGGAAACTCCAGACCCATTTGCCCCAGCAGGGCCTGGGCCTCCTGGTTCAAACGGGTATAACCCATCAAGGGGGGGAGCCGCCCCAGAAAGAGGTTTTCCGCCACCGAGAGGTCGGATACCAGATTGAGTTCTTGGTACACCATCACAATTCCTGCTTGTTGAGCTTCCGCCACGCTGCGGGGTCGCAGGGGGTTTCCAGCCAAAAGCATCTGACCGCCATCGGGTTGGAATACTCCTGAGAGCACCTTCATCAAGGTGGACTTGCCTGCCCCGTTCTCTCCGACCAAGGCCTGAATTTCCCCTGCCTCGAGTACGAAATCCACACCCTTCAAGGCTTCCACCCCGCCAAAATGTTTTTTGATGCCCCGCATCTCTAACAAAGCCATCTGCGCCTCCCAGGGCTAAAACACCACGCCACTCAGCAGAATTACATTGGCAAATGGGGTAAACTCCCCGGTTCGTACCACGGCCTTGACCTGGTTTAAGCGGGCTTTGAACTCCTGGTGGGGAATGTACTCGAGGTTTTGACCCACCTTGGGCAACTTGCTTAGACGTTCGGTTAGAGCCTGGTAGAACGCAATCGGGGTGTGGCTGTGAATCTCTTGGGCTAGAATGACCGCCTCAACCTCCAACTCGCCCAGGACAGCCTCGAGCACTTCCATAAAGGGGGGTTTTCCGGGGGCGAAGGCTAAATCTACCCGCTCGACCTCGAGTGGGATAGGCAAGCCCGCGTCGGCAATGACCAACCCATCCCGGTGGCCCAAGCCAGTGATAATGCGCGACAATTGGGGATGCAATATCCCACCGCGCTTCACTGTAGTCCCATCCTCTCGACCTCTTCACGGCCGGGTAAGGAGGGCTGCGCACCAGGCTTAGTTGTGGCCAGTGCCCCCGCAGCACAACCCCACCGCACAGCTTCGGGCAGCCCTCTGTCCTCGCACAGCGATACCGCCAAGGCACCGACAAAAGCATCTCCTGCTCCGGTGGTATCCACCACTCTAACCGGGAAGGAGCGTTGATGACCTTGCCCTTTTGCGTCCGCCCAAACCGCACCTTGTTGGCTCAAGGTGATGACCACAGCAGGGCAAAGCTGGCATAAGCGCTGGGCTATGGCCAGCGCGGTCTGCGGAGTGTTGGGCTGGGTTTGGCTAATGGCTGCGGCCTCGAGTTCGTTGACTACTAATACGTCCACGTGGCTCAAATCCTCCCGACTCAGGGCCAGGGTCGCTGCGGCGTTGAGGATCAATTTGGGCCCCACCTGCTGAGCCAACTCCGCGCTAGAGCGTACGGTTGGGAGGGGAGCCTCGAGCTGCATCAGCAGCACTGTTGCCCCAGCAAAGACCTGGGTCTGGAGGTCTTGAGGTTGGAAACGGACATTGGCACGCGAGGAGACGATAATCGCGTTTTGACCCTTCTTATCTATGCTGATAAAAGCCACTCCGGTAGGAGCCTCGAGGGATTGAACTCCGGCTATATCAATGCCTTCGATTCTCAGACCTTCACGGAGTTGATCGCCAAATCCATCCCCACCCACCCGACCTATCATTCGTACAGAACCCGGTTTTTTAGAAACCCCCGGCTCAAGCAGCCGAGCCGCAGCTACGGCTTGGTTGGCCCCTTTGCCTCCGGCGTACATGGCGTAATCAGAGCCCAGTACGGTTTCGCCAGGGGTGGGATGTCGCTCCACCTGCACGACCAAATCCATGTTCAGGCTGCCGACAACCACCACCATGACCCTACCTCCTGGGAGACATTAGTGTATACCCGGTAAAGTGTTAGCCCGCTTTGCTTCAGGTTATAAGATACCCTTTCCACGGCAAAAGTTAAGACTCGACCGTTACCACACCATTACAGCTTTCACCTCGAGGTTAGGGACAAAAGGCAATGTTTACTAAGTAGATGCCCTTTATCGCCGCTCAAAAGGACAGCTCTGGATTACAAACGGTGGTTTAGAGATTCCTTGTTTGTCCCGTCCAACGCGGGCTAGGATGGTCTGATGAACGGGGAGCGGATTCTCATCGTAGAAGACGAGGCCCGAATTGCAGATACCCTCGAGCGCTACCTTCGGGCCGAGGGTTTTCGTACCGAGCGGGCCTCGGACGGCAAACAGGCTCTGGAGATCTGGCGGGCTACCCAACCCGACCTGATTCTGCTCGACCTGATGATTCCCCAGATTGATGGCTTGGAAGTGCTTCGGATTATCCGTAACAGCACCCAAACCCCGGTGATTGTGGTGACTGCGCGGGTAGAGGAGTTTGACCGTTTGCTGGGTCTGGAACTTGGGGCCGATGACTATGTCAGCAAACCCTTCAGCCCACGCGAAGTAGCTGCCCGCGTGAAAGCCGTGTTGCGCCGAGCACAGGGCCACCTGCGCCCGCCAGAGCACTACCAAGTAGGGGAACTCGAGATAGACCTTTCGGCTTTTCTGGCCCGCTGCCGGGGCCAGGAACTGTCCGTTACCCCGACCCACCTGCACCTGCTGGCAGCACTGGCTGTTCAACCTGGTCGGGCTGTCAGCCGCCACGAACTTCTGGATGCTATTGGGGAGGGTTTTTTAGATGAGCGTACGGTAGATGCCCACATCAAAAATCTGCGTACCCGCCTGGGGGCCTGTGCCAATCAACTTGAAACGGTACGTGGAGTCGGTTATCGCCTGGTGGCTTCGCTGAATGCCCCAGCTTGAAATATGAAGCTTACCCTACGCCTGGTTCTGGCTTTTGCGCTGGTAGCATTGTTTGCTGCTGGGTTGAGTGGCTGGTTGGCGTATCAAGAGGCCAGCGATCATTTTCGCCAGGTGCTGGAAAATCCGCCCTTTATTAATGGGTCAGCGCCAACTCGAGGGATTCAGCGGGGGGCAAGGCAGGCTCAGGTACTGACGGAGTTGCAGCGTTCGAGTCTTCGGGCCTCGCTATTGGCCCTTTCGGCTGCGATGGTGATTGGAGGGTATCTAGCCTATCAGTTGTTGCGGCCTATAAGGGCGCTGACCGATGCTACCCGGCTCTATGGACAGGGCAAGCGGGATGCACGAGTGTCTTTGTTGGGTAACGATGAGCTGACCGAAATGGGCCGCACCTTCAATCAAGTGGCTGACCAACTGGCTGTCGAGCAGGAACGGCAAAAACAGTTGGTGGCTGATATTGCCCACGAACTGCGCACGCCGCTGACCGTGCTCCAGGGCGAACTCGAGTCGATGCAGGACGGCCTATTAGAAGGCACCCCAGAAACCTATGGACGATTGGTGGATGAAGTTGGACTGCTCACCCGCTTGGTGCAGGATTTGCGGCTACTCAGCTTGGCGGACAGCGGGGGGCTCGAGTTACACCGCGACTGGATAGACGTGGCAAACTTGGCTGAAGAAGCTCTGGCAGCTTTCCGGCCCAAGGCGGAGCGTTTGGGAGTAGGGCTGATTAATCAGGCCCAATCTCTAACCCTTGGGGCCGATCAAGACCGCTTGATGCAAGTGCTGTACAACTTGTTGGAAAATGCTTTGCGCCATACCCCGACCGGAGGCCAAATCACCCTCCGAGTGAGAGAAGAAAGTGGGTGGGGGGTGTTAGAAGTAAGAAATACCGGTTTAAGTATTCCTGCCAACGATCTCAACCGGATATTTGATCGCTTTTATCGCCTAGATCAGGCTCGAGGTCGAGAGACCGGCGGTTCCGGGTTGGGCTTGGCAATTGTACGGGCCATAGTTCAGGCCCACGGTGGAACTGTGGGAGCCAAAAATGACCCACAGGGCGGAGTCTGTTTCTGGATTCACTTGCCTATTCAAACCGCGATAGATTTCCCACGCAGGGACAGCCTCCTCGGTTAAAACAACCAGAACTCCATAGCATTGGCCGAGAAATTGAAGACCACGATAAGTATGTGGGTCAAACAAGCCGGGTTAGGCTGCGGTTGAGATGCCCATGCTAAGCCGATTTTCGGGTAGGGTTGGGACGAAGGAGCAAAAGTGGAACCGAGGCGTGATGAGCCACACCTTCTGCAACACTGCCCAGCAGCAGGCGTTCGATTCCTGTGCGCCCATGGGTACCCATGACGATAAGGTCGGAGTGGTGCTGTTGGGCATACTCCACAATTACTTGAGACTCGAGATCGGCTTGGGCCTTAACCACCTCAGTATGAACTTTGGAGGTTTTGGTCTTAGATTTAGCGGCTTCGACAATGGCCTGACCTTCTTCCAGAAGAGCCCGCTCGGTGGCTTCGTGGTTGTATACCGCCATTGGGCCTGTGTTCGGTGCTCCCGGCATAAAAATCAGTGGGGGTAGATAGGGAATGACGTGTAAGATTTGCAATTTAGCGCCAAGTTTCTGGGCCAATTGGTCGGCTACTTGAAGGGCTGGTGCGCCTGCCATACTTCCATCCACAGGTGCCAGAATGCGTTCAAATGCCCCGGAGATCGGCCTAACTTCGCTATCTTCACGTACCAGCAGTACAGCCACAGGCGAAAGCCTCGAGACCCGCTCAGCCACACTTCCTAAGAACACTCGGCTTAGGCGCTCCCGCCCATGAGTGCCCATCACAATTAGGTCACAGGCCAGTTCGGTTGCAGTATGCACAATCCCCTCGGCTGCATCTTGGGCATGGGTGTAGCGGATTTTTACCTCGAGTCCCAGGTCTTTCCCCAGTTCCTTCCAGGAAGAAAGTAGCTCCTGGGCATAGCGCTCGAGGGTTTGTGAGTATGTGCCAATGCCAAAAGGGGCTGGGGCTGGAGTAATGACATGCAGCACCGTGGCCTTGGCACTCAGCCGTTTGGCAAGCGCCAAACCTAGCCGTCCTGCATGTTCACTGCAGCTTGATTCGTCAAGGGCAATCAACAATTTGCGGAACATGCCATCCTCCTTTGTTACAAACTAAAACAGCTTCATTACCGGGGCGTTACGGATTATCGCGCTTCTCGGATCGGAAAACCGCTCTATATGAGCCCGACACCCTGCTTTTTATATGCGCCAATCGCACTTATCTGCTAAACCACCGCTCTCTTCACAAGGACAAATGGCTTTGATGGGATGGTTACACTTTAGCTAAGAGTCTCCGGTCGGGCCGGAGGGAGCAGGAGGACTCCACGACGACCTGGTTAGGCTGATTGTTTGACAAACTTGTCGTGGAGCGACTTAGAGTTTCCTTCCAAGGTTTTTGACTCGCCAAGCATGAGGAAGCCATGTTCTACGAAGCAAGCGGTGGCCATAAGAACGGCCTCAGTGATAAAGAGGCCGCTCGGCGGATGCAGCAATACGGCTCTAATACCGTCCCCGAACCACTGCCTAAGCCTGGCTGGTGGCGGTTTTTTCAGCAATTCAAGAGCCCCTTGATTTACATTTTGTTATTTGCTCTGGTTCTAGACCTGTTTTTCTGGGGACGAGAAGGAGCCAAGGGTATTCCGATTGAATCCATAGCCATCGCCTTGATTTTGCTGCTGAATGCAGGATTGGGAGTATGGCAGGAAGGAAAGGCTGAGGCCGCCCTAGACAAACTAAAACAGCTTTCCTCCCCACAAGTCTGGGTGCTGCGAGAGGGCAAATGGCAGCAACTTGCGGCATTACAACTGGTGCCTGGGGATTTGGTGCGCCTAGAGGCTGGAGACCGTATCCCTGCCGATGGGGTGGCTCTACAGCTCTGGAGTCCCTTGGTTGACGAATCTATGCTCACTGGTGAAAGCTTGCCGGTGCAGAAAGCGAAGAATGAGGAATTCTTCTCTGGGACACTGTTGGTGCGGGGCCGGATTTACCTGGAGATTACCCGCACCGGTAGAGAAAGCGCTCTAGGCAAGTTGGCTACCCTGCTCGAGGGGATTAAGGCTGAGTCAACCCCGCTCGAACGTCGTCTGGAGTCTTTCGGCAGTGGCATTGCTCGCTGGGTGCTGCTTCTGGCAGGAGTCTTGATGCTGGCGGGGGTGCTTGTCGAAGGTACAGCCCGCATTGCTGAGGTGTTCGTGTTTGCTGTTGCCCTAGCGGTAGCTGCAGTACCCGAGGGTTTGCCAGCCATACTGACCTTCACCTTGGCCCTTGGTGTAGAACGAATGGCTAAGCGCAAGACCGTGGTTCGCAAACTTTCGGCAGTGGAAGCACTTGGCTCCGTTACGGTAATCGCCACCGATAAAACCGGAACTCTCACGGAAAACCAAATGTCTGTGCGCCACCTGGATTCTCCTGCAGTAGAGCGGGCTTTGCGGACTATGGTTCTAGCTAACGATGCCGAAGAAGGGGTGGGAGATCCACTCGAGGTGGCTCTTTTGGACTACGCCCGTCGTCAGGGACAAGACCCCACCACCTTGATCACAGCTTCGCCCAGGCTTTCCAGCCTGCCCTTTGATAGTGCTTGGAAATACATGCGGGTCACGGTGAAAGAAAATGGTGTGCCCTATAGCTACTTTAAAGGGGCACCGGAGGTTTTGTTGCCCAAAACCAATCTGCCACAAGAAGAGCAGGCTGCCTGGGGCGAAAAGGCCCTGGCCTATGCTACCGAGGGCTTCCGAGTGTTAGGGCTGGCCTCGAGACCTGGGGAGGAGGAAGAGGGTTTAGATTTTTTGGGTCTAGTACTCTTTTGGGATCCCCCACGAGCCGAAATTCCTCAAGCTATCCGCAGTGCCCAAGCTGCTGGTATCCGGGTGCTGATGGTCACAGGAGACCATCCTGCTACAGCTTTGGCCGTGGCGCGACAAATCGGTATCCCTGGTCAGCGGGTGCTCACCGGGGAAGACCTGCAAACCTATGAAGCCAGAACTCTGGCTCGAGCCCTCGAGGAGGTGAACGTCTTCGCTCGGGTGCGCCCTGAACAAAAATTATTGCTAGTCGAAGCTCTACAGGCCCAAGGCGAGATAGTGGCGATGACTGGAGACGGGGTCAATGATGCCCCTGCGCTCAAGCGCTCCGATGTGGGCATAGCCATGGGGCAACGCGGTTCTGCGGTGAGCCGCGAAGTGGCCGATTTGGTGCTACTGGATGACAATTTCGCCACTATTGTGGCTGCTATCGAGGAAGGTCGGAGCATCTACGAAAACATCCAAAAATTCATTCGCTTCTTGTTTGCAACAAACCTGGCTGAGGTATTGGTGGTCGCTCTGGGAGCCTTCATGGCTTATATTCTGGGATTGCGCAATGAGGCGGGAGCGTTACTCTTGCCTTTGGTTGCGGTGCAAATTTTATGGATCAACCTTGTCACCGACGGCTTGCCTGCGCTAGCCCTGGCCCTCGATAGGAATCCTGGCCGGATGCAGTTGCCTCCGCGTCTGCCCCAAGCCCCATTGCTTGATAATATAGCCCTGCGCTTTGTAGTCACTACAGGAGTGCTCAGTGCCTTGATAGCGTTGGGACTGTTGGCGATCGTGCCCTTAATCGGATTTAGTTTAAGCGAAGCCCGGACAGGGGTATTTCACTTCCTGGCAATTGTGCAGTTCTTGCTGGTTTATCCGGCCCGCCATACCCAGGTATATCCTTTGCCCAACCCTGCTCTGCACATAATGGTGTTGCTTGGGATTGGCCTTCAGTTCTTGGTGGGAATGGTTCCTGCTATTGCCCAGGCACTTGGTTCGGTTCCGCTTCCACTAGTGCTATGGGGGCTGATTCTTGTGGCAGCCTTTTTAGCCCTGTTTCTCACCCAGGTAGCTACCCAGGTTTTCTGGGGCCAACGAGCAAGGGCTTGATCCCCAAAGCACAGACTTCTTGCTGCTCATCGCCGCCCCCAGACTCTTTGCGAAAACCGCTCTATACACCAGCTTTTCTGAAGGCTGCTCCAACTACTTCTCGAGCTTCGCTCATTACTTGCTCGAGGTGCTGCTGACCTCTAAAGCTCTCGGCGTAAATCTTGTATACGTCTTCGGTTCCGCTGGGGCGAGCGGCAAACCAGGCATTTTCAGTCACGACCTTGAGTCCGCCAATCGGTTCGTTATTGCCGGGGGCACGGGTCAGCTTGGCGATAATTGGCTCGCCTGCCAGTTCGGTTGCGCTGACCATTTCCGGCGAGAGGTTGGAGAGCACTTTTTTCTGGGCGGGGTTGGCTTGGGCATCCATGCGGTTATAGGCGCTCGAGCCGAAACGGGCCTCGAGGGTGCGGTAGTGTTCACTCGGAGACTTGCCGGTCTTGGCCAGAATCTCTGCCGCCAAAAGCCCCAAAATAATCCCGTCCTTGTCGGTGCTCCAGGCCGAGCCATCGAAGCGCAAAAAGCTGGCTCCGGCGCTTTCTTCTCCACCAAAGCCAATGGTTCCGCTCTGCAAACCCTCCACGAAGTATTTGAAGCCCACCGGCACCTCGATTAGCGGTTTGCCCAAACTCGCCGCCACCCGGTCAATTATGCTGCTGCTGACCAGGGTTTTGCCCACGCCCATGCTGGAGTTCCACCGGGGGCGGTGCTGGTACAAATACCAAACGCATACCGCTAAATAGTGGTTGGGGTTCATCAGGCCATCGGGCGTGACGATGCCGTGGCGGTCTGCGTCGGGGTCGTTGCCAATAGCCACATCGAAGCGATCCTTGAGCCCGATCAGCGAGGCCATAGCATAGGGGCTGCTACAGTCCATGCGAATCTTGCCGTCCCTATCCACGCTCATGAAGGCAAAGCTAGGGTCTATGCGCTCGTTGACCACGCTCAGCTCGAGGCCGTAGTGGCTTTGCAGCTTTTGCCATACCGGCAGAGAAGAACCCCCCAGAGGGTCTACGCCGATTTTCACCTTGGCGGACTTGATGGCCTCCATGTCCACGATGGACTCGAGTTGGCCCACGTAGGGGCCGACAAAATCCCAGGCTTCAGCTTTCTGCAAAGCCTGGCTTAGGGTCAGCCGCTTTAGGCCGCCCAGTCCGTCCGCGAGTAGCTGGTTGGCCCTGTCCTGTACGGCCTTAGTCACGTTGGTATCGGCAGGGCCACCGCTAGGGGGGTTGTATTTGAAGCCACCGTCTTGGGGGGGATTGTGGCTGGGGGTAATCACGATGCCATCGGCCAGGCCACTGGTCTGGCCCCGGTTATAGCTCAGGATGGCGTGCGAGACCAGCGGGGTAGGGGTGTAGCCGCGCCCGCGTTCGTAGCGCACCTCCACCCCATTCGCGCAAAGCACCTCTAAAGCACTGACCCAGGCCACCTCAGACAGGGCGTGGGTATCCATGCCGATATATAGCGGCCCGGTGATGCCCTGCTGGGTGCGATATTCGGCCACGGCCTGGGAAATCGCCAGGATATGGGCTTCATTGAAGCTGCCGTTGGTCGGGGTTCCCCGGTGTCCGCTGGTGCCGAAAGCGACCTGCTGGGCGGGGTTGTTGGGGTCGGGTTGGAGGGCGTAATAGCTGGCTAAAAGCCGGGGGATATTCGCAAGAATACTCGAGGGGGCTGGTTTTCCAGCGAGTGGGCTGAGGGACATAAGGACTCCTTTGCTCCCGAGTCTAGAGCAAGATAGCCAAAGGGTTCAAGCCAAGGCTTTTTCTGACGGGAAATTTCGGGCCGAGTGCGCTCATACCGGCTTCACAAAGATAGTATTCAAAGCTTTTTAGAGGTTCATCTTTGTGAAGCCTAGTTAACTCCTGCTAATCAGGTTATACAGTCACCGTTCGGTGACTGTATAACCAAGCTTAGTATCAACCCTTCGGTTTGAAGGGGGTACGCTGCCCGGCCAGGGCGGTTTCCCTGGCTTCTTTGGGAGCCCAGGAGAGGGCTAGCACGGCTTGATAGGCTCTAAGGGCCTGGTCGCGCTGGCCCAGCCAATCGGCGAGTTGACCATATCTCGAGAGGGTATAACCCGGCAGGTATTCGGGGAACTGAAAATCGCTGTGAACCAGGCTTTCCAGCAGTTCCAAAGCTGCTTGGGGTTGGCCTGCAGCCAGATAAATTTGGGCGGCACAATATTGCGCCTCGGGGCCTTCGACCTCCTGAAGCTGCTCCAGTAGCGCAGCCCAGTCGTCGGACTCCTCCAGCCGCCAAGCCCGGTCGAGCACGCTGCGTTGGCGCTCGGCTTCGGAAGAGGGGGTGGGTGCGGGGCTCTGAGTGTCGGGTAAAAGGTCACGCAGCATGGCGTAGTCGAGTAAATCTGCCAGCACTAGGGTTGGTTCTTGGCCCACAGCCTTCGGTCTGAGGCTTTCGGCGACCCTCTCCATTCGCTCCTGCCGGAACCCGGTGGCTGGGCCTTCGCCGAAGAGCCGGGCATAGCCCCGGTGATACTCCCGCAGGACACCCAAGGTGTCCTGGCTGAAGAAATCTTGCGCGGTTTTTGGCGTGGTGAGGAGGGTTTGCAGGCTCTGCTCGAGGGCGGTTGCCCCCTGGAGGACTTCCTGCCCCTGAGGGAAAAGGGACAGGGCCTTGCGGAAACGCTCGGATTCGATTTTTAAGTTGGCAGATGGGTCAAGGGCTTGTATTTCCACCTTGGCCTCACCCGCCCAGGGTAAAACGTGGAACAAGGCCAGTTCGGCCTCATCGCGCCAGGAGCCGCTTTGCAAATCCTGAGGGCCGTAGGAGGCCAGTACAATTCGCTTTGGGCGAGCAGCTTTGAGCAACTCGAGCACGCTCACGGCGTTGTAGCGTGGGTGCAGAATGTGGAAGGGGCCAAGCGTGGGGATGAGCAGCACAGATACCTCGAGGAAGATTATTGGCGGTGGCGTGAGCTTGCAATTGGAGTTGTCCCGCATTATAGAGCGGTTTGCAGAAAGAATATGGCCCTCCACTCGGTTAGAAAGACCGTACCAAACTCCTTTTTGCTGCCAGGAGACGCGGCAAAAATAACCCAAACCGCGATAGGTGAGCTATGATCGAAACTCAACCCGAAAGCAGATCGCCACATCCAACCCGGAGCATACTCGACCTTTCAGACCGCAACTACCGCGTAGCCATGATGAATGGCTGGTTTGCGGCTTTGGGGGATGCGTTTTTCAATGGCTCTATTGTGCTGGCCTCCTTTGCCGCTAAACTGGGCGCACCCAACACCGTGGTGGGCCTCCTTCCGGCCCTTCTCACGGCGGGTTCGATGGTTCCCCAGGTCTTTGTAGCGCCTTACGTAGCCCGGCTACCCCGCAAGGTCGAACTGTATCGCCGGGTGGCCTGGTTACGGGTGGGAAGCCTGGCTCTGGTGGCTCTGGCCTCTTTCGTGCTGGGGCAACAACACCAGTTGCTGCTGCCAGTATTTGTCCTGGGGTTGGCATTTAATGGCTTGTTTACCGGGGTTTCCTCCCTGCCTTTTTGGGAAGTGATTGCCAAGACCGTGCCCATGGGTCGCCGGGCCGGGCTGTTCTCGGCGCGTAGCCTGGTGGGCGGTTTTCTGGCCTTTGTGGCAGGCTTTCTGGTGCGTGGGGTGCTGGGCTCCTCGCTGCCTTTCCCGTATACCTACGCCATTATCTTTACCCTGGGAACCGTCGCCTACGGCTCGGCCTGGCGCATCTTCGGTGAGGCCGACGAACCTGCCGAGGAGAGCAAAGCCGAGCCAATTTCCCTGAGCCTACCCTTCCGCGACTTCTATTTTCGCCGATTTCTGCGGGTTCGTATTCTACTGGCCCTTGCCAGCATGGTCGAGCCTTTCTATGCCGCTTTTGCGGTGCGCCAACTCAAGCAGAGTGGCGAGATTGGTTTGTACCTGACGCTATATGCCCTCTCCTCGGTGCTGGCTAATTTGCTATGGGTGCAGATTTCCCGGCGCTTTGGTTCCAAGACCCTGATCTTGATTGGGGCCACCTTGGGTACGCTAACCCCGCTGCTCGCGCTGTCGCTGCCAGCCAAAGATTATTGGTGCATATTCATACTGCAAGGAGCCTATCTGGCCGCGATTGGTGTGAGCACCTCGACCTATTTGATCAACCTGGCCCCCGATCACAACCGCAGCTCGTATATTGGACTATCTAACACCATCGTTGGACTGCTGTCCTTTTCGCCCGTGCTGGGGGGCTTTCTGGCCGACCATGTGGGCTATATTGGCCCCATGCTGGTGGCCTCGACTTGCTATGGCTGGGCAGTATATGCCGGACGTAGGCTGCGGCAGCTCGAGAGCATCGCTGCCCGCTAGATCGATTTACAAAAAACTCCATCACAGCCCCAGGCTGTTTGTATAGCTATGCAAATAAAAAAGGAAGGCAGAAGCCCTCCTTTTGTTATTTAGCTTAGATCTAGCCAGCCCAGATTTCTTGACGACCAGCCCAGATTTCTTGACGACCAGCCCAGATTTCGCCTTTGTTATTCATGTTGATCCTCCCTTTCCTGGGTGTAACGATACCCCGTGAAGTTACGGTTGTAAAGACTTGACAGGCTTTCCCAAAAATGGTAGCTCAGACCTCGCTCATTTGACGGGTCTCGAGCCCTTGGAGTACACTGCCAGACAAGATGTTTGGCCTTCTCACTACCACCAGCCGGGAGGACTTCTAGCCGCAAGGCACAGAAGTTCTCCCGGCTCGCGTAGGTTGCGGGCCGGATTTTTTTGCAGGTGAGTTCTGAGAGCAGTACAGTTCATCTGTTGAGAAAGGAAATACCAAAGCCATGAAAATCTCTCTGCCCGATGGAAAACAACTGGACTTACCCGCGAATGCTACCGCCAAAGATGCCGCCCAGGCCATCGGCCCTGGCCTGGCCAAGGCTGCTATCGGAGCCATTGCCGATGGGGATTTATACGACCTGATGAAGCCCCTGCCCGACGGGGTCAAGCTGCGCATCCTGACCGAGAAAGACCCCGAGTACCAGCAGCTTTTCCGTCACACCCTGGCCCACGTCATGGCCCAGGCGGTGCGCGAGCTGTACCGGGAGCGGGGTTTCAACCTCGAGAGTGTCAAGCTGGCTATCGGGCCGGTGATTGAGAACGGCTTTTATTACGACATTGATGCCCCAGAGCCGATCCGCGAGGAGGATTTGCCGGTCATCGAGGAGAAGATGCGCAAAATTGTAGCGGATAACCTGCCCCTGCACCGCTTCGTGCTGCCTCGAGATGCCGCTTTGGAGCGCTTCAAAGGCATTGACCCCTATAAGACCGAACTCATTGAAAGCCTGCCCCCTGGCGAGGAAATCAGCTTTTATCAGCAAGGTGATGACGCATACGGTTTCACCGACCTCTGCCGGGGGCCGCACCTCCCCAGCACGGGCTGCATCCCACCTTTCTTCAAGCTGACCAGCATCGCTGGAGCCTACTGGCGCGGGGATGCCTCCAGGCCCATGCTCCAGCGCATCTATGGCATTGCCTTTCGTACCAAGGAGGAGCTCGAGAACTACCTCTGGCAGCAGGAGGAGGCCAAGCGCCGCGACCACCGCAAGCTAGGTCAGGAACTGGATTTGTTCACTATCTCCGAAGAGGTGGGTAAGGGGCTTCCGTTGTGGCTACCCAGAGGGGCTTTCATCCGGCGGCAGCTCGAGCAGTATATGTACCAAAAAGAAGCAGGCGAATACGGCTACGACTACGTGTACACCCCACATATTGCAGCCGCCAAGCTTTACTACACCTCCGGCCACCTGCCCTATTACGCCGAGGATATGTACGCGCCCATCATCATCGAGGACGAGGAATACTACCTCAAGCCCATGAACTGCCCGCACCACCACATGATTTACGCGGCCCGCCCCAAGAGCTACCGCGACCTGCCCTTGCGCCTGGCCGAGGGCGGTACGGTCTACCGTTTCGAGCTTTCTGGTGCCCTCTCCGGCTTGCAACGGGTGCGCGGCATCACCATCAATGATGCCCATATCTACTGCACCAAGGAGCAGGTCGAGGCCGAGTTTATTCGGGTAATCCAGCTCTTCAACGAGGTCTACGCCGATTTTGGTATCAGCGACTACTGGTTCCGCCTTTCGCTCCCCGACTTCGAGAACAACCCCGAGAAGTTCGGTGACCCCGGCCCGCACTGGGACGAGAGCATCGCGGCCATACGCGGGGCCTTAGAGAAGAGCGGGGTGAAGTACGTCGAGGGCATCGGTGAGGCCAGCTTCTACGGGCCTAAGCTGGACGTGCAGGTGCGTACCATCATCGGCAAGGAAGAGACCATCGCTACCAACCAGCTCGACTTTATCGTGCCGGGGCGCTTTGGCCTCGAGTTCACCAACGAAAAAGGCGAGAAGGAAACCCCGGTGGTGATTCACCGGGCCATCATGGGCAGCTTCGACCGCTTCTTCGCGTTTTACTTGGAGCACACCGCCGGGGACTTCCCGCTGTGGCTCTCGCCCGTCCAGGCCGTGATAGTACCCATATCAGACCGGCACTTAGACTACGCCCAGAAGGTCGCTGCCGAGATGCGCAAGAACAAGCTGCGGGTGGAGATTGACGACCGGCCCGAGCGGATGAACGCCAAGATTCGGGATGCCGAGCTACAGAAGATCCCGCTGGTGCTGGTGGTGGGCGACAAAGAGGCCGAGGCCGAGGCCGTGAACCTGCGCGAGCGGCATGTGAAGGAGCAGCGCACGCTGCCGGTGGCGGAGTTGATAGGGGAGATGGGCTCGAGGGTGGCAGCGAGGAAATGAAGTTTCGGCATCAAACATCATCGCCGTAGGTTTTAAGTACCCCCGAATCTGACTAGCGCTATATCCGCAGTTCAATGACTTTGTAAAGATCCGTTCCTGAAGGCGCGAGCGTCAGATTCGGGGAACCCCCTAAAGCCCAAATCTATTGTGGAGAAACTTAGTTGTAAATCGCTCGAAGTAGTTTGCTCTCAGCGCTCAGTCCTACGAAGCCAGCGGTTGGTGGCACAGCCAGACCCCGCTTTTGGCCTGCCAACCCGCGGAAGCCTCGAGGTTAGGGATGCTGAGGATTTTATGTCCCACAATCTCGAACTCCAGCGCGGTAAAGAGCTTGTCCAGGGCCTGCCCCAGACGGCGGGTCTCGAGAGGACTAAAGCGTAGGCGGGGAAGCTGGGCCTCGAGGCTTTTGAGACCGGCATAGGGGATCAGCTCGGCGGGGTCACGCCAGCGTCGAGGCGGGCCAATCATCAGCTCGGCCAGCACCAGCGAAAGCCCCGAATGGCTTTGGGCCAGGGCCTCAGGGTCGAACTCCAAGGAAAGCTCGAGATGGACTTCCACGTCTTGCCAGACTTCACGCAGAGGGTGCGACATATCTCAGCTTGCAACAACTCCCCAGCCCAGTCAAGGGTAAATAACCCGTTCCTCACAGGGAAACCTCGAGGCCGAATTTGACAATCTGCAACGCTAAGTGTCAAGGCCAGAGAGCAGAGAGCTAAAGACCGTCGTACGGCCTAAGTCTAACGTCAAAGGTCAAAAGCTAAAGGCAAAATACAAGGGGCCAAAAAGCTACACCAAGACGGTATAATTGCCGTATCAAAAAACACCGCTCAGAACGTAATATCAGGCGTAAATAGATTGTCTCCCACAGCTTTTCTCCCTAGACAATAGGTTCCCTCGCTCTCTGGGAGAGGGCGAGCACTAGCCCCAACGGGGCGGGCCAGCGTTCGCGCTATGGCGCTAAGTCTGGTTGCCCATACGAGGGTGAGGGAAGTGGATAAGACCATGAATACAAACTATGTCCGGTTGGTATGAGATATTCTTGGGCATGGATTCTCTCTCGACGCTCGCTGTCCACGCTGCCCAAGCTGACAAACCCCTCAACGAGCCGGTGTCCCAGCCCATCTACCAATCGGCTTCCTGGACTTTCCGCGACCTGGACGAGGTGGATGCGGTTTATAGTGGTGAGCAAGCTGGAGCTATCTACGGGCGAAACGGCACCCCCAACCACCGGGCTTTGGAAGCCCTGTTCGCCGCGCTGCACGGGGCAGAGGCGGCAGTAGCCTGTGCCAGTGGGATGAGTGCCCTGAGTGCCGTGTTCCTGGCCCGGCTAAAGACCGGGGACAAAGTGGTGGCTTCTCGAGACCTCTACGGCAGTACCCTGAATGTTCTGCGCGACCTGGGGCGCTTTGGGATAGCGACGACAACGGTAGAAATAGACGATTTCGCGGCCATGGAACGGGAATTGAGCGGGGCCAGGTTGCTGATGCTCGAGACCTCTTCCAATCCCCGGCTGCGCGTCCCCGACCTGCCCAGGCTGTGCAGGGTGGCTCACCATCAGGGCACGCTGGTGGTGGTGGACAACACCTTTGCCTCACCCTACCACTGCCGCCCTTTGGAGTTTGGCGCGGATATCGTGATGGAAAGCCTGACCAAGTTCATCAACGGGCACTCCGACGTAATGATGGGTGGGGTGGCGGGGCGGGAGGAACTGCTCGAGCCCGTTCGCGCGGTGGCAGCCCGCATGGGCCTGGTTTCTAACCCCCAGGAGTGCTGGTTGGCGGTGCGCGGGGCCGAGACGCTCGAGCTGCGGATGGCGCGAGCTTCGGCGAACGCTTTGGAGCTGGCCCAGTTTCTCGAGGCCCAGCCTAAAGTGCGCAAAGTTCACTATCCTGGCCTGTCCTCACATCCTGATTACGAAACAGCGAA
This sequence comes from Thermaceae bacterium, assembly GCA_015478585.1. GTDB lineage: Bacteria > Deinococcota > Deinococci > Deinococcales > Thermaceae > Meiothermus. Next base: position 4,152 of record JADMIM010000039.1, on the reverse strand, counting down.
AAAAGTCCTGAGGAACGGCTCGGCAGCGATGTTGTCTTTTGAGCTTGGGGCCTCGAGGGCGGCGGTCAATGGTTTGTTGCACGGCCTGAAGCACGTCCGAATGGCCCTCAGCCTGGGTGGAACCTGCACCACCCTCTCGCACCCGGCTACTTCTTCGCACCGCTTCTTGAGCCAGGCTGAGCGCGATGCTTTGGGTTTGCACGATGGGTTTTTGCGGATGTCGGTGGGCATTGAAAACCTACCGGACTTGCAGGCCGATCTGGAGAAGGCTCTGTCCCAGGTATGACCGGTGAGGGCTAAAGAAAGCCTCGAGTGGTTTCCGTCTGCCCTAGCTGATATACCGCGTGGGGTATAGATGTATGAGGGACGTTCGTCAATAGCCAAAGCCGGTATTCACCAGCCCTGGCTCCGGGATAAGGTCAATGCGGGGTTCTTGTCATGCTCATGTTTTACGGGATATAGTACGGTCAACAAGCTTATTTTTACCTGGGTGTGTTCCTTGAAGCTGCTCTACAGGTTTCACATCCCGATGTAGAGGAAAGGATTCGGCCCTGTCAAGTTCTTTTAATCCCAACAAAACCACAATTTTTCTATTGGTCAGAAACCTTTCCCATGCACTGTGTGGTTGTGCTCAAGGGCCACCCCTTTTTGGTTTCACCGCAAGTTGCGAACAAATGGTTCTACCCTGAGGAGGTTGTATGGCAGAGAAGGTAACAGTAAATATCAGTGTCAACGGGGAGCAGCATACCAGCGAGGTCGAACCGCGCCTGCTGCTCGTCCACTACCTGCGCGAAACCCTGGGTCTGACCGGAACCCACGTGGGCTGCGACACCAGTCAGTGCGGAGCCTGCACAGTGCATATGGATGGACAAGCCGTCAAGTCCTGCACGATATTCGCCGTGCAAGCCGAGGGCTCTAAGATCACTACCATCGAAGGCATTGGTGGCATAGGTAACCTCAACCCGGTACAGGAAGGTTTTTGGGAGATGCACGGTCTGCAATGCGGTTTCTGTACGCCGGGCATGATCATGGCGGCCACCGACCTCTTGAGCCGCAACCCCAACCCCTCCGAAGCCGAGATCCGGCATAGCCTCGAGGGCAACTACTGTCGCTGCACCGGCTACCACAACATCGTGCGGGCTGTGCAGTACGCAGCTGACAAGATGGCAGGCAAGAACCCCGTAGGGGCGGCAGCGGACGATTAGAGATGTCGAAGGCTAAAGGTCGAAGGCCAAGATAAAAGATAGACCTTAGTCCTTCGACCTGAGACGTGACCGGAGGGAGCATATATGGCCGATAAACTGATGGGAAAGGCGATGAAGCGGGTAGAAGACCCTCGTTTTATCACCGGAACCGGCAACTATACCGACGACATGAGCGTGCATGGCATGCTTCACGCAGCGATGGTACGCTCGCCCTATGCCCACGCCAAAATCAACTCGATTGACACCTCCAAGGCCAAGGCCATGCCCGGTGTGTTGGCAGTGATTACAGGCCAGGAGATGCTGGACGCGGGCATCAAGGGAATTCCTACGGGATGGCTGCACGCTGGCATCAAAACCCCGCCACACTACGCCATCACCCCCGACAAAGCCCGTCACGTAGGCGACATCGTGGCTGCCATAATTGCTGAGACGCGCCAGATTGCCGAGGATGCCGCCGAACAGGTCGTGGTGGACTACGAACCGCTCCCGGCGGTAGTGCTGGGGAGCAAGGCCCTCGAGCGCGGAGCCCCAGCGGTTCACGCTGAGGCTGAAGACAACGTTTGCTTTACCTGGAGTATCGGGGACAAGGCCGAGACCGACGCGCTATTCAATCAGGCTTATAAAACCGTCAAGCTCAATATCCGCAACAACCGCCTGGTTCCCAATGCCATGGAGCCCAGGGCTTCGCTGGCCCAATACGCCAAAGCCGCCGATGAGTACACCCTGCACACCACCTCCCAAAACCCCCACATCCACCGCCTGCTGATTGCGGCTTTTATCATGGGCATCCCCGAGCACAAGCTGCGAGTGATTGCCCCAGATGTGGGCGGTGGCTTCGGCAGCAAGATTTATCAGTATCCCGAGGAAGTTATCGTTCTCTACGCCGCCAAGAAGCTGAACCGACCGGTCAAGTGGGCCGCGCGGCGTTCGGAGAGCTTCGTCACCGACAGCCACGGGCGCGACCACGAGACCGTCGCTGAGATGGCGGTGGATGCCAACCACAAAATTACTGCCTTGCGGGTAGACACCATCGCCAACATGGGGGCCTACCTGACCACCTTCGCCCCTGCCGTGCCGACCTACCTTTACGGCACCTTGCTGACGGGAACCTACAAGACCCAGAAAATCTACTGTCACGTCACCGCACCCTTTACCAACACCGTGCCGGTAGATGCCTACCGGGGGGCGGGCCGCCCGGAGGCCACGTACCTCTTGGAGCGCCTGGTGGATGTGATGGCGGCTGAGCTGGGGGAAGACCCCACCGAATTCCGCCGCAAAAACTTTATCCAGCCTTCGGAATTTCCTTACCAGACCCCCGTCGCCCTGCAATACGACTCCGGTAACTACGAACCGGCGATGGACAAGGCCCTCGAGATGGTCGGCTACAAGGAACTGCGCCGCCAGCAGGAGGAAGGCCGCCAACAGGGTAAATACATGGGCATCGGGGTAATTACCTTCCTCGAGGCATGCGGCTTGGCCCCCTCAGCGTTGGTGGGCAGCCTTGGAGCCCAGGCCGGGCAGTGGGAGAGCGCTCTGGTGCGGGTCATGCCCACCGGTGCAGTCGAGGTGTTTACCGGCTCACACAGCCACGGACAGGGTCACGAAACGGCCTTCGCTCAGGTGGTTGCCGATGAGCTGCAAGTACCGATGGAGAGCGTGACCCTGGTGCACGGGGATACCGGGCGGATGCCTTATGGCTGGGGTTCGTATGGCTCGCGCTCGGCTCCGGTGGGCCTTTCGGCCATCGTGATGGCGAGCCGCAAGATCGTAGACAAGTCCAAGAAGATTGCCGCTCATTTGCTCGAGGCGGCCCCCGAGGACATCGTTCACGAGGACGGCAAATACATGGTCAAGGGGGTGCCCGACAAGGCCAAGAGCTTTTTCGACGTAGCCCTGATGGCCCACCTGGCCCACAACTACCCCGCCGACCTCGAGCCGGGCCTGGAAGCCACCCACTTCTACGACCCCAAGAACTTTGTCTTTCCCTTCGGAACCCACATCGCGGTAGTGGACGTAGACCCCGATACCGGAAAGGTCGCCCTCCGGCGGTATTTGTCGGTGGACGACTGCGGCCCCATCGTCAACCCTCTGATTGCCGACGGGCAGATTCACGGCGGTATTGCTCAGGGTTATGGTCAGGCGGTGCTCGAGGATGCCGTCTACGACGACGAAGGACAGTTGCTCACGGGGAACTTCCTGGAATACACCCTGCCCCGCGCCGACGACATGGTGCAAATCGAGCACGACCACACCGTCACCCCTAGCCCGCACAACCCGCTGGGGGTCAAAGGCATCGGCGAGGCTGGAACCATTGCCTCCACTGCTGCTGTCGCCAACGCCGTGCTGGACGCGCTGCGCCCCTTCGGTATCCAACACCTGGACATGCCCTACACGCCCGAGAAAGTCTGGCGGGCCATCCAGGGTGCTAAGAAAGTCCCGCAAGCCGCTGACTAGCCTTTCCCCTCTCCCAGAGGGAGAGGACACCAAAAACAGGAGGTTTATCTCGATGTATACCGCTGAGTTTGCTTACAAGAAAGCCTCGAGCGTGCAAGAGGCGCTCTCGCTGCTAAAACAGCATCCCGATGCCAAGCTGCTGGCCGGTGGGCATAGCCTGATTCCCACCATGAAGTTGCGCCTGGCTTCGCCTTCGGCCCTGATTGACATCTCTAAAGTCCCCGAGCTGAAAAGCATCCGTATGGACGGCGATACGCTGGTCATCGGAGCGGCAGCGACCTATCACGAGATTGAGACCAGCGCTCTGGTGAAGAAGGCCGCGCCTTTGTTGGCCGATGCCATTCACCATATCGGCGACCCCATGGTGCGGGCCAAGGGAACCATTGGTGGCTCGCTGGTCCACGCCGATCCCGCCGCCGACTTGCCCGCCTCGATGCTGGCCCTGGGGGCCAAGATGAAAATTCAGGGGCAGAGTGGGGGCAAAGTGGTCGAG
>JADMIM010000173.1 GCA_015478585.1 Thermaceae bacterium | reverse complement strand
CAGTTGCAGCGCGACCTCGGCCTGACCTAATCTACTCGCGGCGTTGATGCGGGGAGCGATACGGAAGGCGATTTCCGAGGCGCTGAACTCGCGGCAGTGCTCAGCCGCCAGGGCTTTGAGGCCCAACTGCGCCGAATCGCGCAGGCGGCGCAAACCTTCCTTGACCAAGGCCCGGTTGAAGCCTTGCAGGGGAGCCACGTCGGCCACGGTGCCGATGGCGGCCAGGTCGGCGTACTCGAGGGGCGGCTCTTTGCCCAGCAGCTCGTAAACCTGCCACAGCAGCAAGAACGCCACCCCAGAGCCAGTGGGGTGCGGCTGGCCGTCGAGCTTGGGGGATAGCATCGGATGCACCAGGATGCCCGGCGGCAGGGTGGGGCCAGGGCTGTGGTGGTCGGTGACAATCACCGAAATACCGTTCTGGACAAGAGGCTCGAGTTCGGCGAAGTTGGAGATGCCGCAGTCTACGGTGATGAACAGCTCACAAGCCCCAATATGGTCGGGGACACGGCCCGGCAGCACCCCGTAGCCTTCGTCCAGGCGGTGCGGGATGAAAGCGTGGATGTTGGCCCCTAGCTGGCCCAGGCCCGAGAGCAGGATGGCCGTGCCGGTCAGGCCGTCGGCATCGTAATCGCCGTGGATGCGGATACGCTCACCCCACTCGAGCGCCTCGAGCACCCGCAGAGCGGCGGCTTTGAGGTTTTCTAAGGGGAGCAGCTCGAGGGGAGGCTCTAAATCCGCGACTGTCTTGAACCCCCTATTCCATAGCGCTGCTGCTGCTAATGGCGGAATTCCCAACCCCTCGACGAGCCGGCGAAGCTCGGAAATATGCGGCCAGGGACGCAAGCGCCAGTTCATGCTGGGCCTCCGGCAAAAAGCCAGGAAAGATAAACGTCAAAGGCGACCCCCCGGCGCTGGAAGTCGGCTTGCGATCTTGTGCTGGACGAATCCACTTTCGCTCCCCCCTGCGCGCAGGGGAGAACCGCTCGAGGGTCGCCAGCACCTACACCGCCCACACGCTCACCAATCTCGGGGGTCGCTTTTCGTCGAGAAGCCAGCGACTACCCATCACTGCTGTGTCCTGTCTGGTATCACCGGGACTTCCTGAATTTGCTGCTTCTTGAGGCTCTCGAGTTCACCCTTGGTTTGGCGCAGCTCGCGTCCGTGGCGGCTCAGCCGGGATCGGTACGTCACCCAACTCGCCAGCACGTACATCCCCACCACGGCAGCGCCCAACACAAATGCTCCAGCCAACAACAATGCCACATGAACCCTTCCCCAAGGCGTACCTAGCAACAATCCCGGCTCGAAATTATATAAAGCCCAGACCATCACTCCCACCGCCAGCGTGATGAGAAAGGCCAGTCCGTTGAGGATTGCCATAGGGATAGTCTAACGCTAAAAACGTTGACCGTTTACCGTGAACCGTCGACCGCAACCGCTCTCACTGCAAAGGTAGCTGCAACAAAGCCTTCCCTTGGGAGCGAGATTATCGGCACCTGTCCAGGACGTTATTCTCTGCAACCATCAGGGGAGGTGGTGAGGCTTTAGCCGAGCCGGAGGGGTTAGCGCTGCACCACTCAAACCCAACGTGACAACCGAATCTTCCCCTCATAAACCGCCTTACCGGTGATGGCTCCTTCGACTCCTAAACGCGCCAGACCCTCAATATCCGCATCCGAAGCAATGCCACCCCCAGCAATCAAAAAGCCGGGCCAGCTCGAGCGTACCGCCGCCACGACTTCTAAGTCCAGCCCAGCCAGCGTCCCGTCGCGGCGCACGTCGGTATAAATCAGGGTGCGTACTCCCCTGTCCCACATCTGCTGAGCCAACCCCCACACGTCCAGCGCAGTGTTCTCCGCCCAGCCCGATATAACCACCTCGAGCCCTCTTGCATCCAGACTGACCACGATTTTCTCCGGCCCAAACTCGGCTAACATTGCGTCCAGGACTTCGGGATTCTTCACCGCTGCGGTACCTACGACCACTCGAGCCGCACCCAGGTTCAATAATTCACGGGCAGCCTCGAGGCTTCGTACCCCTCCCGCCATCTCGAAAGGAACCTCAACCTTTTCGGCGATTTGTCGCAGCACCACACGGTTCTCGCCCCGTCCGGTAGCCGCATCGAGGTCTACCAAGTGCAGCAGCTTGGCCCCTTCAGATTGCCAGTGCAGCGCGGCCTCCACCGGGTTCTCGAAGTACACCGTTTCCCGCTCGGGGTCGCCTTCAAAGAGCCGCACCGCCCGCCCACCCTGGATATCTACCGCCGGAATTACCAACACCAGGGGATTCTATCTATTCGGTCAATATCTTGTCACTCCAACGAGGTGTTGCACCCCGCGAAGCAATCAGCCCGGCCAGCTATCTATGCTCTCAGTAAATCTTCTTGCCCAGCAAGCTGCTCGCCAGTTCCACCATGATTTTGGCAGTGCGATTCTCGCGGTCGAGGATGGGATTTACTTCGACCAAGTCGAGGCTCGAGACCATCCCTGCATCGGCCAGGAGTTCCATTAGCAAGTGGGCCTCGCGGTAGGTCAGGCCGCCCGCTACGGGGGTTCCCACGCCAGGAGCCACCTCGGGGTCGAGCACGTCGGCATCGAGAGAAACATGGACTCTAGCGAAGCCCTTGAACTTCTCGGCCACCGCGAGCGCCACCTCGGGGATGCGCAGGCGGTCAATCTCCTTCATGGTGTACACGCTCATCCCGTGCTCGTGCAGCAGCCGCACTTCCCCCGAATCCAGGCTGCGAATGCCAATCAGGACGACATCCTCGGGCCGCACCTTGGGGCCATCCCAGCCCAGGTTTACCAGGCGGGGGTCGCCCAGGCCGCACAGATGGGCCAGGGGCATCCCGTGAATATTGCCACTGGGACTGGTCTGGGGCGTATTGAAGTCGGCATGGGCATCCACCCAAATCACCCCCACCCGCTCGCCCCGACTCGCCCCCGTCACCGAGCCCATGGCAATTGAATGGTCACCACCCAGCACCACCGGGAAAGTCTCGGCGCTCATCTGGGAGAGGGTTTCTATGGTCTTCAGGCAAGCTTTGCGGATGGCCTCGAGGTATACCACCCCACTTTCGCCCTGCTGGCGCAGACTCTCCACCACCGGCACATCCACGTCGCCATAATCCAACACTTTGTGGCCCAAGCCCTCGAGAACCTCTTGCAGCCGGGCGTAGCGCAAGGCGCTGGGCCCCATGTCTACCCCACGTCTGCCCTGCCCCAAATCCATCGGGATACCCAGAATTTCGACTCTTTTCATATATGCAACAGTTTATACAC
>JADMIM010000038.1 GCA_015478585.1 Thermaceae bacterium | reverse complement strand
GCGTATCACCTACACCCTGCACTTTGAAAACCCCCTGCCCATACCCCTCACCAGCGTGGTGGTAGAGGACGTGTTGGACGCGAGCCTCGAGTTTGTCGCGGCCTCCGATGGCGGGGTCTACGACTCTATCACCCGCACAGTACGCTGGAATCTACCGCTGGTAGACAGTAATAGCCTCAAGGACTTGAGCCTGCAAACCCGGCTTTCGGATGCTGCCGCCGATGGTTCTACGGTGGTCAATCGCTTTAGTTTGCGCTCGGCGGAGTTGCCCAACCCACTGCTTTCCCAGCCGGTCAACCTGAATGTCTCGGCCAGCGTGCTGCTGCTGCAAAAGGCTGTCACCCCGGTCAAGGCTACCGTCGGCGACCTGCTGACCTACACCTTGAGCGTAGCCAGCCAGGGTAAATCGCCCCTCACCGTGCAGATTACGGATACTCCCAGCGCGGGTCTGGCCTATGTCGCGGGTTCGGCCACCCCCGGTGAGCCGGTGCAGCAGGGCGGCCAACTGGTCTGGAGCAACGTTAGCCTCAACCCCGGACAACCCCTGATCCTGACCTACCAGATGCGGGTTTTGCCGGGTGCGCCCAGTCAGCTAGAAAACCTTGCCAGAGCCACCGGCATCAGTGCGGGTGGGGCTGCCGTCGCCAGTGCTCAGGCTTCGGCAGCGGTACAGCTCGAGCCCGGAGTCTTTGCCCCGGCCAACCTGCTGCTGGGGCGGGTGTTCCTCGACACCGATGGAGACGGTAAATATACCGCCGAGGTGGATATTCCCCTGGCTGGGGCCAGGGTGCTGCTTGCTAACGGTTGGCAAGCCCTGACCGATGCCGAAGGCCGCTACAGCTTCCGCGACCTGGCGGGTGGGGTTTGGGAAGTGACCCTCGACCCTGCCTCGGCCCCCTTCCAGCCGCTGCCTCACCCCGAGGCTATGGGCAATGGCTACCGCCACAAGGTGCTGGTGAACGGCCTTACCGTGAGCGATTTTCCCCTGGTTCGCCCTACGGGTCTGGGCACGGTTTCGCGCGAGACGGTGCTCGAGTTTGGCCCCTTGAAGGTCTCCAAAAAGCTGTTGCCCTTGCCGGAGGGCGTGCGGGTTGTCCTGAGCTTGAGTTCGTCCGCACCCCTCAGCGACCTCACCCTCAGCGACCCCCTGCCCGGCGGCAGCGCGAAACTGTTCCATTTCGACCAATTCCAGGGCAAACAAACCCTGACCTACGACCTCCCCCCAGGCTCGCCCCTGACCGACCCCCAGGCCCGGTGGAGGTATCCATGAGAGGGCCACAAGCCAAAGGCCAAAAGCTGAAAGCCATATTGCTGGCCTTTGGCTTGTGGCTTTTAGCCTTCGGCGGCTATGCCTTTGCCCAAGCCCGTACCGACCTCCAAGGAACCGTACCGGGCGACGCGCTGGGCTGGGAGATTCACGAGCTGCGCACCCAACTGGTGGTCTCCAAGACCAGCGTGGTCAACGTGCAAATCTACTCGCCGGGCTTCGACCCTAGCGACTACCGCAGCGCCCTCAAAGGCAAGGACGAGCTAGGCGACGAGCGCTACGACGGGGGCAAGGGCCGACTCCAGGCCGAATTCGTGTTGTGGCAGGATGCTAAGATTCTGGCCCAACAGACCTACGGCATCGAGCCTCATCGCTGGGTGTTGTTTTTTCGGGGCACTTTGCAGCCGGGGGTCTATACCCTGGGGAGTGCTTTTAGCGGCAACGGCAAAAACACCTTTCGTTACCGCATCCAGACCAGCGTTCCTGTCGCAGCGGAACTCTTGGTAGACCCTACCTTGCAGCTCTACACCGTGCGCACTCCCAGGGCTGGGGCCGTGTGGACTTTCACCACCCACCTGGGTGGCTGGGTACAGCCTTTCAAAATCGAAGCTGCACCGGGGGTTCTTCCCTTCAAGGTAGGTTTTTACGACGAGAACGGCCCCAAGGAACTCGAGTCCCGGGTGCTACACCCGGACGGGCGCATCACCCTGCGCACCGTCTCGGGAGACCGCAGTTGGGCGCTGTATCAGATTACTGAAGTCGGCCTGACCCGCTTCGAGTTTCGTCAGCCTGCAACTGCCCGGCAATACTCCAACACCATCGGCTTCAAGGTGAATGGGTGTCTCGAGGTCAGCGGCGACCACTTCAAGGCGGTGCTGCCCAGGGCCATCCACATGACCGTAGAAGCGGGTGGTCAGCCGCTCGATGTCCCGCTGCAAGTGCTCAACACCGGTGACACCGTGCGCAGCGTGAGCCTGAACCAAATCCCCGGTGGCTATGTGCTCCAGAGCATCGAGCAACAGGGTGGGAGCCAGACCGGGAACACGGTAAGTTTTGGCTGTGCCGGTGGCTCAGTGCGCTTCGTGCTGCAAAAAACCGCCCCGGCTGGGCACGAACTCGTCCTCAAAGCTGTGCTGGTCAGGCCCTATGGTACACAGCCCTTGGATATGCCAGTGCAGGTGGGTGACACCACAGTTCAACTTAAAGATGGGCAGGCCAAAATCACCGTCACCAACGATAATCCTAATATCGCTGCTCAGGTGAGTGGGGCTCGAGTACAGATTTCCGAGACCTTCGCCGAGTCTTCGAGGCGGAAAGTCGCGGTGTTGTTGCGGATTTTTCCCGAGGTCAAACTGAGCCTCGAGTCGGATAAGTCGGTGCTAAAAGTGGGCCAGGAAGCCACCCTGACCCTGACAGCCAGCAGCGATTTCGCCGGTTTTCTGCCCGCTGACCTCAGCCTCTCGCTGCCCGACTGTCTGCAAGCCCTAGGCTCCACCGAACTCATCACCCCGGTTTCCTCCAGCCGCAGGGGGGTTTTGCAAGTTCGGGTAAAAGCCCTCTGCAAGGGTGAGTTTGCCCCTACTGCTAGCCTAAGCCCCTGGAACCAGCAAGCCCAGACCTTGCTCAAGGTGCTACAACCGGCAACCTTTACCGTGCAGAAGGTAGCGCTCAAACCCCAGGTCAGGGTGGGCGAACAGGCGCTCTACCAAATTCGCGTGCAGAACGTAGGTGATGAAGCCGGGGAAATCCGCGTCCAGGACACACTTACCAAAGGATTGTTGGGCAGCCCACTCGAGCAGACCGTAAGGCTCGAGCCCGGCGCGTGGCAGACCTTTGACCTGAGCGCTACCGTTGGCGCTGAAGCCCCCCCAACCCTGGTCAACACCGCGACTTTGCTGGATGCCACTGGCCAAACCCTGGCCCAGGCCCAGGCCAGCCTCCAAGTGCTGCGCCCGGTAGCCCAACTCACCCGCTTTCTAGATAAGCGAATCGTCGTCCCCGGCGAGGTGGTTACGGTTAGGCTCGAGGTCGCCAATAAGGGCCAGGCCGCACTTTCGTATACCCTGACCGACACCCCCCCAGAGTGGCTCGAGCCGCTTTCGGCGCTCAGCTTCCAGGGGCAACTCGAGCCCGGCCAAACTGCCACCCACACCTATACTGGCAAAGTCCGTTTTGGCCCTGAGGCCGACGGGCAGTTCCAAGCCCAACTGCTCTCCAACGGGGGCAGCCTGAGCGCTCCTGACACCCTAAAGCGGGTGCTGGTGGGGCTGGAGAAGACCGTCAGGCCGGACAAAGTGCTGCTCAATGGCGAGGCTACTTTCGTCATCCGGCTCACCAACCCCACCGACCATCCCCTTTCGCTCGAGCTGCAAGAAGCCCCCGACCCCGACCTGAACGTGCAACTCCCGGATAGCCTGAAGTTCGACCTGGCGGCAGGGGAGAGCCGGGAACTGGGTCTGACTGCCAAGCCACAAAAAGTGGGGGTATTGGAGAACCAAGCTACCGCCTTCGTGAATGGCATTCCAGCCTCGGCCCCAGCCAAAGCCAGCCTGACCGTGCTGCCCATTCTCGAGCCCCTTCGCCTTTCCACGGTACGGCTGGAGTTTGTGGTCAAAGGCGCTGGGGAACGGCTGCTCCTGACCCATCTGCCCCCCGCCGAGGCCCAGTACGAGCCCGGCTCGGCCCGGCTGGACGGCAATTCTCTCCCCGACCCGCTCCAGGACTCCAGCGGACGACTCTACTTCGAGCTGCCCTACCAGACCCAAGGGGTTTTGACCTACGTCTTGCGCCATCACAACCCCCTGCCCGAACTTCTGCCCCCCACCCTCACCCTGCGCTCGGGCGACCGCGAGGTGTTTTTGCAAGGCCAGCAGCCCTTTGCTAGCCTCGAGAAAGCCCAGCCCCTACAGGTCAAAAGCCGCCAGGGTTTTATCCAAGAACCTCTGCCGGGGGCAATATTTCGGGCCGACAAAGCCAAGGTGGTGGTGCAAACTCCTTATGGCCTGGAAACCCGGCTCTTGCTCAACGGAAACCCCGTGGACAGCAAAAACTTGGGAAAGGCTACCTACGACTCCGGCCAGGGGATTCAGAGGCTCGAGTATTACGGCCTGCCCCTGCAACCGGGGCGCAACCTGATTGAAGTCCAGACTGCGGCAGGCTCTGACCGGGTGGAAGTCTTTATGGCTTCCACCCCAGTGAAGCTCGAGGTGCGCCCGCTCAAACTGCTGGCCGATGGCCGTACCCCCGTAGAACTAGAAATCCTGGCCCTGGACGCGAATGGCTTGCCTTCGGGCTTTGGCCCCCTGACCCTCGAGACCTCTGGCGAACCCCTAAGCCCCGACGCTTTTCCCGACATGGGGGGCTATCAGCTTCTGCTCAAGGAGGGTCGGGCTATCCTGCGCCTCAAGCCCCTGGCAGCTCCGGCGCCGGTGCGGCTCAAACTGGCTTTTGGAGAGTTGAAGGGGGATGCCGAGTTTTACGCGCTGGGCAAGCAGACCACTCTATGGCAGTTCCAAGGCAGCGTGGGGGTGAGTTTTGGTGAGAATATCCAGGGTTTTGGGGTGGGCCGAGGCTATCTGGAAGCCCCCTTGGGCAGCGGCATCCTGCGCGGAGCCCTGGACGATAGCCTGAGCTTCGACCAGGGCAATCCCCAGTTGCAAAACGGTCTGAACACCCTCCCCGACCCCACCGGGCGATTCCCTCTGACCGGCTCGGGCACCGAGGCCCAGCCCGCCCTGCGCTCCGACGACCCCATTGCCCTGCGCTACGACGAAAACCGCTTCAGTCTGGGCTACTATGCCGGAAACCTTGCTCTGGCAGGGCTTCCTGACCTGCCGCAAGGCACTGCGCTGCGGGTGGAGACCAGGGGAGATGTATCGGCCCAGGGCTTCGTAGGCTGGCTGCCCTTAGCCAGCAAAACCGAGATAATCGTGCCGGACGGAACGCGCTACTACACGCTCTCTGGCCCTGCCGAGCCGGGTAGCGAAACGGTGCTGCTCTACACCGGGGCCACCAGCTTGAAGCTACAGCCCCTCAAGGATTATGTCCTCGACCCCCTGAGCGGGATTATCACCCTGGCCCAGCCGCTATGGCCCAACGCGCCCGATTTCCAGCCAGTGCGGTTGCAGGTTTCTTATGCACCGCTGGGTGGGGCGCGGGCTCTGGGGTATGGGGTTGGAGCCAAGGCCAAACTGGGGGGGTTCAGCTTAGGGGGTGGGATGGCTTTCTTGCCCGGTGTGGGTTGGAGCTACGGGGCCGAAGCTGGCCTGAGCGCGGCGGGGTTCAGCCTCAGCGCCCAGTACAACAAAGGGCTCACCGAGCATTTCGGCCTCGAGGCTTCTGGGCAGGGCGGAAAGCTGGAAACCAGCGCCAACCTCAGTGTTGACAGCGGTGGCATTGTGCAGGGGGCTGCCCGAGTTGCCTACACCCTCAGCGATACCGATAAGCTCTCCCTCGAGCACACCAGCCTGGCACAGCAGAACGGCTTACCCTCGGCGAACCAGACCGGGCTGCTCTACTTGCGCCGCCTGGATTCTAGTTTCTCGGTGGGTGCGGGCCTGGGCTACACCTGGGAGACCGCCGCGCTGGGAGCGTTGGGCCGCCTGGGCTACAAAAACGGCCCCCTCAGCAGCGAACTCACCCATTCGCAGCCCTTCAGCACCTTCCAGCAGGCCACCACCCGGCTGCGCACCAGCCTGGCCCTCGACTCCAACACCTCAGCCGTAGGGGACGTGCTCGAGACCTGGGGTCAGGGTCTGAGCGGAACCCTTGGCCTCAAGCAAAAACTGGGGGGTTCTAACCTTTCCCTGGACTATCAGTTGCCCGCAGCCGCAGGCGAGGGCAACCGGGCCAGGTTTGGCCTCGAGACCCCGCTCCCGCTGGACAATCATTGGGGCCTGAACGCTTCGGCGGGCCTCGAGCGCGACCTGAACGCGGGCATTAACACCCTGGCTTTTGGTCTGGCTACCCGTTATCAAAGCGAAACGTTCTCCGCCACCTTGGGCGGTGAGACTGCCTGGGACGGCATCCAAACCAAGGTGGTGCTGCGGGCTGGGGCTACCGGGCAACTCGATGCCCAGCAAACCCTTTCGGTAGACACCACTTACCAGATTGTGCCCACCGCACAGGGTAGCTTTACCGTGGCCTACGCCCTGCGTGGGGCCGATGTCTCGCTCCTGACCTACCACCGCCTGACGAGTGCCACCCAGGGAGTGCTCGAGGGCTCGGTGGCCGCTAGCTACCACCCCGACTTATCCTTCCAACTGCGCCCCTCGCTGGCCTACCGCAGCGTGTTGGGCGACCCTGGCAGCAGTACCTTCCAACTGGGGCTGGGCGGCAATTACTACTTCACCGACCGGCTCGGCGCGGGAGCTACTTTCTACTATCAGTTCCAGCCTTCTACCCACAGCAGCGCCACCACGCTGGGCCTCGAGGGCAGTTTGCGCATCGTGGACGGCTTGTGGTTCAACCTGGGCTATGTCTTCGGCGGCTTCCAGGGTCTCACACCCGAGACCAACCCTGGCTTTTATATCCGGCTGGATTTCCTAACAGGTGGGCAGTGAGGGTTGAGAACCGCGCTGGAAAGTAGAGAGAACGACCCTATTCTTTCTCTTCATCTTCCGCGCTCGACTCCCTTATTCGTAACCCCGGAGAGCTTCACATCTGGGCACGGCGGCATAAACTATCCTCATGCTGCGAGCGCTGTATGAGTCTTTGGGAGCCGAGTGGGGCCAGGAACGCGGAAAGGATGTGCCCTGGCGTTTCGGGCGGCTGGCTGATGAAACCGAAGCCCTGCATTTTGGTGCGGCCTTGCTAGACTTTGCCGAATACGGCCTGCTCGAGCTGAAGGGAACCGACCGGCAGGAGTTTTTACATAACCAGTGCACCTCGGACATCAAGAAAATGCCCACCGGTACGGGCCTCGAGACCCTCTTCCTCAACAACCGGGGCCAGATCGAACACACCGGGCTGGTGCTGAACCTGGGCGAGCGTTTTTGGGTGGTTTCGCCCAGTGCCTCGCGGTTGGCGGAGCGGTTTCGGCGCTATGTGGTTTTTGACCAAGTAGAAATTGCCGAACCTGTGGATCGCCTGGTACTGAGGCTACATGGGCATGCCTCTGAGGGGGTCGCGCAGACCTTGGGTGAAATACCCGGAACCTGGGGGGTTGGGAGCGCCGACCAGACCCTATTGGCTCGAGACGAGCGGGGAATGTGGCTGTTGCCACCAGTGGATATGGCCGAGTCGGTGGTGCGCAAACTGCTGGAAGCCGGGGCTACCCTGGTGGGCCGCCAAGCCTGGCGGGTCTGGCGGGTCGAGCATGGGATAGCCGACCTTCAGGAAGCCTTGGGCGAACTCCCCCAAGAAGTGGGCTGGGAAAGCCGGGTGAGCTACAAGAAGGGTTGCTATTTGGGTCAGGAGATCATGGCCCGGCTCGAGGCCAGGGGTAACACCCGCTACCACCTGATGGGCCTGCTGGGTCAGCGAGATCTGCGTTCTGGAGCTGAAGTTTTTCGTGAAGGCAAAAGCGTGGGCAAGGTGGGTACGGCGGTGGAATCGCCGGGTTGGGGGGCCATCGCCCTGGGGCTTTTGCGCAAGGAACTCAATCCCGGCGATCAGGTCGAAATTGAAGGTTGGTCAGCTACGGTGGCGCGATTGCCGCTGGATATGCTCTGAAGCCTTTGACAACTATTAAGTGGATGGTGTAATGTATAGGAGTTATTATGTTTTTAACAGAAATCATGGGCGTGGGCGACGAACTCCTGTACGGCGAAACGGTGGACACCAACACCGCCGAACTGGCCCGTAGTTTGCAACCCTACGCCCTGAAGATTTTCCGTACCCTGCGCGTCGCTGACGACTTGAGCGCACTCTCGAGTGAACTGCGCCAAGCCTGGAACTCTGCCCACCTGACCATACTTTCCGGCGGGCTCGGCCCCACCCCGGACGACATCACCCGCGAAGCCATCGCCCAGGCCTTGGGCGAAGATTTGGAACTGGACGAGGTTATGCTCGAGCATATCCGCTCGATCTTTAGCAAGCGGGGTTGGGCCATGCCGGAGTCCAACCGCAAACAAGCCCAGAAGATTGCCTCCGCGACTTGGCTGCAAAACCCCAGAGGAACCGCGCCGGGATGGTGGATTCATAAGGACGGCAGGGATTTGGTGGCCCTGCCGGGCCCCCCTGCCGAGTGGAGGCCGATGTGGGCTGAGCTTTTGCCCAAGCTCAACCTGCCTACCCAGCCGTACGCTCAGAAGACCTTCAAAACCTTTGGTATTGGCGAATCCAAAATTGCCGAGGATTTGGGCAATTTATTTTTGCGCGAGGGGCTGGTTCAGGTTGGCACCTACGCCAAGGCTCACGGGGTTGAGGTGGTGGTGCGCGGGGAACCGGCGGGCGTGGCGAACCTGGCTCGAGCCATTCAGCCCAAGCTCGAGGCCAATCTCTGGGGCCAGGACTCCGACACCCTGCCCAGCGTGATTCTGCACCAATTGGAGGCCACAGGCGCGACCTTGGCGACGATGGAGTCCTTGAGCGGAGGAACGCTCGGGGGGCTAATTACCGAAGTTGCTGGAGCCTCGAGGGTTTATGTAGGTGGGATGGTGGCCTATTCTCCCCAGGCCAAGCGGCAATTTGGCGTATCCGAAGAAGCCCTATCGCACGGCATGGTCTCCGAGGAATGTGCCAGGGCCATGGCCGAAGCCGCCCGAAGTCGCCTGGGGGCCACCTATGCTCTCTCGACCACTGGGGTTGCTGGCCCGGACGAACTCGAGGGCCAGCCGGTGGGAACAGTATTGGTGGCACTGGCTGGGCCATCCGGCACGGAAGTTCGCAAAAACCGTTTTCCTCCGTATGGCCGCGAGTTTATCCGGGTTCGAGCCGCCTATGCAGCCCTGGCACTGCTCAGGGGGGAGTTAATGTGAGAAAAGCTTGTCGAAGGTCGAAAGTCCAAGGTCTAAGGTCTGCACGGGTTTATGGCCTTCGACCTTCGACCTTAGACTCATGCCAGAGGCCTGCATGAGGCTCTTCTACGCCATTTTTCCGCCCCCTACCGTGCAGCAAGCACTGGCAAGCGCACAGGACAAGGTAAAGGGTTACAAGGGCTGGAAAACAGCCCGACCCGAGCAGCTCCACATCACCTTGTTCTTTCTGGGCGAAGTGCATGATGGAGTGCTGGAGCAGCTTTCTTTGGTCGGCAGAGCGGTGGCGAAATCGGTAAAGCCGTTTCAGGTCGAATTGGGCGGCACCGGATACTTTCCTGCCTCGGGTTCGCCCAGGGTGTGGTTCATCAAGGCCGAAGGAGTGGGCTTGGAGCCTCTTGCCAACGGTCTGCGCCAGGCTCTGCCGGATGTCCGCCCCGCCAAGGCTAAGCAGGAAGAGAAGTTTCACCCGCACCTGACCTTGGCCCGTAAAAAAGGCCCAGCCCCCAGGGTGGGGCCGCTGGTGCTAGGGCTGAGGTTTGAAGCCAAGGCGGTATGCTTGGTGGAATCCAAGTTGGAGAAGTCTGGTTCTGAGTACGAAGTCCTCGAGGTTTTCCCTCTTAGCTGAAGGAGTGTGTCATGGATAAAGAGAAACAAAAAGCCTTGGATGGAGCCCTGAAATCTATCGAAAAGCAGTTTGGCAAGGGTGCCATAATGCGTCTTGGTGAAGCTCCACGTCAGCAGGTGGACGTGGTTTCTACGGGCAGCTTGGGTCTAGACATGGCCCTGGGCATCGGTGGAATCCCCAGAGGGCGCATTATCGAGGTTTACGGCCCCGAGTCGGGAGGCAAGACCACCTTGTGTCTGGGTATCGCTGCGCAGGCCCAGATGGCTGGTGGGGTGGCGGCCTACGTGGATGCCGAACACGCTATGGATCCTGGTTATGCCAGAAGTCTGGGGGTCAACATTGACGACCTGCTGATCTCCCAGCCTGACACCGGCGAGCAGGCTCTGGAAATCGTGGAACTTCTCACCCGTAGCGGTGCGGTGGACGTAATCGTGATTGACTCGGTAGCCGCGCTGGTGCCCCAGGCCGAAATTGAGGGCCAGATGGGAGATGCCTTCGTAGGTTTGCAGGCCCGGATGATGAGCCAGGCCATGCGCAAGCTCACCGCCGCGCTTTCCAAAAGCAATACCACAGCCATCTTCATCAACCAGATCCGCGAGAAGGTGGGGGTGATGTACGGCAACCCCGAGACCACCACTGGCGGACGTGCCCTCAAGTTTTATGCCTCGGTGCGCCTCGAGGTGCGTCGTCAGGGCCAGCCCATCAAGATTGGCAACGACGCGGTGGGCAACCGAGTGCGGGTCAAAGTCACCAAAAACAAAATGGCCCCTCCCTTCCGGGAGGCCGAAATCGAGTTGTACTTCGGTAAAGGGATTGACCCCCTGGCCGACTTGGTATCGGTGGCGGTGAATGCCGAAGTCATCGAAAAAGCCGGTTCCTGGCTCTCCTACAACGAAACCCGCCTGGGTCAGGGCAAGGAAAAAGCCGCTGAATACCTCAAGACCGACCCCAAAATGGCCCAGGAGATTCGAGAGAAGGTTTTGGCCCAAGCTGGTAAACTACCTCTAGTGGTGGAAAGCGGCGAAGAGGAAGAGTCTCCAGTAGCCGCAGCCGCTGAAGCTTAATACCGAAGCGAGGTTCTCCAAGCATGAGGGGCCAGGAAGCCAAAAAAACGTTTAGCTCTTTCAAAAGAGCCGGGGCAACTTGGTTGGAAGGTAAACGAGTAGGGTATCTACCCCTGGCGGGGGCATGGGAATCCCGGTATGGCCTGCGATTGTCAGGAGACGATGGGCCATACGGGTCGAGGAACCGAGTTATAAAGCCATAACTCGCGCCAGGCCTTCTCCTTGGGGAACCTCCTTTGCAGCACGGAGGTGCCCATGCCTTTACTCGACATCCTGCTATTAATCGTATTAATCGCCGTTGGGGGCTTTGCCTTCTCCCTCTACCAACGGCTTGGTCGCCTGGGAGAGGTAAACAAAGGTGAACTCGAGGCTTCCCGCCGCGAGGCCCTCCAGTTGCTTGAGGCCGCCCGGGCGGAGTCCAAAACCCTCATAGACTCGGCTCGGGCCGAGTCGAGGGCCGTCCGCGAGGCCGCCCAGAGTGAGGCCATGCGGCTGCGAGACTCGGTGCAGGGCGAGGTCGAACGGCTGCGCCAAGCCGCCAGCGCGGATCTCGAGCGCACCCGCCGCGAGGGGGAAGAACGCCTTCGGACACAGCTCAAGGAAGAGCGCGAGCGGATGATGATTACCCTGGCTGCCGAGCGTGAGATGCTGGGGTCTGAGCGTAACTC
This sequence comes from Thermaceae bacterium, assembly GCA_015478585.1. Classification (GTDB taxonomy): domain Bacteria; phylum Deinococcota; class Deinococci; order Deinococcales; family Thermaceae; genus Meiothermus. The sequence continues at coordinate 22,052 of JADMIM010000038.1, read as the reverse complement.
GGTCAAGGCCGAGCGTGAACGCTTGCAGTCCGACCTGGACTCGGTGCGGGCCGAGCGCGAGGAACTCAAGCGCGAAACCGAGCGCCTAGCCCGGCGCGGCGAACAACTCGATGCCAGGGCCCTGCGCCTCGACGAACAGGAGGAAAAGCTCGACAGCTTCGAGAAAAGCCTCTATGTCCGCGAAGCTGAGTTGGGCCAGCGCGAACGGGGCATAGACCTCAAGCTGCAAGAAGTCGCCGGGCTCAGCCGGGAGGAAGCCAGGGACTTGCTGCTCTCGCGCCTGGATGCCGAACTAGAAGAAGAAAAAGCCCTCAAGGTCAAGGCCAGCCTCGAGCGAGTTCGCCTCGAGGTCAAGCGCGAGGCCCAGAAGCTAATCGCTCAAGCGGCCCAGCGTCAGGCTTCGGAAACCGCGGCTTCACTGGCAGTTTCCGTTGTTCCCATCCCCTCTGATGCCATGAAGGGCCGTATCATCGGGCGCGAAGGCCGCAACATTCGTACTTTTGAGGCCCTGACCGGCGTAGACCTGATTATTGACGACACCCCAGAGGCCGTGTTGCTCTCCGGTTTCAACCCCATGCGCCGTGAAATCGCCCGCATGGCTTTGGAGCAGCTCGTAGGCGACGGACGCATCCACCCCAGCCGTATCGAGGAGGTCGTCGAGAAGGCCAAAAACGAGATGAAAACCTTCATCTACGAGCGCGGCGAAGAAGCTGCCCTCGAGGCCGGGGTAGTTGGACTCAAGCCCGGTCTGGTACAGCTTTTGGGCCGCCTGCACTTCCGCAGCTCTTATGGTCAGAATGTGCTCAAGCACTCGGTACAAGTAGCCCACCTGACCGGCATCATGGCCTCGGAGCTGGGCCTGGACGCGGGGATGGGCCGCCGGGCTGGTCTGCTACACGACATCGGCAAGAGCGTAGACCGTGAAATCGAGGGAACCCACGTGGAAATCGGCATCACCCTGGCCGGGCGCTTCGGCGAGCCCAAAGAGGTGATGGATGCCATTGCTCACCACCACGACCCGGAGAATAACGAGACCATCTACTCGGTGCTAGCTGCCGCCGCCGATGCTATCAGTGCGGCCCGTCCAGGAGCGCGGCGGGAGAGCCTCGAGGAGTATATTCAGCGGCTGGAACAACTCGAGCGCATCGCCCTCAGCTTCCCCGGCGTGGACAATGCCTTCGCGGTGCAGGCCGGGCGCGAGGTACGCGTAATCGTCAAGCCCGATCGGATCTCCGACTCCAAAGCCACGCTGCTGGCGCGGGAAATCGCTGGGCGCATCGAGCGCGACATGAACTATCCGGGGCAGGTGCAGGTGACGGTGGTGCGGGAGAGTCGGGCGGTGGAGTACGCCAAGTAGTCTATGTGTCGCTTCGACTGGGACGAGGGCAACTTGGGGCACGCCACCCGTCACGAGTTTCTGAAGATGAAATCGAGCAAGCCTTTGACTACTTGCTTCAGAAGGTGATACAGGTTCCCCAGACCAAACGTAAAGGGGAAAGACGTTTTTTGTGCTACTCGCGCACCCATGCGGGTCGGGCAGGGTAATATTGCTTACGCTACGTCCAGAGAGTATTCGCCCGATAAGTGCTCACGAGGCCAACGAAACCGAGAAACGGACGCTAAGAAGATGGGAAGACTCGAGATAAAAAGTTGGGATGAAGTACCTGAGTTTGAAAACGAAGCCCAGGAAGCTGGGTTTTGGGCCACGCATTATTTGTCCGAGGCTTTAGCTGAGGAGGCCCAAGTGGTTGACCCCATCACCTTTGAGCTGCTCGAGCCTCGCAAAAAATCTGCAACTCGCCGTACGGCTTAAAAACAGTGTGCTTCGGCGCACCTTGTTTGGGCCTCGAGCGGTTGTCTGACCTATTTTACCAACCCTGTTAGGGTCAAATGGCCTCTGGTTTACACAGTTTTGCGCCATCTCCCGTAGAGTAACTCCATGAAAGAGGACAATCGCGCCAAGACCCTGGGCGAACTCAAGCGCACTTATCCGATGGAAAAACTAAGCCGCAGTGTCAAGGATGAGGCGCGGGAAAACCTCATCGCCAAGTTGCGTTCTGGCAAGCGACTGTTCCCTGGCGTGCAGAGCTACGACGAAACCGTGATTCCCAGCTTGGTAAACGCCATTCTGGCCCGGCACAACTTTATTCTGCTGGGCCTGCGGGGGCAGGCTAAGAGCCGCATCCTGCGCCAGCTTACCGAGCTTTTGGATGAGGCCATCCCGGCCTTGCCTACCGAAATTCGAGACAACCCGCTGCGCCCGCTTTCCGCCGAGGCTTTGCGGCTCTTGGAAGAAAAGGGTGATGACACGCCTATCGTCTGGATAGGCCGCGATGAGCGCTATGTGGAAAAGCTTGCCACGCCGGATACCACCGTGGCCGACATCTTGGGCGATATAGACCCCATCAAGGCCGCCAAGCGCGGCAGCGGCCTCTCCGACCTCGAGGCTGTCCACTACGGTCTCTTGCCCAGGGCCAACCGGGGTATCTTTGGCATCAACGAGGTCGCCGACCTTGCTCCCAAGGTTCAGGTGGCTTTGTTCAACATCTTGCAAGAAGGCGACGTGCAGATCAGGGGCTATCCGGTGCGCCTCCAGCTCGACGTGTGGGTGGCTTTCACTGCCAACCCCCAGGACTACACCGCGCGTGGCAAAATTGTCACCCCCCTCAAAGACCGCATCGGCTCGGAGATTCGCACCCACTACCCCAAGACCCTCGAGGAGGGGCTTTCCATCACCCAGCAAGAAGCCTGGACTGCCCGCGAGGAGGGCATCTACGTACCTTCCTACGTGAGTGAGGCTAGCGAAGCGGTGGCCTTTGTGGCCCGCGAGGACAAGCGGGTGGACAAGACCTCGGGGGTGTCTCAGCGCCTCTCTATCAGCATGATCGAACTCGTGACCTCCAATGCCGAGCGTCGCGCCCTCAAGTACGGCGACCGCCCGGTAGCGAGGCCAGTAGACCTCTACTCGGCGCTGCCCGCTATTACCGGCAAGATCGAACTCGAGTACGAAGGCGAACTCCAAGGCGCAGACCGGGTTGCCAAAGACCTGCTCCTCAAGGCGTTTGGTATGGCCTACGGGGAGCGCTCCAGGGGCCTGCAAACCGACCCCATCACCGACTATTTTGCCGCAGGCAATCTGCTGAGCCTGCCCGAAGGCCCGGCCAAGAGCGTGCTGAAGGAGATAGAGAAGGTTCCTGGCCTGCTCGCGGCAGCCAAGAAGCTCGAGAGCGACACTTCCCCCGAAGCCCTGGTGGCGGCGGGTGAGTTCATCCTTGAGGGCTTGTCTGGGCGCAGGAAAATCGCTCGAGGCGAAGAGAGCTACAGTGCTCCGGTGGAAACCCGCGAAAGAGGCTGGGGGAACTAAACTTAATTGTCGAAGGTCTAGGGTCGAAAGTCGAAGGTCATAATGGGCAAACAGCAGGGCAAACTCCTTGATGCAGAAGGCTACTTTAGCTTTGAGCAGCTCGAGGTTTACCAAAAATCAATTACCCTGATTGCACGAGTTTACCAATTGACCGGGAACTTTCCAGCAGACGAGCGTTTCGGATTGACCAGTCAAATACGTAGAGCCGCTAACTCAATCACCCTCAATATCGCTGAAGGCAAGGGTTGCAGCAGTGACCGCGATTTTGTAAGGTTTTTATATCAAGCACGAGGCTCTTTGCTCGAAACAGTAGCCGCACGGCATATTGCAAAAACTTTAGCCTTCTCTGATGACCTGGGCCCATTATTGGAATCTTGCGAGAACTCAACGGCAGGCTCAACGCACTGATTTCCTATCTCGAGGCTTCCGACCTTCGACCTTAGTCCTTCGACCTTCGACAGGAGCACTTATGCGAGTCCGCTACAGCAAATACGAACCCGGCTTCGACGACCTATCCGGTGCCGACCTGATGGATATGATTCAGGATTTCCTGATGGATTCGGGCTTCAACGACCCCTATAACCGCTACCAGCCCGACCCCAACCGCGCCCCTACTGCCGAGGATTTGTTTGATGCCTTGCTGCAAGCCCTGCTGGAAAATGACCGCGTTCCCGAGGAGTGGCTCGAGGAGGCCAGGAACGCCAAAAACCAGGAAAACACCCGGCTCTACCAGGAAATCCAGAAGCTGATGCAGCGCCTTCAGGACGAGGGTTTCATGCGGCTGCCAGGCCAAGACCCCACCGACCCCTCGCAGGGCCAGGGAATGCAGGGAGAGTCGCAGGACACGCGGCTCGAGCTGACCAACAAATCGGTGGACTTTCTGGGGCTCAAGTCGTTACGCTCGCTGTTGGGAGCCCTCGGCAAGAATGCCCCCGGAGCCCACGTGACCCGGCACTATGCCTCGGGCGTGGAGAGTAGCGGTGAGACCAAGACCTACGAGTTCGGCGACCAACCTAACCTCAACATTGGCGAGACCCTGAAAAACCTTGTGACCAAGGGTCTGGACAACCTCGAGGAGTCCGACATGGTGATCGAGCTTTCCGAGTACACCGCCTCGATGAACACGGTGGTGCTCTTAGACTGCTCGCACTCCATGATTTTGTATGGCGAAGACCGCTTCACCCCCGCCAAGCGCGTGGCCCTGGGGCTTTCGCACCTGATCCGCACCCAGTATCCGGGCGACCAAGTGCGTTTTGGGGTGTTCCACGACAGCGCCGAAGAAGTCCCGCTGGGGCGACTCCCTACCGTGCAGGTCGGGCCATACCACACCAACACTGCCGAGGGGCTCAAACTGGCCCGCAAAATTCTCAAAAAGATGAGCGGCGAGATGAAGCAGATCATCATGATTACTGACGGCAAGCCCTCTGCCCTCACCCTCCCGAGCGGCCAGATTTACAAAAACGCCTGGGGCCTCGACCCGGTAATTCTGGCCGAGACGCTCAAAGAGGCCACTCTGGCCCGCAAGGAAGGCATTCCAATCCATACCTTCATGCTGGCTCGAGAGCCTGAGTTGCTGGCTTTTGTCAAAAAGCTCACCCAAATTACCAAAGGCAAAGCCTATATGACCACGCCGGGGAACATTGGGCGCTACGTGCTGATGGACTTCTTGAACCGCAAGGTCAGCCGCAATTAAAGCGGCCAGCTATCTTGTAGCTCCTGTACCGTGCCGTTGAAGCGGCTGCGATCTACCGAGTTGGTTACCCCGGCTACCTGAGCGCTTTGGGTATATTGCCATAGCCAGTATCGGCTAAACCCCGGAGGTAAAGGGCCCACGGACTGGGCGTATCGAGCAATCCACAGGGGGCAACGCGAAAGAGTGGGGCTGGGTTTGTTGCCCAGGACTTTTCGCAAAAAAGAAGTATAGGTGTACAAAATTGGGTAACGTCCGAGTTGCGAAAAGATTCGTTTGACAAAAGCCTCGGCCTCGGCCAGGCTCATGGATGGGTCTTCAAAATCCAGGCAGATGGCCTCGCTAGCGGTGGGATTAGCCGTCTGTAAGTAGAAATCGGCTTGCTGGGTGGGGTTGCCGCCAATCCCAAAATGGTATGAACCCCACAGCAATGCGGTTTGTTGCACCCGTTGGTAACGGGACAGATAGGTTGGGTCAGACCAGGATTGCCCCTCAGTTGCTTTGTGAATAACCGCCTGGATACCAGCGCCCTGCATGGCATGAAACCCCGAGTTGGGCTCGAGCTCGTTGTGGTGTGACAAATCCACTACCGAATCCGATAAAGGCATATGAACCCCCAGCTTTTAAGGTAACAAACTTTAGGTTATGGCGGTTTTCAGAAAGAACCTTTGCTCATAGGAACGAATAAGAAAATGCGGTAAACCGCAATAGATTTGAGGAGCAAGCCCTATGATACAAAAAGATGACCTCGAGCCTCCTGCGCGCTGCCGAACCCACACAAATCCCCGACCAGCCCGGACTGTGGTTTGTCTTCAAAGCGGGAGAGCTGTTGCTAAAGGACGATTTGCCGCTTCGGGGGACGGCGGAAGTGCTGGACGGCCTCGAGCCCACCTTTCTCTTGCACCTTGGCAGTTTCGAGAACACGCCGATATTGGCCTGTGAACTTTCCCCTGATATCGCCTTACCTGAAGGCTGGAAAGCGGTGAGTTTACGTGCCGCGATCAGCCTGCTCGGCGACCCGCTCTATGGTGTGGCGGGCTACGCTTCACAAGCCCTGTACTGGGCGCGGACGAGTGCCTTTTGTGGCACTTGCGGCCACACCAACGGCCCCCTCCGCCAGGACTTAGCCCGCACCTGCCCCAACTGTGGGCACGTGGCCTATCCCCGTGTCTCCCCCGCCGTGCTGGTGGTCATCCACGACGGCGACCAGATTTTGCTAGCCAAGAAGCCCGGCTGGGGCAGGCGCTATAGCATCATCGCGGGCTTTGTAGACCCCCAGGAGTCGCTCGAGGAGTGCGTCCACCGCGAGACTTTGGAAGAGGTCGGGCTCGAGGTCGCAGAAGTCCAGTACCTCGCCAGCCAGCCCTGGCCCTTCCCACACCAGCTCATGGTGGCTTTCTCGGCGAAGTTCGTGGGTGGGACAATCCGGCTCGAAGAAGATGAACTCGAGGACGCGCAGTGGTTTCACTTTAGCCAGATGCCGGAGTTGCCCCCGCCCATCAGCCTTTCGCGCCAGGTGATTGATGCCTGGTTGGCCTCGCGTAAGGGGCAGCTTCAGACCACGCAGTAGAGCATCTTACGCGGGGGGTGTTTTGTCGTCTGGTACGACTCCTACCAGCCCTCGTTTGAAGTTGAAGGCGGGCTTTGGGGCTATATATCCCCAGAACTCAGTGGCACTGGAACCAGTTTTATAGCGCAAATAATAGCGTCCCTTAGCGTTTTCGCTCAGGGCACGCATAGACTCGACCTTGGTTAGCACCGCCCCTGGATAACTGGCCTGGAACTGCGCATTGGCCCGCAGGGTTTGGTCTACCGCTTCCACCGCCCAGAGTTCGCGGGCCGACAAGAGGTTAGCCAGTTCCTTGGGGTCAGCAGGGATAATGCTAACTTCCACATCCAAACCATTAATCTGTTGGGTTGCCATCGGGTGCTCCTTCACCCAGTCTAGACCTTCATGAAGCCTCCACACAGTTTGGCTAGACTGGCAAGCGTGAAAGCCCTGAGTCTCGCTGCCTATCTCACCTGGGTGATCGAGCGCCTCTCCCAAGCCCTGCGACCTCAGCCGCGCCCGATCCCCGCTCAAATTCGTCAGTTTGAAGGCATACGACCCGAAGTCCGGCTCGAGATAACCTACCATCCCGCCCAAAGTAGGCAGGGTTATGTCTTCATTCCTAAAGACCAGTATTTTCGGGAGTCCGAAAGGGTGCTCGAGTCGCTCTAGCCACCTTGAAGTCCGGTTTGACCAATGCCCCCTTGACCTTGGTGGAGTTTTTGAGGTGTCTCCCACAAAAACCTTAGGGATAATTGCCGCTTATTCATGACAACCGCTCTATTATGCTCGAGGCTGATTGTCCTATGGCTTCTGCCATCCTGGAAGTTATTGCAGCCCGCCTAAAATGGATGACACTCAAGCGCGGAGGAGCTGCACTGGCTTTGTGGGGGAGGCAGGTACAGGCAAAACTCATACTGCTCGAGAACTCCTAGATTCAGATAGCGTGGCGGATGGGTTGGCTGTGCTGCTATCGAGTTTGGCCCCGGCTATTTTGTGCCTCGAGGATATTCACGAGGTTTCCAGCGAACAACTAAAATGGGTATTGGCTTTGGCTCGGCCCAGAACCATAGCCGTGAGTGGTAGTACCCAGGCCGCTGTAACCTACGCCCAAGAACCGGGCAGCGCGGCACTGTGGTTGGACATGGACTTCTTCAACGGCGACCCGCTGGTGGGGTAGCGCAGGCGCACTCACTGGCGGCCTGAGCACCCTTCCAGCGTTTCACAAACTGGGTAAAGATAGCTCTGTAGACATCCCCAAGGCCCTGGCCTTCGATGCGGCGGGCAACTTGTGGGTTAGTGCCGACAACCTGTACCGCTACCCCAAGAGTGTCTTCACCAGCGGCGGAGCCCCGGATATCAAGCTAAAACCCAGCACCATCGCCTCCTATGTCCTCGGTGCGATTGCTTTCGACAATGCGGGCAATCTCTGGGTAGCGGTTGATACCGGCGACAGTACCGGGACGGGGGATACCCTGCTGATGTTCGCCCCGGCCAGCCAGAAAGACGGTCCGTCACTCCAGATCGCCAGATTGTCGGTTCGGATATCGTTTACCCGCCTTATGGCCTGGCCTTTGACCCCCCGCCCGCAGGGCTACCGCTGAATCCATAGGAACCGCGATAGAACCCTTCACTCCGTTAGAAAGACCGTACCCAGCTCCTTTTTGCCGTCAGGAGTGGCGGCAAAAATAGCGCAAACCGCGATAATGAGGCTCTGTAACCTTACGTACTCGAGTCCCCTTCTTGTAGAGCGCGAGCAGGTCAAGCATCTACAAAAAGGGAATAGATTTCCCGAGTTGGATTTTCAGGCAACGAGTAGGCTCTCGCTTGGTTTTGCCGCCACTTTTAGCCATGGGTTTGTCGGCCTCAGGCCTTGATGCGAATGCGGCTCAGGGTATAGCTTGACCAGCCATTGGGTTGCGGAGTTGCTCTGTAGGCCAGATCGTTTTCCTACAAATGGCGGAATTCGGATATCATACCGGGAGGACGTATGTGGACTACCTTGCGCCTTCTCGAGTTCCGCCGCCTGTTTCTGGCTGGGTTGGTTTCTCAGGCGGGTAGCAAGGTTCACCGTATCGCCCTGCTGACCCTGATTTATCTCCTGACCCACGAGGCGATCTGGGTCTCGCTGGTGTTGGGTGTGCAACTCCTGTCCTCGCTGATAGCCGGGCCACTGCTGGCGGCTTGGTCAGACACCCAAGATCGCAAGCGAGTGATGGTCCTGGCCGATATTGGCCGGGCCATTCTGGTGCCGCTGATTCCCCTGCTGGGGGTTCACTCGCTGCCGCTGCTATTGCTTCTGGTGGGCCTGGTCGAGGTGTTAACTTCGATGTTCGAGCCAGCTTCCAATGCTGCTGTCCCGGATCTGGTGCCGGAAGCCCAGCTCGACGAGGCTAACGGTCTGATGTATTTTGCCTCTCGTTTTAGCGAGGTGGCCTTCGTGGGGCTGGCGGGGGTGCTGGTCGCGGCGGTAGGGGCTCCGTTTGCCTTTTATTTCGATGCCCTGACCTATGTGGCCTCGGCCCTGTTTTTGCTCGGTCTGCCCGAGCTTAGTTCCCAAGCCAGCGGCAAAGCTGATTATTGGGAGCGAGCCAGGGAAGGTGTCCGGTTTTTGTGGGCCAACCCCACCGTTCGGGTGACGGTGGGGCTGCTATTTACCGCGGCTTGTTTTGGCTCGGTGGAAGGGGTTTTGGGGGTGGTACTAGCCAACAAAGTGTTGGGAGTGGGAGCTTCCGGGTTTGGTGCTATGGAAGCCGCGTTAGCCTTGGGAGCGGTGCTAGCAACACTGGTTTTTGGCAAACTAACCCAGCGCTTTCGCCGTGAACGCTTGTTTATGTGGGCTTTGGGAGGGTTTGGGCTGCTCGAGGTCAGCATCGGAGCCCTGCCGGTGTTTGCTTGGGTACTGGCGGCCTTTTTCTTCTCGGGTTTATTCAACTCGCTTTTTATCGTTCCAGCCCGCTCTATTTTGCAGACCAATGCCCAACCGGAGATTCGTGGGCGGCTATTTGCGGCTTTTGGTGCGGTGATGAACAGTGCGGTCTTGATTGGGGCCATGCTGGGCGGGCTAACCGAACCTTGGCTGGGATCCCCACGGGTTTTCTTGTTGGCAGGCCTGTTGGTGTGTCTGGCCGTGGGAGTAGTGGCGCTGCGGGGTGGAATCCCCCAGCAAAAGCTTAGCGCCGCCTAGGGCAGAGGGCTAAATGCTAAAAGCCCTAGGCCGAAAGCTGAAAACACAACAATTTAAAAGTAGGAACCACGCCCTAGACGGTACTTCTTGATAAGGCAATGGTGCTGTCCTGGTATAGCTTTTGATCTGCATTTTGCTTTTAGCGTTCGGCGGTAGTCGTTCGATGTTTAGCTCTTTGCCCTCTGCCTTGTGCTTCATGTTTTCTGGTCGGGTTTTTTACCGCCAGGACAAGCGAAAAAAATATATAAAGCCACGATATAATGAACCAGTTGACGGAGGACGGCATGAACATCCAGAAAATCATGAAAGAGGCCCAGAAGGCTCAGAAAAAAGCTGCTGAGGTGCAAGAAAAGCTGGGCAGCATGAGCGTGGTGGGTTCGGCGGGGGGTGGCATGGTGGAAATTGCCGCCGATGGACACGGGCATATACAAGCGGTCAGGCTAAAACCCGAGGCGGTGGACAAAGATGACCTCGAGGCCCTGGAAGACCTGCTCCTGGTCGCTATCCAGGATGCCCAGACCAAAGCCCACGAGCTATCTGAAAAAGAGATGAGCCGCGAACTGGGGGGCATTGGGAATATGTTGGGGGGAATGTTTTAGCTGGTCGCTAATGACTGATAGCCCAGAGCTAAAAACGGGCTATCAGCTATTGGCCATCTGCTACTAAGGCTTTATGCGGTATCCCGAAAAACTCCTCAAACTCGTCCGGGCCCTGGCTGGTCTGCCGGGGGTCGGCCCCAAGAGTGCGCAAAAACTGGGGCTATTTTTGGTGCAAAATCCCGAGGTGGCTGAGGAGTTGGGCCACAGCCTCGAGGCCGCACAGCACCTGCATCCCTGCCAACAGTGTGGCAACCTGGCCGAGGCTGAACTCTGCCCCATCTGTGCCGACACCGAGCGCGACCACGGCCTGATTTGCGTGGTGGAAAGCATCAACGACCTAATGGCGATTGAGCGTAGTGGTGAGTATGAGGGGTTATATCACGTGCTGGGCGGGGCACTCAACCCGCTCGAGGGCATCGGCCCCGAGCAGCTCAACCTCGAGAGGCTCTTCGAGCGGCTGTCAGGCGTGCGCGAGGTCATTTTGGCAACAGGCATGACGGTGGAGGGCGAAGCCACCGCCAGCTATCTGGCTGAGCGGCTAAACGTCTCTGGGTCACGCTCGACCCGGTTGGCCTATGGACTGCCAGTAGGTGGTAGCCTCGAGTATGCCGACGAGGTAACGCTGGCACGGGCGCTGGAGAATCGGCGTGGGTATCAGTAGAAAGTGAGCAGCGAGCGTAGGGGAGAGGGCGGAGAGCAGAACCGCCGAACGTTAAACATCTAACGACTAACGCCAAACGCAAGACGCTAAAAACTCAAAGTCAAAAAACAAAAAGCACACACTACGTCCCAGACGATGTTTCTCGATAAGACAATTAGGCTGTCCTGGTGTAGCCTTTTGGCCCTTTATGTTTTGCTTTTAGTTTTTGCGTTCGACCTTCGACAAGTTTTTAGCGTCTTGCCCTGTGCCCTTGGCACGATGTGCAATTAGCCAAAGCTGCACCTAGCGGCTGTGTTACCCTGGCTTGATGTTGCAGTCGCTCGAGGTACTGGGAATCCGTCAGGCCGTGCTCACCAGCCAGGACGGCCTGGTGATTGACAGCGTGGGCGAAAGCAGCCCCGAGCCCGAGTTGCTGGCGGCCGAGCTGGCGGCCCTGTTGCGCTCGAGCCAAACCCTGACCAAGACCCTGGGGGGCCAGCTCAAACGCCTTACCCTGGCGACCGATAGCCGCGAGGTGTTGGCAGTGATGTTTGGTCAATACTGCCTGGGAGCGGTAGTAGACAAAGGGGCCGACCGCAAGGGTGTGGGGAGCGAGCTTTCCCGCCTAGCTTTGCGCCTGGAAAAAACACTATAGAGCCGTCTTCGGAGCGAACTCAGTGGGCAACTCGAGAACAGCGTCGGTGATTGGTAGTTGGCTAGACAAGAGCCAGCCCCAATGAAGACCGCGATAGGGGTGGATATGGTACAAGAAGTGCTTTCAGAACTGCAAACCACTGCCGGGGTGCGGGCTTCGGCCCTGATTGCCGAGGACGGGTTTATCGTGGAGAGTGTCCGCAGCGAAAAAGCCCCCGATGTGGACTTTCTGGGTGGAGCCGCTTCTACCGCTCTGGCTTCGGCTAGGGCATTGTCACAGGAATTGCAGCGCGGGGACGTGGAAGAGGTCATGGTAGAGTATCCCGAGGGGCCGCTGTTACTGGTTCCTTTAGAGCGAAGTTATCTGCTGGTGGTGCTGATGGACTCCATGCAAAGCCTGGGCCGGGTGCGCTTCCAGCTCAAGAAAAGTATTCCCCGCCTCAAGGAGGCCCTAGCGTGAGTGAGCCACAAAACCCCGTACCCGAGCTGCGTATAGACCTAGACCGCCAGACCGCCAGTGGTCACTACGCCAACTTCGCGGTGTTCTCGCATCAGAAAAACGAGTTCTACCTGGACTTTGCCCTGTTGCAACCCCAGACCGACCCAGGTATAGTGGCGGCCCTGGTGGTCTCGCGGATTATCACCTCTCCTCAACATGCCAAGGCCCTGCTGCACAGCCTGGCCGAGAACATCCAGCGCTACGAGCAGACCTTCGGGGCCATCCCCGAAGCCACCGACCCTGGCCGGGCCTGAAGCCCTCTGCCCCCGTTGAAGCGTCCATTATCCTCGAGGTTTTTGTAATTATACCAACTTCAGGTAGGTAGTCTTCAGCCTGTAGTTGGTGGGGTGGGTCTAGAAATCCCCCATCCAGCCCCGACCCGGCTTCAGACCATAACCTTAGCCAGGTTTTTTAGCCCCCTTACTAAGGGGGCTAGGGGGATTAAAGCTGATGCCCTGTAGCTTTTATCTAGCTGAAGTCGGTTTTATTCATGAAAACCGCTCGAGAGGGGCCGCAGCAGTAGGTCTACTTCCCGTACCCGCAGCTCCTCCTGGGGAAAGCCCTGGTAGTCGGGGTGTAGGGCTTGTTGGGGTACGGGCAGCCTGTCCCAGTATTCCAGGTTCACCACCTCGGCCTGGTAGCCCGTGCGCTGGAACAGCTCGAGGTACTGCGATAGCCGCAAGCGGTTGGTATAAAAACCGGAGTTTGCCATGAACTCCGATTCCCACAGGCTCTGCGAGAAGCGCAGGTTGTTGAGTGAGCGCACCATCAGGTCGCTGAGGTCTATGCAGTGCGAGCAAATCCCGTTGGGGCGGAGCACCCGGCGCAGCTCGAGCAGGATCGGCTGGAGTTCGCGCAGCCGCACCATTTCCAGCGCCACCTGCGACCATATGAAATCCACCGAGGCCGCTGGAATTTGCCGCAGCGAGGTCAGCCCATCGATGAGATAGGTGGTGTGGCTGCGGCTTAGCAAGGCTTCAAAACTGTCGGCGGCCTCGAGGTCGAGGTCGCGGTGTCCTCGCTGGGCCATATAGTCCAGCAGGCGGCGGTAGACCGCCAGGCTGCGGCTGGCTTGGGGCTGGTGGTCTACCAGATAGCTATGGCGCATTCCGTAGAGATGCGCGATCAGCCCCGATGACACCGCGTCACCTGGCCCCAACTCGAGCATTACCAGGTCGGGGCGGTTCTCGAGGCCTGCCTGCCGTAGGTGATGGGTAAAGACCTTATAGGCATATTCGGGTTGATCCATCTGCCCCGAGTCAAATAGCCCCAGCCGCTTCCAAGTGGCGTAGGAAACCGGAAGCCGGGAGAGGACAATTTTGGATAGCACCTTGACTTGCCAGGGAAGTCTGACCATAGACCCACCCCCAACTTAGGGAAAAACATTCTCGCGCTCGCTCGAGGTTAGATGGATGGGGGTTTGGTGTAGACCTGGAGGTGGGCTAGGGTCAACCTTAGGACTGACCCTGGTCGGACAGTGGGGGTTTGTAGCCCTGGCGGGCCTGAATGTTCAGGCTTCCGGTCAAACTCCTCCCTATGAACCTAGTGTGGCATCGCGCCGATCTGCGCACCCACGACAATCCTGCTTTGGACGCGGCTCTCAGGTCTGGCCCGGTGCTGGGTCTGGTCATTCTCGACCCCTCTATCCTGGAGGCGACCTCTGCCCGGCGGCGGGCCTGGTTTCAGGCCAACACCCTCGCCCTGCGTGAGTCCTATACCCGGCGGGGCACAACCCTGCTGGTGCGCACGGGCAAGCCCTGGGAAGTGTTGCCCAAGCTGGTCGCCGACTTGGGCATTCAAAAAGTCTTCGCGGTGCAAAACTCCACGCCCTATGCCAAGTTCCGCGATGAACAGACCGAGAAAGCCCTGGGTGGGCGCATCGGCTGGTTCGAGGGGCAATATATCCAGGAGCCCGGCGAAATTGTGAAGCCGGACGGTGGGGCTTATACGGTCTTTACCCCCTTCTCCAAGCGCTGGTGGGCCGCCGACTGGGGAAGCCCACTCGAGTCGCCCCAGCGCTTTCCCCCCGTGCATCTGCCTGCCGATTACCCGCTGGGCGACATCCCCCAGGAGCAATCCGATGTCGAACTGCCTGCGGTGGGTGAGGAAAAGGCTCTGGGGGCGCTCGAGGCTTTCCTGCGCGACAAGCTCCCCACCTACCATCAGACTCGAGATGGTCTGGCCGGAGACGGGGTTTCCAAGCTCTCGTATTACTTCACCTTAGGGGTGCTTTCGCCCCGGCTGGCCGCGCAAAAGGCCCTCAGCGTGGGCGGCGAAGGAGCCCGTAAGTGGGTCAACGAGCTGTGCTGGCGCGACTTTAGCGGGGATTTGCTCTTTCACCGCCCGCAGATGATGCACCAGACCTTCGACCCGCGCTGGAACCACCTGCCCTGGAACGACGACGGCGAGTTGTTTGGGGCATGGCTCGAGGGTCAGACCGGAATCCCTGTGGTGGACGGCTGTATGCGCCAACTGCGGCAGACTGGCTTCATGTCCAACCGGGGGCGCATGGTGGTAGCCCAGTTTGCGGTCAAGTTGGGCCTGCTGCCCTGGCAAAAGTGCCAGCGGGCCTTTCGTGACCTTCTGCTCGACGGAGACAACGCCTCCAACCTGCAAGGCTGGCAGTGGGCAGGCGGGCTGGGGGTGGACGCAGCTCCTTATTTCCGGGTCTTCAACCTGAGCACCCAGGCCCAAACCCACGACCCCAAAGGCGAATGGCTCAAGTGCTGGGTTCCCGAATCCGGTGGCAATCCTGAGCCTTATAAAGACCCCGTGCTAGACCTGGACTTTGCCCGTCGCCGCTACCTGGCTGCTGCCGAGAGAATCGCCAAATCAAGATGAAACTCAAAGGCTTCAAAGAACATCTCCCCAGCAAGCTTTGCCCGGTATGTGGCAAGCCCTTCCAGTGGCGCAAAAAATGGGCTAAAAACTGGGATCAGGTCAAGTATTGTTCGGAGCGCTGCTGGACCAAGGGCAAGGGGGTTTGATGGGCCAGACCATTGCGGTGCGACTGTTGCTGTGGGCGATTCCCTGGATGGGTGTGGCCATCTTCGGGCTATGGCAGGTGAGAAGCGAGTTCTGGCGGGCCTTCTGGCTGATGAGCGGGGTCTGGGCTTTTATAGATGCGCTGATCGCGCTACCGGGGCTCTTGGGGGGTGAGTCCAGTGCGGATTCCCTGCGGCGTATTTTATGGATTAATGCCGGTCTGGACGTGCTATACATAGCAGCAGGTCTTTTCTTGCGGTCTCGGCGCAGCCCAACCAGCAAGGGCTTTGGGGCGGGAATATTTCTTCAAGGGCTATTCTTGCTGGGCTTTGATATATTTCACGCTATCCATATTTGAGTCTAGCTATCTCTGTCCAGGACGATAAAAACGCTCGATTGGTAAATCTTGTCCTGCACGCGACTCTGGGTTTTGTAGGCAGGGTTGGAGTCGGAATGGATAAAATCGCCCACCATTAGGTTTATGCGATGGATGGTTGCGTTGTTGCTGCTGGCTCCAGGTTTAGCCCAGACCGCACGTTGGGAAGGTACGCCGGAATACCGGGCGATTGCCGGTGCGCCCACCGCGGCTGGCCCTGCGCTGGATAAGAGTTACGTGCTGGATTTTCCGGCACAGGGAGAGTTCAAGGGTACGGTGGTGATGGTTCCGGGCTTTCTGGGTGGGGCGACCAATTTCGAGGCCCTGGCCCGGCGTTTGGTGCTGGCAGCTCGAGGCTGGGAAGTGTGGGCTTTAGACCGGTGCTCCAATGGCCTCGAGGATCGCTCCGGCTTCAACACCCCCGACCCCTGGACCTTCTACCAGCATTACAAGCTACCGGACTTTCCTTTTCTCAAAGACTGGGGTCTGAGGGTACACCTCGACGACCTGGACAGGGTAATTGATGCAGCCAAGGTCAAAGGGCCGGTGGTGCTGGTGGGCCACAGCCTGGGAGGCAGCATAGCCTCGCTGTACACGCTATATCATCCCGAAAAACTCAGCGGCCTGATTCTGCTGGACGGTGGCCCCAACCTGGTGCAAATCACCAAAGAGCAGTATCTAAATGGTGAAAGCGGCGGGATGTTTGGCAACGTATCGGGCCTCAATGACCTGCTGGCGGGCAAAACCCCGCCCTATGTGACCCTGTTTGGCCTCAACCCGCTCAGCTTCGCCCAGGCCGAGGCCCAAGCTTACATGGCGGCCCAAGACCCCCAGGCCGACGCGCCAGCGGGCTGGGTACCCTACCGCGCCAGCCGCGAGGCTGCGGCACTGGCGCGTATCGCCGCCCGCTACCAGCCCGTCCCGATTTTTGCGGTCTCGCTGGGCCGGGCCCAGGCCAGGGAGGGCCTCAACATCCTGGGGCTGTTTTTCAACACCCTGAGTTACACCGTGCGGGGGCCCAGGGGCAAGCGGGTGGAATGGATAGATACTGGCGAGGCCACCGACCCGCTCGAGTTTCTCTCGCTCTACGCCCACCCCAATACCGGCTTCTCGGAATGGTTTTTCCCTTACCGCCTGACCCTCGACATCTCGGCCTGGAAGGTGGCAATGCCCGAGCTAAAGCCGCACACGCTGCCTTTTAGCGTGCTGGCCCTGGGTGCGGGGAGCGGCTTGCTGCAAAAGATGGAAAGCTTCAAAGCGGTCGGCGACGTGTTCCCCAGCACTAAAACCGACATCCGAATCTTGCCGGGCCTGACCCACCTGGACATCCTTACTGGGCGGAGCGGGCCTGCGGTAGGGCCGATGGCTGAATATCTGAAAGTGCTGCGATGATCCTGTGGGGGCTGGGCGACCAGCTCAACTTGGCGGCGGTGCGGAGCCTGGCTCCTGAGCGGGTATTGCTGCTCGAGGCCCACGAACTGGGACACAAAGTGCGCAAACACCGCCAGCGGCTGGTATTGGTGTTTAGCGCCTTTGCCACCGCGCTGCTCTCCAGCAAACCCTATGCTGCCAGCGGTAAATATATTCAGCGTATGGGCAACCACTGCCAGCACTGCAAGTTTAGCCCGCCACAGATAGTAGGAGAGCGAGCCTGCCCCTTCAACAGCTTGTACTAGGACTTCATGCTCCGCCACCGAGACCGGCTGGGGGTGCTCTATAAAAACTGGGACAAACGTTCGGTAGAGATCCAAACGGAGATTCTCGCTAGGGCTCGAGCGCTGCAAAGACAAATCGCCAAAGGCGAAGTCTAGAGCGGTTCCCACGAATACCCCGAACCTAGGTAAATGGCAGAAGTTGAATGCAAGCGTACAGGTCTTGATATCTAAGGCTTGGAGCGAGCGGAACTTGGCGAAGATAGTCCAGGCTATAGCGGAAGCTAGAGTACAGCTTATCGCGGCCTTCATTGACGGTTAGCTCCCCTCCCAGGTTAGCCGCAGCGCACAAGGCCCACAGGGCCGGGCTTTGCCCGTGCGAGCACTAGGCCCACAGGGCCGGGCTTTGCCCGTGCGAGCGGCTATGGCCTACGGCCACCCCCTTGCAGCGCCAACGGTCAATCTGGAACGCAGTTCTTGCGATTGCCACTAGCTAAATTTATATGAAGAGCGCTCCAACTCCGAAATTATCTAAAACCAGCTCGAGCTGTCGTTTCGGACGTAGCTATGGGCTATCCGCCAGGAGCTATTAGCGACTTCTGCAAGAAGTCTAATTACAGTTTTTGGTTTGCGAAGTGTCGCGCAGTGCGCCCAGAGAATCCGCGCCCGTCCAAAGCGAACTGCAATGCCGATGCACGTATCTCCTCGCTGAGTTGGAGGCCCAGAATGTGAGCCACAGCCTCGAGGTAGTGCGCTTGGTCGAAGGGAGGGAAGGTCAGCACCAGGCCGAAGCGGTCGGCCAGGGCTAGCTTGTCTTGCAAAGTATCCCAGGCCGCGGGGTCGGCTGCGTTGGGTTCGGGGCGGTCAGTCCAGGACTGGGTTACTAGATTGCGGCGGTTAGAAGTAGCCACCACCAAAACATTGCCGGGCTGCTCATATACAGCCCCCTCGAGGAGGGCTTTGAGCTTGTGAAAGCGGGCATCCTCGGTGGCGAAGGCCAGGTCGTCGAGATAGAGCACGAAGCGGTAGGGCAGGGGGCGCAGCAGCTCGAGCAGGTCGGGCAGCTTCTCCAGGCCAGTGTCCATTACCTCCACCAGCCGCAACCCCTGGCCCGCGTACTGGGTGCGCAGGGCCTTGACCGAGGTGGACTTGCCGCTGCCCCTGGCCCCGTAGAGCAGCATGGGGACGGCGGGTTTGCCGCCCAGAAAGCGCTCGATATTGTTTTTGAGGGCCGCAATCTGCCGAGCATACCCCACCAACTCGGCAAACTGGGCCGGGTCGGGCCGCTCCACTGCTTTCATCTCACCGTCATAGAGAAAGGCCGTGCAGGCCGCGTACACACCGTAACCAAAGCCCTGGTAGAGGGCTTGTAGACTGGCTGCGCGGCCCGTTTGCAGCACCTCGAGGGCGGCTTGTTCGGACGGACGGGGGGCTCGAGTGCCGAAATCCCCGTAGGGATACCTCTGGCGCAGGGTTTGCAGTTCTTGACGCATGAGCCCTAGCTCTGCTTCAATCCACTGAGTCAGGCCGGGAGTCAAGGGCTGATGGAGTAAGCGCCGAGCCAGAGCCGAATCGGCCAGCAAGCGTGCGGTCAGTACCCAGGCCCAGGGTTCACCCGCAGGCAAGTCGGCATAGAACAGCTCGAGCAAAGGTGAGGGGTGAGGTGCGGAGAATAGCTGCATTGCCAGCTATTTTATCGCTCTGGGCTTTAGCTGAGGGCAAAACGCTAAAGGTCGAAGGTCTAACGTCGAACGTCGAAGGCCAGAAGCTCAAAGTCAAAAACTAAGAACACAGGTTGCGTCCTGGACGGTGTTTCCTGATAGAGCAATTATGCTGTCCTGGTGTAGCTTTGTAGCCCCTTGTATTTTGCTTTTGCCTTTAGCTCTCTGCCCTCTGCTCTTCGCAGCTACTTCCCGTCGAACACCAACTCGACCTGCCACTGCCCGGCGGCTTGGGCGTGCAGTTCCCAAAACTTCTCGGCGATGCGGTCAGGATCGAAAGCCGTGCCGCGCTTGACGGCTCCGGCTACGGTCACGGTAGCCACGTGAATGCCCTCGGGGGCTAGTTCCTGGGCCAGTGTGCCAACCAAAGCTCGCAGGCTGGCTTTGCCGATGGAAAGTGCGGCGGCGGCGCTGCTGGGGCGCAGGGCCAGACCTCCCCCGGTGAACAAGAGGGTTCCTCTCTTGCGCTGGAGCATGGCCGGAAGCACGACCTGGGCGGTGCTCAGAGCGCCATACAAGTTGATCCGCAGGGTGGCCTCGAGGTCTTCGGCTTTTAGCTCCGAGGGTTTGGTGGGGCGCGAGGCGAAGGCGTTATAGACCATCACCTCGATTGGTCCGAGCTGCTTTTCGGCCTCTCGAATGGCCGAAATCACCGTGAAGGGGCGGGTCACATCGGCGGTCAGGGGCAGGGCCTTGAGGCCATCGAACTCGAGGGCTCCGCTATAGTCCAGGAGGTTTTTTTCGCTACGGGCCAGCAGAGCCAGCTTGTAGCCTTGCAGACCAAAGCACCGGGCCACGCTGAGCCCGATACCCCGTCCCATGCCGACGATTGCGCAAACTTTAGCCATATTCTGGCGCTATGCTAACATTTAGTGCTGGCAGACCAAGGTTATTGTTGCTGTTTGGCCTGAAGGAGTTTTATGTATCGTGTGGTCATCGTGGGCCGCCCCAATGTGGGCAAGTCGAGCCTGTTTAACAAATTGTTAGGGCAGAAGAATGCTGCCGTAGTCGCCGATCAGCCCGGTGTAACTCGCGACCTCAAAGAGGGTGAGGTGGAGAGCGAGCGGGGGCGTTTCAAACTGGTAGATACCGGTGGATTGTGGTCGGGGGACGTGTGGGAGAAGAAAATCAAGTCCAAGGTGGAAGGGGCCATCGGCAACGCCGACCTGGTGCTGTTCGCGGTGGATGGGCGGGCCGATTTTGCCCCCGCCGACCTCGAGGTGGCCGACTTTCTGCGCCGCCAGAAAAAACCGGTGCTGCTGGTAGCCACCAAGGTAGACGACCCCAAGCACGAAAACTATCTGGGCGATCTCTATGCCCTGGGCTTTGGTGCGGCAATTCCCACCAGCGTCGCTCACGGGCGGGGCTTCGACGACCTCAACGAAGCCATCTGGGCCCGGCTGCCGGTGCGTCAGGGCGAGAGTGAGCCGGAGGTGGTTCCGATCCGCCTGGCTATCGTGGGTCGCCCCAATGCCGGTAAATCCAGCTTGCTCAACGCGATTCTGGGCGAGGAGCGGGTGATTGTCTCGGAGCTACCCGGAACCACCCGCGATGCCATAGACGTGGAGTTTGACTACGGGGGCAACAAGTTTTTGCTGGTGGATACCGCCGGTATTCGCCGCCACCCCGAAACCAACGTGGAGGAGCTGGCAATCCGGCGCTCGCATCAGGTGATTCTGGACAGCGACATCGTGCTGGTAGTGGTAGACCCGCGCGAAGTGGGCGACTTCGAGATGAAGCTGGCAAACGAGGCCCTGGACGCGGGCAAGCCGGTTATCGTGACCATTACCAAGTGGGACTTGGTATCTAAAGAAGAAGCTCCCAAGCTACGGGCCGACCTCAAGCTCAAGCTGTCGCACCTAGAGCACCTGCCCAAGCTGTATGTCTCGAGCCTGACCAAGCACAACCTACACAAACTCTTTAGCGAGGCTGCGCGGCTCTACGCTCTGGCTCGAGTGCGCTTCGAGACCGCCGAACTCAACCGCTTTCTGGCCCTGTGGACTAGCCAGACCATGCTGCCCAACTTCAAGGGCAAGCCCCTCAAGCTGTTTTTCCTCACCCAGCCCGATATCGCCCCGCCCACCTTCGTTTTTTTCTGCAACTACGCCGAGTTTGTGACCCGTGCCTTCGAGGGCTTTTTGCGCAACCGCATCGGCCAAGACCTAGGCTTGCAGGAAATTCCTTTCAAGATGGTTTTCCGGGGGCGGCGGGACGGGGAAAAGGAGAGCTAAAGGCAAAAGCGTCGAAGGTCGAACGTCTAAAGCCGAAAGCTGAAGGCTTAAAGTCAAAAACCTAAACTGTGTTCCAGACGGTGTTTCTCGATAGGGCAATTATGTCGTCCTGGTGTAGCTTTGTAGCCCCTTGTATTTTGCTGTCACCTTCAGTCTTTAGCGTTCGGCGTTTGACGAGTTTTTAGCGTCTAGCTCATGGCTTAGAACAGCTTGTTAACCCCGAAGCGAAGCTGAATGCCAAAAGCGGTTCCTCCGTTGACCAAGTAAAGAATTGGCACCGCCTCACCAAACAAGCTGATATCCTTGCTGGCGGTGTAATCTGCTCCTACAATGCCCCGCAACCCCACAAAGCTAGTCCCTGAGAAATTAACGTACCCCAAGCCCCCACCGGCATAGGGGGTCAGGCGGTCGGTAGACAGTGGAACCAGTACGTCCACACCCAGCTCGAAATAGTTGGTGGGCGTAAGGCCCAAGCCGATGCTGCCGCGCAGGGCGGCATCCCCCAGCAGGTCGTAGGCTCCCCCTTGCAGCAACAAGCCGGTAAGGCCGATGCCATTAATCCACTGGAAGTTGAGGCTCGCCCCGGCAAAAGGCTTGGGGGTTTGAGCAAAGGCCAACAAGCTAAAACCCAGCGCCAGCAAAACCCACAATCGCTTCATGGCTTCATGATACGTAACCTCGAGCCTCCCCGCAGATTTCTGAGCCGTAATCTTAAAGTTTGTTCAAGAGTCCCCACATATAGCTCGTGCTAGACTTCGCCCATGAGGGCAAAACTGGCCTTTTTGGTGTGTGCTGGGCTTCTGGCAGCCTGCGGGAGCAGCGGTGGGGGCGGTGGTGGTGGGACCCCCCCACCACCAGGGGCGACCTTCAGCGTGGTCTACAGCCCAACCAGCAGTGCCTTCAAG
>JADMIM010000037.1 GCA_015478585.1 Thermaceae bacterium | reverse complement strand
TGGTTCAACCTCTGTGGCTACCCTCTGGTTCATTTCCTTTGAAGACCGCTATAGGAGGGGAGCCAACGTCAATGAAAGCCGCGATAATGAAGGCCGCGATAAAGTAGAAGCCATGAAATCCCTGCCGCTGCCCTGGATCTATTTCGCTGCGGGTGTGTTGGTGGGGGTGCTGTTGGCCTCATATATCCGCAGCCTGCTGGTGGTTTTGCTCTTTCTGGGGCTGGTAGTAGCGGCTTTTTATATCTACACCTATTTCGAGCAGCAGAAGAAACCCTAGCCATGTCCAGTAAAACCCCCTATACCCCCGGAGAATGGGCCTTGCTCGCCCGGACACCGTTCATGGTCGGGCTAATCATCACCCTGGCTGCACCCAGCGGCATCACTGGGGTACTCGAGGAGTCTAGCGCCGTCACCCACGCGCTTACCCTGGCCCTCCAAAGCCGCCTTACCGAACGAAAAGCCTGCTCGAGGATATCGCCTCTAGCCAAGATCAACTGGGCCTATCCCCTCGAGCACCTCAACCCTGCCGATGTCCAGACCATAGCCCTCAGCACCCTCAAAGGGGCCGCAGTCCTATTGGCCCACAAGGCTACGGCTTCGGAGGCCCAGGCCTTCAAGCACTGGCTGCTGGGCATCGCTGATGCCACTGCGGCAGCAGCTAAAGAGGTAGGGGGGTTAGGGATTGGCGGGGTGCAAGTCAACCAAGCCGAGGAGGCCGCCCTGGAGCAGATTCGCGCAGCCCTGGAGATTTAGGTAGCCCGGGTTTTGAAGCCCTCGAGCAGTGCCGAGAGCCCAACCTCGAAACCCCCTTTGGGGCCGCTAGGGCCGAACATTCCCGAATGCTCGAGGTTGGCAAAACCGTGCAAAAAAGCCCACAGAGCAACCGTTGCTGCGGTGTCGTCAGGGTTTTTAGTTACTCTGCCAACCACAGCTAACAGCACGTTCCACAGGGCTTTCCCTGTCCCTGAGGGGTGGTAAGGGAAACGGCTGGCGTTCATGGTCAGGGCGTAGAGGTTGGGGTGGGCGCGGGTGAACTCGAGGTATATTTCGGCGGCTTTCTTTAGAGCTTTCCTCGGAACCAAACCCTCGATTCCGCTTTCGATCTGCTGGCGCAACAAATCGGTTGCATAGCCTACCATTGCCACCTCGAGGGCTTTTTTGTCGGCGTAGTACCGGTACAAACTGGGTGCTTTGAGATCCAGCTGCTGGGCCAGGTTGCGCATCGAAAGGTTAGCTTGACCTTCTTGCTCGAGCAGCTCCAGGGCCGTTTCTAAAATGGCCTCAGGGCTGGTTTTAGCAGGATAGGGCATCTGCTAACACTGTAAGCCTTGACAATCCAGAATGCAAGACGTACAGTGTTAGTCATCAAGACTAAGTAAGTTAGTCTTGCTCGAGGAGAAAGTCATGAAGATCACCCAGCACGGCAATTGGCGAGTCGGAGCGGAAGTTGAGCAGCAAAAGGCAGTGATGAGCTTTTTTACCAATCCGGCGCTGTTGTTGCGGCTCGAGGGGATCGCCGTATTCGTGGGGGGTCTGTGGGCTTGGCTGGCGCTGGGCGGCAGTTGGTGGCTGTTTGCCCTGCTGCTCCTAAGTCCTGACTTGTCCATGCTAGGCTACGCGGCGGGTTCGAGAATTGGGGCTACCGTCTACAACCTCGTCCACAGCTATCCCCTGTCTGCTGTTCTGTTAGCTCTGGGACTGGTTATTCACAATCCCTCGCTCATTCTGGCTGGGGTATTAATTCTGGCCCATATCGGCTGGGATCGCTTTCTTGGCTACGGGCTAAAGCTGCCTACCGCATTTCAGGACACCCACCTGGGCCGTATCGGGCACCAATAAAGCAGTACCCTTTTGAGGAACACTGCTTCCATCTGAACAAAGTCAGGCCGCAGCCCTGCTGACCACAGGTTTGGGCTGCCGCCGGGCCAGGGCTTGAAGCCAACGCACGGCGGTGATGCTCGAGGTGATAAACCAGAGGTCGCCTAGCAGTTGTGGCAACATTTGCCAAGGCTGAGCCGCATTTCCCCTACCCCTGAACCCCTGTCCAGCAGGGAACTGAGGGGCACTCGAGGGACTTATCCCTTGAGGAGTACGGTGGTTAGGCATAAACGGAAGCGCTCCTGAGTGATACAGCCAGATACCCCTAGACACCAACACCGCCACGAACAATAGTGCGGGAATCCATTTGCGCGACATATATTCCTCCTAACGGGCTTCTCCCGAGCCCTGCCGGGGCAGGTACACCACCACTGGGGCTGAGGAAGGTTGAGGCTTAAGGGCACGGCGAGCTGTCCGGGGCTGAACCGCGTACTTGTTCCAGAGGTTCACTACCCACTGCCAGTTGAGCGCCAGGTGCAGGGCCATCAGCAGCAGAATGCCGTTGGCAAAGAGCCGGTGAACCCCCAGCAGGGCGCGATTTTCTCCGGCGTGAGGAAACACCACCTTGGAAACTAGGACTCCCGTTACCGCAACCCCCACAAAGGCCAGCAGCAAGGCCAGGTTCACCACGTAGAGCAACCGGGTCTGACCAGGCAGTTTGCCCAAGAGCTTCTTGCTGATATTGACCACCCAGTTCCAACCCAGCAGCAGGTGTATCAGCACCACCCCAGCCAAGCTCAGCCCCATCCACTCGTGAACGGGCAGCCCAGTAAACCTTGGCTGGAAAGCAAAAAGGAAAGCCAGACCGAGGATACTATCCATCTAAGTTTTTCCGGGGTAAGTCTTGCAGACTTACCCCGATTGAGAGAAGGAGAGCGACATCAGGAGATGCGCACAGTGCAAAGCCGCTCGCACGGGCAAAGCCCGGCCCTGTGGGCCTAGTGCTCTGCCCGTAACCTGGGCTTTGCCGGAACAGGTGGGCCTAGTGCTCTGCGGGGACCGCGCCATAGCCGCAAAGCGGCTACCCGAGCTAACCTGGAGGGGCAGCAAAATATCCTTCCCGGCAACCTCACCATGGCGCGACTTAGAGCATCTATGAGGGCACAATAAAATACGGCCACTGGATAGACCGTATTTACAAGTCGGGTAAGACCTAGAGCGGTTTTCGCAAAGAACCTGGGGGGGTGCGGGTATATTTGTCGAGCCAGACTGAGATTTTAGGGGGCAGCAAAAATCAGATCACCGCGATAGCTATTGCAGTCTTTGCGAGTATCGGGTGTCTGGAGTCAACTGTGCAGGGCGTAGCAATACGGCTAGGTCATTTGCAACCCAATATTGAAGGTTGCCGCATAGCCCGCCGCCACTGGGCTAACCGCTAGCATCAGTTGATCTCCACCGCTACGGTAAATCCCGTCATCTTGGTTGCGCATGGTGCGCTGGCTCTTGGCGCTGTAAGGGGGCTTAGCCTGGACTTTATCGCTGAGGGCATCGTCGAAATACAGTTGCGAGGTGAACTCGTGGGGGCTCGAGCCCGAAGTGCGAATCTTGAAGTGAATATGTACCGTGCGGCCTCTATACCAGCCGGGATAAATGGTGCTGAACTGGGCCACTCCCCCCGCATCGGTAACTTGATAGCCGCGCAAAAACTTCTGGCCTTTGGAATTGAAGCTGGGGTCGCTGGCATCGGAATAAACCCCCAGCGCGTCGCAGTGCCAGACATCTATCATGGCTCCAGCCAAGGGGGTACAGGCCGAGCCAATTTTGTAAACCCCAAACTTCAGCCGTAGAGGCGCACCCTCTTTGACTTTCCCGGTGGTGGGGTCGGAGCGTATATCTGAGGGGTTGAGCTTTTCGTCCACGAAATAAGGACCCTCGGTCTGCTGCGGACGCACCACGCACATCCTAGCACTGGAACTAGATTGGGCCAGAGCCAGCCCAGAACCCCCCACCAGCGCCACTCCTGCCGAACCCACAAGCGCTATCGCCTCGCGGCGACTCAACACCCGGCCTACCGGAAGATCATCGTTGTCCATAACTACCTCCTCCAGCAGTTTTTGGCCCTCGAGCCAAAAGTGTCCAGGACGGTATTTTTTGATAAGACAATTATACCGTCCTGGTGTAGCTTTTTAGTTCTTTGTATTTAGCTTTTGGCTCTCGGCCTTCAGCTTTTTGCGTTTAGCTCTTTGCTCGACTTAGTGCCCCATCCCCCACCCTGGGAAAAGACCAAAGTTGGGGTCTTGCTGGGCGTTAGCCAGAATCTGGTCGGCCTGGGCCTGGCTCAGGCGGCCCGCCGTCACGGCCTGTTGCAGCCGGGTCTTGAGCGCGGCTAGCACGGCATCCTTTACGGTCTGGGCATTCACGCCCTTGTCCTTGGCAACGTCGCTGAGGGTTTTGCCCGAGCGAAGCTGGGTGGCAAGGTCGGGAGCAGTCATGCCCAGAGCCTTGGCTGCCACCGCAAATCCTGAGTCATCGAAGCCTGGGCGAACCCCCATCATCCCCATGCCCATTTCGCCCCCACCTCCGGGGCCAAAGCCGTGGTTCATATCTTCTCGCCCAAACATGCCCCGCCCAAAGAATCCCAGCCCACCATTTTGCAAAGCCTGACGCATCCGATCCGCCTGGATACGGGTGATGTCCTGGTTTTTGAGGGCCTGGTCTATGGTGGCGTTACCGGCAGTCTGTAGCGCGGCCTTGAGCTTGGTCACGTCTACGCCCAAAGCGGCGGCGAGTTGCTCGAGGTAGACCTGGGCATAGTCTGCCCGCTGGGTGGGGGTGGTCTGGGTGGTCTGGGCCAGCACCGTCTGGGAGAGAATAAGCCCCCCACCTAAACTCAAAGTTAGAGCGGTAAGCCCAATGTAAAGCATGTTTTTCTTCATGTTGTTCTCCTTTAGGAGCAGTTCGGACTGCTTCCAAGGGTCAGTGTGGCTGGGGAGAGTTATCAAGCGGTTACGAAGCCGTGAGACCCCTATGAGGCATAACCGGGCCATAACCAGCCGGGCCGAGGATTATCCTTGAAGCTATGCGACTGCTGCTGCTCGAGGATGAACCCAATATCGCCCGCCCCGTGATCCGGGCGCTGGAATCGCTGGGCCATAGCGTCTACCACGCCCTCGACCTGAGTCAAGCCCGCGAGCGCCTGGCCGAAACCGAGCCGGACTTGATGCTCTTAGACGTGCGCGTACCCGAGAGCCAAGACGGCGGCTTTATCTTGGCTAAAGAGGCTAGGGCGGCGGGCTACAAAGGGCCAATTTTGTTCATGACCGCCAGGGATGCCCTGGCCGACCGGGTCATGGGTCTCGACGAAGGCGGTGACGATTACGTGGTCAAGCCCTTCGACCTGCCGGAGTTGCTGGCACGGGTACGGGCCTTGCTGCGGCGGGTCAGCGAGGTGCGTGCCAGCCGCATCGTCAAGGGGCCACTCGAGCTCGACCTGACCAGCCGTGCGGTTCGCTGGGCAGGCACCTTAGTAGAGCTGAGCAGCCGTGAATATGCCCTGCTGGAGCGACTGGCCCTCTCTCCAGGGCGGGTCTATAGCCCCGAGGAACTCACCGACTTGGTTTGGGGCGAAGAGGCTTCCGACCCCGGTGTGGTCAAGGTATACGTGCATCACCTGCGCAACAAGCTCGGCCCAGAGGTGGTATATACCGCGCCGGGAGGCTACCGGTTGGGCCTCGAGCCCCCTGAGGCCTCATGACCCTACGCTTACGCCTGGCCTTATTCATCGCCACCGCGATTGCCCTGGCCCTATTGGCTCAAGGGATTTTTGGCTATCTGAGCTTCGAGCGCTTGTTGTTTGCCACCCTAGACCGCGACCTGAGCGCTTATGTGGGGCGAATCATGGGGCAGTTGCATTTCGAGCAGGAGCGCGGCATGCCTCCAGGTGGACCAGGCCGGAGCCTGGGGATGGGGATGGGGATGGGTGAGCCGTTTTCGGGCCGGGTAGCCAGTGCGCGGCTGATACAAAACGGAGTCGCCGTGCGGACGTGGGGCGATTTCTCCAGCGAGATTCCCTTGCCCTCGGCCTCTGGCATCGCCGATGGCTCTATAGAAGTGCGTTCGTATGGCGATTGGCGGGTGGGAAAGCTGGTGGTGGCCCCCGGTATCTACCTGCAAGCCGCCCTTCAGGCCCAGCCGGTGGCCTCGAGCCTGAGCAATTACCGTCAGACGGTGATCTTCACGGTGTTGCTGGTATCGCTGTTGGGCGCTCTGACGGCCTGGTGGTTGAGCGGCCCAGCCCTGCGGCCCTTGCAGCATTTGCTCGAGACCACCCAGAAAGTAGCCCACTCCGGCGACCTCTCGCTGCGCGTGCCCGAAGCCAGGGGAGGCGAGTTGGGCAAACTCAGCCAAACCTTCAACGAGATGATGGAGCGGCTCTCGGCCTTTCTCAAGCGCGAGACCGAGTTCACCCGCAACGCCGCCCACGAGCTGCGCACTCCCCTGGCGGCCATGCGTCTGCAACTGGGTTCGTATGCCCACCAGCAAGCCAGCGCCGAGGAAACCTTGCAGGTGGTGAGCCAAGAGGTCGAGCGCATGACCCGCCTTAGCGAAGCCCTGCTGACCCTGGCCCGCGAAGGGCGCTCCCAACAGGTGGGCCTCGACCTGGCCGAGATCGCTAGAGAAGTGGCCGAAAAAGCCGGAGTCCCCTATCTGGGGCCCGCTCACCTCGAGCTTTCCGGCGACCCCATATTGCTGCGCCAAGCCCTAGTTAATCTGCTCAACAACGCCAGAAAACACGCACCCGGAGCCGAGGCCAGGGTATCGCTGGAGGTCAAGCCAGGGCCAGCGCCCCTAGCCAGCCAGGCCGCCCAAAAAGCCGGGGCCAGAGAAGCCCGGGGGCTCAACCCCTCGCCCCACCCCACTTTCGCCATCCTCAGCGTGAGGGACAATGGGCCGGGAATGTCGCCCGAAGCCCTGATGCGGGCCACCGAAGCCTTTTACCGTGCTCCGGGAACCAGGGTTTCAGGTAGCGGCCTGGGCCTGAGCGTGGTGGCCCAAGTAGCCCAAGTCCACGGCGGTTGGCTCGAGCTGAAATCCGACAAACCCGGCCTGCAAGCTAGCCTGTGGGTCAAAATTGCTTGATACCTTCTACCCAGCCCGTAGCGACTTACCTCCTGGACAGTGTTTCCTGATAGGGCAACTATGCCGTCCTGGTATAGCTTTTGACCTTTGGCTCTCTACAACTCAGCCCAACTTTTATCCCAAAGCAGTAGTGGTTTTCCTCGAGGCTCCATCGGTACTTCCTAGCGGCAGGTTAACTTCGAACTCGGCCCCTCCCGTAGAGCGATTGGCGGCCTTGATTTTCCCACCGTGCAACTCCACCAGAGCCTTGACAATCGAAAGCCCTAAGCCGCTACCGCCGGTCTGACGGGAGCGCGAACCCTCAGTCCGGTAAAACCGGTCAAAAACCTTAGACAGGGCTTCGGGAGCAATGCCAGGGCCGGTGTCCTGCACCTTCATGATCAGTTGCTGGCCTTGCTGCTGGGCCAATAGCCGCACCGTGCCACCTGGGGGGGTGTGGGTCAGGGCGTTGGCGAGGAGATTGCCAATCACCTGGGTCAGCCGGTCGGGGTCGCCCTTGAGGGTCAGGGATTGGACTGGGAGCTGGGTCTCCAGACGCACTTGTTTGGCTGCGGCCTGGGCCTGAAAACTGCCCACCTCGCT
The DNA here is from genome assembly GCA_015478585.1 of Thermaceae bacterium. Classification (GTDB taxonomy): domain Bacteria; phylum Deinococcota; class Deinococci; order Deinococcales; family Thermaceae; genus Meiothermus. The sequence goes on along the minus strand of JADMIM010000037.1, from coordinate 26,229 downwards.
CTCGATCACCTCGCGCAAATCCAGTGGACGGCGCAGCAAGGTGAGCTTGCCCGCATCCGCCAGGGAGAGCGTGCGCAGGTCTTCGACCAGCCTCGAGAGCAGCTTGGCCTGGTTGTGCAGGCGGTCAATCTCGCCCATCTCGAGCCGGGCCACCCCGTCTTGGATGGCCTCGAGGCGGCCTTGCATGATGGTCAGGGGAGTGCGCAGTTCGTGGGCGATATCGGCAATCATGGCTTTGCGCTCGCTTTCTAAGCCCTCCAACGAGGCTGCCATATGGTTGAAGTTGCGGGCTAGCAGGGCGACCTCGTCCTCGCCGCGCACCCGGTCAATACGGGCGCTCAAGTCCCCCTCGGCCAAGCGGCCCGCCGCCCGCGAGATAACCTCCAGCGGCCCCGCCAGGCGGCGGGCAAAAATCAGGGCTAGCAAGATACCCAACCCCACCGAGATCAGGGTGCCAATCAGCAAGCCCTGCTGCAAGCGAGCCCGAAAACTGCCCTCGTGTGGAGGTGGCGGAGTTGTTACAAAGCGCTCTACAGGTGAATTTGGCCCCTCGAGGGGGCGCAGCAACAGGGTGATTTTTCCGCTGGAGTCTAGCGGCAGTAGTCGCACCGCAAGTTCCTTGCCAGAGGCCAGGCGCTGCTCGAGCTGTACCGAGAAATCAAAGGGCAAAGGATGGGTATTCTCGCGCAGCAAAAAATCTCGCACCTCGCCGGGCAACTCCTTGAAGCGCTGCTGATTGAGGTAGTCGGCAACACCAAAGGTGATGATGTTGGTAAACACCGCTACCAGTGTCATCAACAGCGCCAATCGCACCTCGATGCGCTTCCACCACTTCATCGTCCCACCCACTAGCGGGTTAATTCCACCCACAGCCGATACCCCACCCCGCGCACGGTTTCCAGCAAACCCGCCGCACCTGCGGCCTCGAGCTTCTTGCGCAGGTTTTTGAGGTGGACATCCACCACCCGCTCTAGCGCCTCCGACTCTGGCAGGGCGGCCTCCAGCAGTTCCACCCGGCTGAAGGCTTTGCCCGGAGTCTGGGCCAGGGTTTCCAGGAGGCGAAACTCGGTGGGCGTGAGGTCAAGGCGTTCTGAACCCACCCACGCCACCACCTTTTCCAAGTCCACCTCGAGCGGGCCACAGCGCAGGGGCAGCTGGGCCGATTCGACCGGGGCCGAGCGACGCAACACCGCCTTGACCCGCGCCACCACCTCACGCGGGCTGAAAGGTTTGGTCACGTAATCGTCGGCTCCCAGCTCTAAGCCCAGCAACTTGTCCAGGTCTTCGGTGCGGGCAGTTACCAAAATTACTGGGGTATTGCCGTCACTGCGGATGCGGCGCAACACCTCGAGGCCGTCCAGTTCGGGCATCTGAATATCTAAAAGCACCAGGTCGGGTTTGGCCGCACGGTACAAGTTGAGCGCCGACCTGCCATCCCCTGCCCGCTCGGTGCGGTATCCATCGCGGCGCAGATAGCCCTCGAGGATTTCCGCAATCTCCGGCTCATCTTCCACTACCAACACCAATGCCACAACATTGAGTTTATCGGTATCGGCTAACATTTGCTTTAGCCTGAACTTCAGTCATGAAGGGGGAAGGTGGGTTTTGTGAAGGTTTTGCGAAGGCTTAGCCTGGTGGAGGGCCAATGGCTGCCCCATCAGGCTTTTCCAATCTGTAAGGGGCTCCGCTTTTGTTGGCTAAACGATAGGCATACTGGATTGCATCCAAGTCGCTGGGCCGAGACCTGGGGATTTCTTCACAAAACCTACATACCCCGTTCCACTTGGCTACATAGGTTGCCCTCAGACTTCCTGGTGAGGTGATGTTTTGAGGATACTCCGCTTATTGGTTTTCTTCTTTGTCCTGGCTTCTACGGTATGGGCACAGGGCACGCTTTCGCTGGAGGGGGCACTCAAAGCCTTGCAAAGTAGCCCCGACTGGCAAAGCGCCGACCTGACCTACCAAAGCGCCCAGCGCACCCTCGAGGCGGCCCAGGCTGCCGCGGGTCTGAAGGTGACTCCAGGAGCCAGCTATACCCTGGCCGATGTGTCTGGAACTGCCCAAAACAGCCTCATCCTCTCGGCCTCGGCCTCACTGGGAGTCTTGCCCTGGACCGCTAGCGCCGATGCAGTACGGGCAGCCCAGAGGGCTTTAGACCGGGCCAGTCTGACCCTCTCGAGCACCCGCAACACTTTATATACCAACCTCACTACCCAATATTTTGCCGCCCGCACCGCCCAGCAAAACAACGATCTGGCCCAAGCCAACCTCCAGCTACAAGAAAACTTGGAGCGGGTGGCCGAGGCCAAATACCAGAACGGTCAGCTCAGCTTTAGCGACCTGCTGACCCAACAGCAGGCCCTCGAGAGTGCCAGGGTCAATTCGGCTAACGCTCCTGGCAATCTGGAAATCGCCCGCCAGACCCTAGCCAACAGCCTGGGGATTGCCGCAGGTTCATTGGGCAGTCTCACCACCGCACCCACCGAGCCTACTTTGCCCGCCGGAACCTTGGAGACCTTGATTGCTCAAGCCCTAAAGCAGCGCCCCGACGTGCTTTCAGCCCAGTCCAGGCTCGAGGATGCCCAGGCCAGCTTGGATAGCGCCCAGCGCGACCGCTGGGTTCCAGCCAGCAGTGTGACCTTAGGCTATGCCCAGCGCAGCACCACCACCGGAACCGCCAACAGCTCGGTTTCGGCAGGACTCGACTTCAAAACCGGCAGTGCCTCCTTGAGTGCCTCTGTGCCGGTAGTCTCGAGTGTGACTACCGGCAGCAACGCCAACGTGCTGAGTCTGGGGCTTTCGGTAGCCCTACCCCTGCTCGACCCCACCAGCGATGCCAGCGTCAACTCCAACCAGACTACCCTTTCCCTGACCCAACTCGCCTTGGAGTCAGCTCAGCGGGCCGCCACCCTCGACGTGCGGCAGAAATACCAGCAGGCCCAGACGGCCAAAGCTCAGGTGGGCATCGCCAAAGCCGCCCTGGCAACCGCCAGCCAGACTCTTAAAACTGCTCAGGCCAAGTTGACTGCCGGAACCGGAACTGCCTTGGACGTACAAAACGCCCAGGTCAACGCCCAGCAGGCCCAGGTCAACCTCGAGAGTGCCATCGCCACATCCCAGACTGCTTTTCTTGCCCTGCAAAATGCTTTGGGTATCAACCTTGCCGGAGGCTCACGATGAAACTCACCCCCGTCTTACTGGCTGGCCTTCTGGCCTTCGTCGCCCATGGGCAGGCTCAAGGAAACAAGTCCATGACCCTCGAGCAAGCCTTGCGTCAGGCGTATATCCAAGGGCCTTCACTGCAAACTGCAAAAGCCACCCTGCAAAATGCCGCCATCCAGTACAACGCGCTCAAGGGCGACCCCAGCACTTTGGTATCGGCCCTGACCCAAGCCCAGCAAGCCAATGACCTGGCCCAGGTCAATATCGAGGCCACCCAGCTTAGCGTGATGCAAAGCGTGGTCAATGCCTATCTGGGACTATACGAGGGACAGCAAAATGTAGATCTGCTGCAAGCCCAGGTCACGCTCAACCAACGCAACCTCGAGGTCTCCAAAGCCCGGCAGTCCGCAGGCAATGCCACCTCGCTGGATGTGGCTAGAGCGCAGACTACCCTGGATAGCTCGAGACAGTCCCTGACCAACGCCCAAGCCGTGCTGCCAGTGCTTTCGGCCCAACTGGCAACCCTGTTGGGGGTGAGCGACCTGGGCAACTTCAGTGCTACCCCGCCGGCTGCTCCCGCCAACGTCAAGGCCGATATCCCGGCCCTGAGCAACGGCTTATTCACCCGCCTGCCCAGCGTGCTCCAGGCCCAGCAGGCCATAGACCTGGCTCAGCTCAACGTCAAACTCTCGGACAACGACTATACCCCGGCAGTGAATCTGAAATCGGCCCAGACCTCGCTGTCCAACGGGCAGCTCACCCTGCAAACTGCCCAACAAAATGCCCGAACCAGCCTTTCTAATGCCTATCAGAGTGCCCAGAACTACTATAAGCAGATCGCCATCGCCCAGCAGAACGTCGCCAACGCCCAGAAAGTGGTGGAGCAGGATCAAGTGGCCTTGAAGGCAGGAACCATATCGGCCTTGCAGCTTCAGACCGACCAGGTCTCGCTCAAGAGCACCCAGTACAGCGCCCTGCAAGCGGTGGACAGCTACTGGAAAGCCCTGGCGGCGCTCTCGGTAGCTGCGGGGCAAGATTTCACCGGGCTGGTGCAGGCCGCCAGTGCCGGTTAAGGGGGTCAGGATGCGACTCGAGGAGCGGAAAGGGGCTGGGGGAATGCGGATTGGACAGTGGATTTTTGTCGCCGTACTGGTGATAGCGGCGGCTTTTGCAGGGTACGCCCTGCGAGGGCGCAGCAACTCGAGCCAGGCTGCACCCGCAGGGGGCTTCGGGCAGGCGGCTTCAGCCTCACCAAAGCCAGGAGGCCCGGCCAGTGCTCGAGCAGGACGCTCCGGCATGGGAGCAGTCATCGCGGTGCAGACCGCCACCAGCCAGAGCGGGACACTCGTCGCCCAGCGCCAGACCGCAGGAACCGTGCAACCTGTCACCTCGAGCCAGGTGGCTTCGCAAGCTACGGGGGTAGTTTCCCAAGTGCTAGCTAATGTGGGTGATAGCGTCAAGGCTGGTCAGGCCGTGATTCAGCTCGACGACAGCCAACTGCGTATTGCAGTACAAAACGCCCAACTGGCCCTACAAAATGCCCGCATCAACCTCACCACCCAAACCAACGCCACCCACGATGCCACCCAAAAGCTCCAGCAGCAGCTCCAGGCCGCCCAGACCAGCCTGAGCACGGCGGAAAATAGCTACGCTTCGGCCCAGAAGGTCTATGCCCTGGGCGGGCTCTCCAACAACGACCTCAACAACGCCAAAGCCGCGCTCGACACCGCCAGGGCCAACTATTCCGCGGCCCAGACCGCCCTGGCTCAAAACGCCAGGGCTGGCGATGAGTCGCTGGCCCAGCTCCAAGTCGCCGTCTCGCAGGCCCAGAATCAGCTCCAGAACGCTCAGATCAACCTCGCCAACGCCACCTTGCGGGCTCCTTTCGCCGGGCAAATCGCGGCTATCAACGTCACGATGGGTGAGGCCGTGGGTACCAACAGCCAACCCTTCACTCTGGTAAGCCCTGAGCGCCAAGTGGCTTTTAATGTGCCCCCTACCGATGCCGCTTCGGTTACTCCAGGGCAGGTTTTGAGCTTCAATACCGTAAGCCAGAGCTTTCAGGTCAAGGTAAACCAGCGCGCAGCCGCCCCCATCAATCAGAACGTACCCCTCACGGCCCGCATCTTGGGCAACACCCTGCCCCCAGCGGGTACGGTAGGAACCCTAAGCTACTCGGTCAGGCTGGCCCAGGGAACCCTGATTCCTATCGCTGCACTGCAAAACGATGGGGTCAACAACTATGTTTTTGTGGTTGAAGGCGGCAAGGCCAAGATTCAAAACATAACCGTGCTGGCTCAAGCCGCCAGCAGCGCGGCGGTGAGTGGTGTGACGGCGGGTCAGGCGGTCATCCTCAACCCGCCCCCAGGGCTGCTGGATGGCTCGAGCGTGACCGAGGTCAACCTGCAAACCCCCAGTGCTCAGACCCAACCCTCAAAAACCCTCCCGACAAGGCAAAACCCAACCCCTAAGGGGGCGCTGCCTACGCAGTCGGGGAGCAATAAACCCGGCACAACTCCACAAGGTGGAGGGAGCCAGCCATGAGGCCCCTCAAGGAACTCCAGGCCCAACTCTTTGACCGGGTAAACCCCTTGGTGGGGTTTTCGGTAGCGCGGTATGTGTTCAGCATCGGCCTGTTCGCGGCGGTGGTGGCTTTTGGCTTGTTGGCAGCCACCCGCCTGGGGGTAGACTTGCTGCCCAGCCCCAATATCCCGGTGGTAGCGATTTTCACCTCCTATCCCGGAGCCAGCCCAGAGGTAGTGGACCAGCAGGTCACTCAGGTTATCGAGGGGGGCATCTCCAACCTGGCCGGGATTACCAACATCAACTCCAACAGCAGCACCGGGTTTAGCCGGGTAATTCTGATATTCAACACCGGCACCGACCAAAACGCCATGGCGAACCAGGTGGGTTCGCAGGTTTCGGCCCTGCTGCGCCGCTTGCCCAGCGGTGTCAACCCGCCCACCGTGCGCACTTTCGACCCCACCGCCCAACCCATCCTCGAGTTTGGCCTCTCGGGCGGCGGGGCTAACCTATCGAATGTCTACGACTATGCCCAGAACATCCTGACCAACCAGCTCGAGCGGGTCAACGGCGTAGCCAACGTAACCCTCACCGGCGGCCTGAACCGACAGTTTCAGGTCAACTTGAACCCCAGCCGTCTGCGCTATTACAACCTCACCCCCCAGCAGGTCACGACCGCCATCATCAACGGCGCGGTAGACCAACCCATCGGCACCATCACCCGCAGCGGCAACACCCTTTCCTTCTCTACGCGCAACATCCCCACCAACCTCGATCAGTTGTCACAGATTTTAGTAGACAACAACCGGGGTATCCGGGTGAGCGACCTGGGTACGGTGCGCGATAGCAGCAGCAGTGGTGACTACGTGCGGGTTAATGGGCAGCCAGTAATCCTATTTTCGATTCAGCAAACCCAGGGCTCCAACGCCGTAGCCGTGGCCCAGGCCGTGCGCCAGCAACTGGCCCGTACCCACTTGCCTCAGGGCTATAGCATCACCTATTCCAACGACACCACTACCCCCATCCAGGCCAGCATCAATGCCACCTACCACGAGTTGCTCAACACCGCCATTGTGGTGGCAATTGTGGTGCTGCTATTCCTGGGCCGCCTGAACACCGCCTTCACCGTAATTCTAGCCATTCCCATCGCGCTTTCGGCAGCTCCAGCGCTCTACAGTTTGCTGGGCTTCACCTTCAATCTGGTCTCGCTCCTGGCCCTGATTGTGGCAATTGGCATCGTGGTGGACGACTCCATTGTGGTGGCCGAGAACGTCGAGCGCTACCGCACGCTGGGGTATGGGCGCATGGAGGCCGTGCTCAAGGGGGCCAGCGAGGTGTTTGGCGCGGTGGCGGCGGCCTCGCTCTCGCTTTTGTCGGTGCTGATTCCGGTCAGCTTTATCGGCGGCTTTGCTGGGTTCTATCTCCAGCAGTTCGCCTTGGGGCTGGCGGCGGCAGTGTTTCTTTCCTGGTTCGAGGCCCTGCTCTTCCTGACCGTGCGCATGGCCTATACCCCCGACAGCCATCCCCGCACCTGGAGCGATTTTCGTCAGAGCTTGGTGCGGCTGGGCGAGTCGGTGCGCTGGGGGCTCAAAACCTGGCGCACGGTGTGGGGGGTGGTGGGCGGATTAGTCCTGGCTTTGGTGCTATGGCGCAGCCTGCCCCACGCTTTTATGGTTTTGCTGCTGGCCTACCCGGTACTGCTGGGCCTGGGCTACTATCTGGTCAATATCGTGCTGGGCCTCCTCGAGGCCCTCACCACCACCCTGCACGGCTGGACCGAGGCTGCCTTGACCTACGTGCGCGAGGGCTATGTCAAGCGGCTCAATGGCTTGCTGAACTATAGCGGCTGGGTGCTGACAGGAGCCTTGGTGTTCTTCGTGGTGACGGTGATGTTCATCGGTCCCAAAATTCCTTTCAATTTCGTCCCGCAAAGTGACAACGGCACCCTCCAGGTCAACTTGTTCATGCCCAGCGGAACCTCCATCAACACTACCAATGCCCTCACGGCCCGGCTCGAGAACTACCTGCTCTCGCGCCCCGAGGTGAGCACTGTTCAGACCGACGTGAGCTTTAGAGCCGAGATGGTGGTGCAACTGATTCCCATCGAGAAGCGCCCCCGGGTGTTCGCCCTGATGCCACAGTATCAAAGGGCCATGCAGGCTCTGTTACAGGACTATCCCTCGGCCCGGATTTCCGTCAACGCGGGTGGGGGGTTCCGGGGGCAGGGTTCGGGGCTTAGCTTGAACCTGGCCTCCCCCAGCTTTAATATCCTCAACGCTCGCACCAATCAGGCTTTGCAGCTCTTGCAAGCCAACCCCAACGTGTTGAGCGCCAACACCAGCCTGGCCCAGACCACCCTGGATAACCGTTTCATCCCCGATCCTAGCCGCCTGAGCGGAACTGGCCTGACCGCCAGCGCGGTAGCCAACGCCCTACAAACCTACGCCAGCGGCAGCCAGGCCGGAAACGTAGAGGTCAACGGTCTGAATTACCCTATCCAGGTACAGCTCGACCCCAGCTATCTGGCCGATGCCCAATCACTGTTGTCGCTGCCCATCTATTCCCCCACCCTGCAAACCAACCTCGCCATCGGGCAGGTAGGCAGCATCGTGCAGGCCCAGGCTCCGGCCAACATCAGCCGTACCGACCGGCTTTATACCAGCACCCTCAACATCAACCTGGCCCCCGGAGCCCCTTCGCAGCTCGAGTTCACCCGCCAGCTTACCCGGCAGTTAGCCCAAAACGGCATCCTGGACAATCAGGTTAGCCTGGGCAACAGCAGCCGCTTTAGCCAGGCCGCACTGGCTGGGCAACTGGCCCAAACCGGCATTCAGGTTTTCGGGCTGGCAATATTTTTGGTCTATCTGGTGATGGGAGCCCAGTTCAACAGCTTCCGCTACCCCCTCTACTTGCTGCTGCCCGTACCCCTGGCGATTGCCGGGGCGCTGTGGGCAATCTTTATAGCCGGGGGCAGCCTGGATATCTTTAGCGTGATGGGCTTTCTGCTCCTGATTGGGCTCTCGGCCAAGAACGCCATTTTGTATCTGGACTTCGTGGCCGAGCGCCTGGGCAAGATGCCCTTGCGCGATGCGCTGGTGGAGTCGGCTCAGCTACGCTTCCGGCCCATCGTGATGACCACCATGACGGTGTTGGTGATTAGCCTGCCGCTTATTCTGGGACGGGGCGAGGGTTCGGAGTTCAGCCAAGGGCTAGGGGTGGTCATTCTGGGCGGTATTCTGCTTTCGGCCATCCTGACCTTCTTCGTGGTTCCCTCGGCTTTCTACTTGTTCGAGCGGGGCCGCCAAACTAGCCCCACCCCGCAACCCACCCCCACTCCTTCCCCCTCAGCCGCCGATTGATTACGGTCTGGGCAAGCCGCCCAGGAAACCCTCGAGTTGCTCTACACTCGCAAGCGGGGTGAGCAGCTCGAGGGTTTCGGGCGTAACTTCCAGACCCGGCTGGATGACCTCGAGCCACCCCCGGTACACCCCCAGGGGCTTGATCGGCAGGCCTTGCATCTGGGCGATGTGAATGAGGTTCCAGGCACACAAAATCTCGGTCAGGGTGCCTACCCCGCCGCTCAGCGCCACACAGGCCACGCTCACGTCAATCAGGCGCTCGATACGGGTCAGAAGCGAGGAAGAAGGCAGCTCGAGGTCTACGTGAACGTTTGGCCCACTGCGCTGAGGAAAAAGCACCGGCGCGGTTACGCCCACCACCAATCCCCCAGCCTCCTTGGCCCCGTGCGAGACCGCCTCCATCGCCCCGTTATAGCCACCTGTGGCTACCGCAAACCCAGCCCTGGCGATGGCCCGCCCCCAGGCGTGCGCTTCGGTATAGGCAGCTTGACCGGGTTGCGAACGAGAAGAGCCAAACACGGTGATAAGGCGCATGGAACTACCATAACCCAAAAGCTTAAGGCCGGAAGTAGAGAGCTAAAGGCAAGACGCAAAACGCTAAACGTCGAACGACTAACGTCCAACGCCAAAAGCTGAAAGCTAAAGGTACAACAACCTAGAGCGGTTTTCGAAAAGAACCTGGGGGTAGCCTGGGCTTATTGACTGTACCCATCTGAGCAGAGAACCGCGATAAAAACACCAGCTGCGTCCCAGACGGTGTTTGTTGATAAGGCAATTATGCTGTCCTGGTTTAGTTTTTTGGCCCTTTGCATTTTGCTTTTGGCCTTCGGCTTTCGGTGTTTTACGTCCAGCCTTTAGCCCCCTGCTCTCAGCCCTTGAACACACCCGTCTGAACGAGGTGGTAAAGCCATACTCCACCTGCGATCAAGACCACCCCGCAGAAAAACATGATGAACCATATAGGGCCGCTCAACACCGCTTTGATGAGGTCGGGCAAGATTTTGATCAGGTCGCCGGTGGGATCAAACTCCTTCTGCTGTCTTTGGTGTGCCGGATCCAACTGTTGAGCCGCCTCCAGGGTTTGAATCCTGAGCAGGGTATAGGCCCCCCATAGCGCAGCGCCCACAAATGCCAGGCCAACGATTACCAGAATCCACACTAAAAGCCCCATGCTGCCTCCTGGTAGGTCTGTTTTAGAAAGCTATCATATCAGGGCAGATGGGCCAGCCTCTGGTTTGAGGGTTTGAATTCTTGGGTTCACAGGGTTGGCGTGAGCTATTGCACAGCTACGTAAAACGGTACGCTGACCTTTCCTTCAGGAGTGTTCACCTGTATAGAAGACCAGAACCAGGCTCTCGAGCCGAAAGCATCACGATCAGTTTTGGCTGTCCAGCAAGTGCGGTAATAGGTCAGGTTGCCCAGCGTGCCGAACGGTGAAATCAGTTGCCGGGCATCGGCGGCGAACATTATCTAGCCACCGGTGGGCAAGGCCATCTGCGAGAGCACGGCGGTGTCGGCTTGCCCCAAACCCACCGTAAAGACCTTGACTCCCTGGCTTTTGGCCTCCTGGACGATATTGGCAATGGTCTTTCCACCGTTGGGGTCTTCGCCATCGGTAAACACCACTACGGCTTTGTTGACGTTGGGGGCTTCTTGTGCGGCCTCGAGGCACAGGTTTTGTGGGTCGGTGAGAGTGTAGTTTGAGCCCCCCAGCATGCAGGTCTGGCCTGCCTCGAGCCGCATCTCCTCGCCCACCAGCAACACCCGGCCCTGGGCAATGCTCTCTAGCCGCACCCAAACCACCCCACCCGCCTGCAACAAGGTCGGCGTGCTGGGGGTGAACTTGGTTTCGCCAGGCCCGGCTGGTTCACTAGGTAGATCACCAGGCCCTGCGGGTGGTGGTAGCCTCCGAGCTGGCGCGGCAAAAGGAGGGCTCGAGGCGTTTGGGCTATGGCAGCGGGCCAGGCTGCTGTGGGAGGAAGCAGACACGCCCAGGGTACAGGGGAGCTATCTGGCTTGGGCACAAAAACTCTTGCGGCCGGGTTTCCTAAGAAGGCGGTGGAGGCGCTCGAAAACGCACCGGATAGCGATGAGGCGCGGCTCTGGCGAGCGCGGGGGCTCAAGCGTAGCGGGCACTATACAGAGGCAATGAAAATAGGGGCTGCCTTAGCGGAGGTAGCCCCGTGGGAGATTATAGGTTGTTGGTAGAGGTATTGCGAAGAGAGATCGAAGCGCATAAAGCGCGATTGGATTTCATGGCCTGTTTTGTGATGGCCTTGATCCAGACCAGGACGGTAAACTTGGCATAGATTGCCTTGGGACTGAACCCAATGGTGGAACCAGGCAGTAACTACCGATGGTGCCAACGGTTCATGAGGGAGGTTAGCTTTGAAGAAGATGTGATTGGGCAAGTGATACCGAGGCTACTCTCCCAGGGAAAGCTGACCCTATGTATAGACCGTACCGAGTGGGAGTGGAGCGGCTTAGCTGGGTGAAATGGCTCCTCAAGTTCTTACCCAAGGAGCGGATTCACACCTTCACCGCAGATCGGGAGGTTGCCTGCACAGGGTTGCTTGGTTATGCACGTTGGCACCAGATTCCCTACACCTTCCGCATCAAAACGGTTCGCACTTAAGCTTGCTAATAAAACCATCCTGCTGGCTCCTCAGACGGAACACACTGTAGCCTTAACAGGCAGCTTTAGTGCTAAGACGCTTTACATCTGTATTCATGTGGCCAATCCTAAAGCTTTAGATACACCACATACTCCTTCTCCGAATCCTCACTACGAAGTAGGCTGAACTAAATCTGAAGCAGGGGTACGTTGGCTACTCCTGCCTCTTTTTGTAGAAAGAGAAAAGGCTATACTTTTACTTTCACTTGCTCCGCAGCACCAACACCGGCTTCTCCGAGCGGTGCAGCACCGCCTCCGTCACCGAGCCCAGCATGAAGCGGTTCAGCCCACTGCGCCCGTGGGTGCCCATCACGATCAGGTCGTGGGTTTTGGCCTCCTGCAAGATGCTGTCTACCGGCTTGCCTTCGACCAGCTTACTCTGGGCGGCTATACTCAGGGCCTGCGCGGCTTGTACCGACTTGTCCAGGGCTTCTTTGCCCACTTTTTTCAGGTCTTCCATCAGCTCGAGGCCGTAAGGCACGCTCTCCGGGCTAATCCACAAGACCGAACCCATGTTTTCTACCACATACAGAAAGGTCACGCTGGCCCCCATACTCTTGGCGACCTCGAGGCCCTCACTTATGGCTTTCTGGCTGCACTCACTGCCGTCGGTGGGCATCAGGATGTGTTTGTACATAAACTTCCTCCGTACCTATACTTTAGCCCTAAACACCTAGGGCATTGGGCTTTTCGTAACGCCAGGAGGTTTCTATGTAACGCCAGAACAAGCTGGCTTTCACCTCGGCGCAGACGAACAAATCTTGGGATTACTCGAGTCAAGGGCAGATGCACAAATTAACATAACTGGCAGCCGTTCATAAAGGGCTTCAGCTTGGCTTAAGGCTTCCTACAATCGGCCTTAGCTATGACCTTTCCCGAACTGCTCTCTTCCCTGGTGGCCCGTGGTGTTTCCGATGTCCATATGCACGTGGGGCTGCCGATTATGGCCCGTACCGATGGCAAGCTGGGCCCGGTCACGGCCTCTCCCCTAACCCAGCAGTACACCGCCTCGCTCCTAGACCTGATGTGCGGTGAGAAGCAAAAGGCCACCTTCGCCGAGAAACATCAAGTAGACCTGGCTTACAGTGTCCCCGGCGTGGCCCGTTTTCGGGTGAACCTCTTCAAGCAGCGCGGCTCAGTGAGCTGTGTGATGCGGGTAGTCAACTCCGATGAGTCCAAGCTGCGCATTGTCAGCTTGCCCCAAGAGACCATCGAGTTTTTCCGCGAGAAAGAAAAGGGTTTGGTACTGGTTACTGGCCCAACCGGCTCGGGCAAGTCCACCACGCTGGCGAGGGTGATAGACGAGATTAATCAAGTCCACGCCAAGATGATCGTGACGGTCGAAGATCCTATCGAATATCTGCACAAGGGCAAGCGCTCGGTGATCGTGCAGCGCGAACTGGGCCAAGACACCCTGACCTTCAAGGATTCGCTGGTCGCAGCCATGCGCCAAGACCCCGATGTAATCATGATCGGCGAGATTCGGGATTACGCCACCGCGGCGGCGGCCCTCGAGGCGGCTCAGACCGGCCACCTGGTCTTTTCCACGCTGCACACCATGGACACCGTGCGCACCGTCAACCGCGTGCTGGACTTGTTTCCCCCCCACGAGCGCGACGTGGCTCGGATTCTGTTTGCCGAGAGCCTGGTGGGCATCATCTCGCAGCGCCTGCTGCCCTCCAAACACGGGGGCCGGGTCTGTGCGATGGAGATCATGAAGGGTAACCTGCGCATCCGCGACCTGATCAAAGACCCCGAGCGCACCAACGAAATCTACGAGGCCCTCAAAGACTCCTCCCTGGACGGGATGCAGACCTTCGACGACCATCTGGCCGAACTCTATGCCCAGGATCAGATTGACCTCGAGACCGCCCTCGCCAACGCCACCAGCGCCCAGTACGTAAAGGTCAAGGCACTGCAAATCAACGCCGCCCGCCAGACCCTGATTGACGAAAACGCGGCGATGGCGAGCCGGGTGAACTAGGGGCGGAGGGCTAGACGCTGAACGACTAGCGTTGAAAGCTAAAGGCTCGAGAACATCCACTGCGTCCTACACGGTGTTCTTTGATGGCTCAATAATGCCGTCCTGCTTTGGGGCTGTTGATTAAGCTTTGGGCGTTCGACGTTAGTCGTTCAGCGTCTTGCGTTTGGCTACCGGCTGTAAGCTGATAGCTATGCTGATTTACGGACGAAACCCGGTCTTAGAGGCGCTGCGCGAGGGCCAGGTCAGCCGCTTGTGGGTAGCACGGGGTGTGGAAGCTTGGCTGCTGCGCGAGCTAAAGCAGATGGGAGCCGAGTACGAGCTGATGCCCCGCATCGAACTCGACCAGATGGTACGCACCACCGCTCATCAGGGCTTGGTGGCCGAGGTCGAGGAGGCCCAGTATTCCAGCCTCGAGGCTCCTTTCGCCTTCGCCAAAAGCAGGAATGAGCAGCCGCTATTGGTCGTGCTAGACGGCGTGACCGACCCACGCAACTACGGGGCCATCATCCGCAGCGCCTTCGCACTCGGTGCGCATGGGGTACTCACCGAGGAACGCCGCAGCGCACCGCTTTCGGCCCTAGTGGTCAAAGCTTCGGCGGGCACAGCCAATAAGCTGCCACTGGTGCAGGTCAAAAACCTGTCGCGCACCCTCGAGGCCCTCAAAGAACGCGGGCTGTGGATTTATGGAACCAGTGGGAAAGCCGACCAAGACCTGACCCACCTCGACTACCAGCGCCCCCTAGCCATCGTCATCGGCTCCGAGGGCGAGGGGATGCGCCGCCTGGTGGGGGAACATTGCGACGAACTGGCGCGGATTCCCCTGGCCGAAGGGGCCGAGAGCCTCAACGCGGCGGTGGCCCTGGGCATCGTGCTGTATCAGGCCGGATTGGGGAGGAAAAAACTATGAGCGAGACAGGCTTCACTGGGGTTCACCACGTCGGTTTTACGGTTCCCGACCTGGAAGAAGCCCTGGGGTTCTTCCTCGAGGTTTTAGGCTTCGAGCTGGTCTCCAAGCACGGCCCACTCGCCACCAGCCAAGAACTCAATGTGCAGGATATTTTCGATGTGGACGAGGCCGGTATCGCCAACTATGCCTTCGTGCGGCTGGGCGGAAGCACCCTCGAGCTAATCCAGTGGAGCAACCTCGAGCAAAACCCCCACCTCGCCAAAAACTCCGACTGGAGCGGGCGACACCTGGCCCTCAGGGTGAGTGAATTGGATACGGCAATAGCCCGGCTGAGCCAAATTCCCGGTGTGCGTCTGATGAAACGCAGGGGTACGACTTTCGTCTATGCCCAGACCCCCTGGGGGTTATATCTACAGCTCATGGGATAAAACTAGGAATCGCCAAAGGCTCTGCCAGCCTATCGCGCGTTGCTGAAGTTTTGCCGCTCCTCCACCAGGCAGCCAAACACAGTCTCACTTAAGAATCTTGATGCAATTATTTCGCAAAGCGCTCTAGCTCGGGTGGGGTCGGGTAGCTATGGGCTATTTCTCCACGCTCAGGGCTTTATTCTGGGCCTCCTCGAGGGCGGCCTTGGGGTCGGCCCCGCCTTTGAGCACCTTTTCCAGAGCCTGCTCGAGGTAGTCGTACCAGACCGTAGCTTGAGGGTCAGAAATCCAGCGGGAGGCATTCTCGAGCTGCGAAAAAGCTATTTGGCGGCGGGGGTCGGCCTTGTAGAAATCGCCGAGCAAAGGTTGGGCACTTTTGCGCATCGGCAGGGCATAGGTGGCTTGTACGTAACGAGCGATGTTGGCCGGTTCCATCATGAATTTCCAGAAGGCCACCGCTCCTTTGGTCTGCTGCTCACTGGCTCCTCGCAATACCATCAGGGTTCCACCCGCCAGCGCCACCTTACCATCGGGCGTTTTGGGCAAAGGGGCTACCCCCAGCTTGAAGGGAATAGGGGTGCGGGCTTCCACCACCGGCCACTGCGTCACCGGAGCAATAATCATGAAGGCTTTGGTGCGGATGAAGTCTATGGCCGCAAACTGGGCCTCGGCGATGTTGCGGCTCTGGGCCCAGCCCTTTTGTATCAACATTTGCAAATACTGCAAGCTAGCGAGCACTTTGGGGTCGGTGAAGTTGGGCTTGCCATCTGGCCCAATCAGGCTTCCGCCGCGACTCATCACCAGCGCATTGAAGCTATAAATATCCGAAGAAACGATGTAGCCTTTGGCCGCACGATTGGTCAGCTTTTGGGCCACAGCAGCCAACTCATCCCAGGTTTTGGGCACCGCGATGCCCCGCGCAGCAAACTGGTCAGCGTTATAAAACAGCACCGGGACGTGCAGCTCGACTGGCAGGGCATAGGTCTTAGCCTTATAGCGTCCGACATCCAACAAGGTCGGATAAAAGTCGCTGGGTAGCTTGCCCAAATAGGAGTCTAGGGGCAGGGCCAGATTTTCCTTAACTCCCCTGGCTACAAAAGATACCTCGGCGTAGTACAGCGCCGGAGCCCCACCTGCCCGCAGGGCTGCCAGCAGTTTGATGCCTCCTTCGCGCAGGTCGCCCACATAGCGCGACTCGATACGATAGTCCTTCTGCTGGGCGTTGAAGTCGGAGACGAGAGCCTCGAGCACCTGTTGTCCGGGAGGGTCTACGGTGTGCCAGAAAGGGATAACCGTCTGGGCCAGGGCCAGACCCCAGAGCAGTAGGAGGGAGGTAAGTAGACGTTTCATGGTTTCTTAAATTAGGAAAAGCAGAGCCTGCAGCGCAGCGGTTTGCTGTGGGCTCTGCTTACTCTGTGCTATTTCTTCTCCACGCTGATGGCTCGCTTTTGGGCTTCTTCCAGCACCGCTTTGGCGTTGGCTCCGCCCTTCAGGGCTTTTTCCAGGGCATCTTCCAAATAGCTGTACCACAGCGTAAACTCGGGGTCTTGAATCCACACGTCGGCGTTTTCGGTCTGGCCGAAAGCCACCCGGCGACGGGGGTCGGCCTTGTAAAAATCCTCGAGCAGAGGCTGGGCCGAGCGGCGCATGGGCATATAGTATGTGGCCTTGACCCACTTGGCGATGTTGGCCGGTTCCATCAAAAACTTCCACAGCGCCACGATGCCCTTGAGCTGAGCATCGCTAGTGCCCTTGAGGGCTACCAAAGTGCCCCCAGCCAGGGGTATTTTGCCCCCCGCATCGAGGGGAACCGCCGCTACACCCAGCTTGAAAGGGATGGGAGCCCGGCTTTCGATCAGGGGCCAGATGGTGATGGGGGCAATACCCATAAAGGCTTTGGTACGCAGGAAGTCGGCTACCGAAAACTGGGCCTCGGCGATGTTACGGCTCTGGGCCGCGCCCTTTTGCACCAGGTTTTGCAGATATTGCAGGCTGTCTACCACTTTAGGGTCGGTGAAGTTGGGCTTGCCATCTTTGTTGATGATGCTGCCCCCTCGAGCCATCACCACCGCATTGAAGCTATAAATATCCGAAGAGGCGATATAGCCTTTAGCCGCACGGGTGGTCAGCTTTTGGGCCGCAGCAGCCACCTCATCCCAGGTTTTGGGCACGGCAATGCCCCGCGCAGCAAACTGGTCGGCATTGTAAAAAAATACCGGCACCGAAAGGCCGATAGGCAGGCCGTAGGTCTTGCCCCCCAGGTGACCCGTTTGCAAATAACCGGGATAAAAGTCGTTGGGAATAGTGCCTAGATAGTCGTCCAGGGGCACTGCAATACCTTCTTGTACCATCCGACCCAAGAAGGAAATTTCCGCGTGGAACAAGTTGGGAGCCCCACCCGAGCGCAACGCCGCCAGCAACTTGAGGCCCCCCTCGCGGTAATCGCCCACGTATTTGTAGTTGATTTTGTAATCCTTTTGTTTGGCATTAAATGCATCCAGCATAGATTCCAAGGCCTCTTGGCCCGGAGGCCCAGCGGTATGCCAGAAGGTAATCTCGACGGGTTTTTGGGCCAGGGCCAACCCCAGCAAAACAGCAGCACTAAAAAATGCGCGACGCATGAACCATATCCTCCGTATCCCAAAGGATTTTATTCCCCAGGGCTAATCTAGTGTGACATAAGGCTCATGAGAAGATTGCTCGGACGGCTGAAAAGAGCCTGGCGAGTTGAGAGCAAAACAAGAACAAGTTCTTTCTCTTCATCCTTCAGGCTCTAAGTGGCCCCACGACTAACCTTCGCGCCACAGGTGCGGTCGGGATGTTTCCCCAAAGCTATTTGGGCCGCGCTAATGACAACTGCTACGAGTAGGAGCACTGCCGTTTTTTGAGATGTTATAGATGGGCGGTGGGATTGCCGATCTTCTTGCCTACGCCTCGAGCGGGTCGCCGCTCACACTCTAAGCTCAGGAAACCCTTGCTATGATGGGGCCGGTTTTGGAGGTTTGCATGAAGCGACTGCTCGCTCTGGGGTTGGTAGTAGCTGGACTGGCTTTAGCCCAGGTTCCGGCCTACCCGGAAAATACTGCCGGTATCGGGTTCGGTTTTGGGCGAGGTATCGTGCTCCAGGGTAGCGCGGTCCTGCCTTTCAGCCCGCTGGGCCTAGACACCGGCCTGGATGCCGAGGTGATTATCCCGACCAGTTTTGGCGGAGCCGATATCTGGGCTTTGTTCAAGGCCGACCTGCTCCCAGCCCTAACCCTGCTCGAGCTGCCAGTCTCGGTAGGGGTGGGCCTGGATGCCAGGTATAACACCCTGAATAGCGTTTTCGGCAGCCATATTGCTACTCTGGCGACGGTGGAAATTCCCGGTGGGGCCATCTCGGGGTATCTGGGTTTGGGTTACGCGGCGGGGTTCAACCTGGCCTATGGTCTGGGAGGACGGCTCTACCTCGACCCGGTAGCCCTGGAAGTGGCCCTCTCTGACCGCTATCCCCTCAAGCTGTCGCTGCTGTATTTGTGGTAGCCCCTGACTTATGCAGCGCAGCGTTCAACCCTCCAAGACGCGGGCCTGGTTTGGCCCGCGCTCCTCTGGGCAGTGGTTTGCTCTCCCAGCGGTGCTGCTGCTGGGCGTATTTTTGCTCTACCCTTTCTTGGATGTGCTGCGCTTTTCAACTTGGGATTGGTCGGGGCTTTCTGCGCCCAAGCCGATTGGCCTTGACAACTACCGCCAAATTTTACAAGACCCTGATTTCTGGAAAAGCCTCTCCACCACGCTCATATTTGCACTTATGAGCTTGCCGCCATTTATTTTGCTGTCGGTGCTGTTGGCCTTGGCCCTCGAGGAGCAACCCTACGAGCGGCAAATCAAGGCCCTGTTGTTTCTGCCGGGGCTGGTTACGCTGGGCGGGGCAGCAGTGGCCTGGTACACCCTGTTCTCGCCCGAATACGGAGCCTTGGCAGCGATAGTTGCTGTTCCCCGGTGGGATCAGAACGTGTTTTGGGCTTTGGTGTTGGTGGTGCTGTTTACCCTCTGGCGCAACATTGGCTATGGGGTGCTGGTGGTTTCGGCCCGCCTCAAGGCCATTCCCAAGGCACTTCAGGAAGCGGCAGCAGTGGATGGGGCCAACCCAGCTCAGGTTTTTCGCTATATCACCCTGCCCCTGTTGCGTCCGGCCATCACCTTTCTTATCGTGATTGGCACGGTGCTTTCGATACAGTCCTATACGGCGGTATTCCTGTTGACTCGAGGGGGGCCTTTTGGTGGAACCGAGGTGCTGGGTTACTACCTCTACAAAACCGGCTTCGAGATTGGTCGCCTGGGCTACGCGGCGGCCCTGACCGTGGTTATCCTGATTACCACACTCTTGTTTGCCCTGGCCCAGGCCCGGCTTTTGCGGGAGCAGCGATGAAACAGGGTCGGAGTTGGGGCGAATCGAAGTGTGCCTTTATCCGCGAGTTGCAAGCCTCGAGCCAAGAGCTTACATCTGTCCAGGCTTTTGCGCTCAACGAGCGTTGGAGGCGTACCTGATGCGCTGGCTGGGACACATTTTTGTTTTTGTGGTGGCCTTATTGGTGGGTCTGCCCTTTTTGTGGATGGCCTATGCAGCTTTTATCCCCCCTGACCTGATATTTAGCGGCAATATTTTCGGCAAATTTGGCCTCAGTCTGGCCAACTTCGCGGTTTTAGCCAAAGATGGCTTCTGGGAAGGTTTTTGGGGGCGGTTGGTGTTTTCGTTCCTGGTCACCGGATTCACCACACTGTTGCAGCTTTCTACGGGTTTTCTGGCAGCCTATTCCATTCGTGAGGGAGCCAAGCTGCTGCCGTTTTTTCTGGTGATGCTGGCGATTCCCGTGGAGTTGCTGCTGGTTCCCCTGTATGGTGTGCTCCAGGGGCTACACCTGCTCGATACGGTCTGGGCTTTGATTTTGCCTTTTGCCGCCAGCCCCTATATCGTGTATTTGCTGTATCAAGGGATGCGTGGCGTACCGGAGGAGCTGCTCGAGGCGGCCCGTCTGGATGGGGCTGGACACCGGGTTTTACTCACCCAAATCCTGTTCCCCCTGCTGCGCTCACAATTGATTGCGGCGGGGGTATTGGCCTTCGCGGCCCACTGGAACCTGGTGCTCTATCCGCGCATCGTGACCGGCGAGGCCAACCTCAAAACCGTACAGACCTGGATTACCGACCTCCAGCGGCAAAACCCCGCCGACTGGGGGCCACTCTCGGCAGCCGCCCTGGCCGCAACGCTACCCCTGGTCATCTTGTATCTAGTGTACGAGCGGCGCATTGTGGAAACCTTCGAGGAAGGGCTGAAAGGATAGCTGTACTGTTCCTGCTCAAGCGGTTTTCAGAAAGAACCTTATTGATAACTCCTCTTCCGGGTGGGGCATTACCACTCCGTAACCCCTCCGTCGGGGTTACGCCATACTGGGTTGCGCCAGCGGTGGGGCTCAGCCTGGGCGGCTCGTACCGCCGCCTCGTCGAGGGTTACGCCCAGGCCCGGCCCGGTGGGGATTTGCAAGTATCCATTGATGGGGGTGAGCACCTGGGGGTTGGTCATGAAAGCAAACAGGTCGTGAGTTTGGTTGTAGTGAATGCCCAGCGACATCTCTTGTAGCGCCACGTTGGGGGTACAGGCCGCGACCTGCAAACAGGCCGCTAGCGCTAGCGGCCCCAATGGACAGTGGGGAGCCACAGCCAGGTCGTAAGCTTCGGCCATGGCGGCAATTTTTCTGACCTCCGATATACCCCCGGCGTGAGAAAGGTCGGGCTGGAGAATATCTATCCCACTGCTCAAAAACCGTTTGAAGTCCCAGCGGCTATACAGGCGCTCGCCCAGCCCAATGGGAATCGAGGTCAGGCCAGAAAGCTCGGTGATGGCCTCGAGGTGTTCGCTCAGCAGGGGTTCCTCGACAAACAAGGGGCGGCAGGGCTCGAGCAGCGCCAGCAGTTGCTTAGCAAGGGGCTTGTGCAGCCGCCCGTGAAAATCCACCCCCACCTCGAGCCCTTCGGCTTTTACGGCTTCGACCCGTTCCACCACGCTGCCCAAGGTTTTGGGAGACTCCAGCCAGCCCGCTTCGGCGGTGGCGTTCATTTTGACCGCCGCGAAGCCCTGGGCCTTGCGATCACGGGCCGCCTGGGCCACCTCGCTGGGGCGATCTCCACCAATCCAAGCGTAGGCTTGTACCTTGTCGCGTACCCTGCCGCCCAGCATCTCCCAGATGGGGAGGTTCAGGGTCTTACCCTTCAAATCCCACAGGGCTTGCTCGAGACCGCTCAAAGCCGACATCAGCACTGGCCCACCCCGGTAAAACCCCGAGCGGTAGGCCACCTGCCAGATATCCTCGATGCGGAAGGGGTCGTAGCCGATAAAACGATCCCGGAAGGACTCAAACACCCCGGCCACCGCTTCGGCGTGCCCCTCGAGGCTGCCCTCACCCCAGCCCACCCCGCCTTCGTCGCTCTCCACACGCACCCACAGCCAGCGCGGGGGCAGCAGAAAAGTCTCGATGCTGACAATCTTCATATGTCCTCCTGGCCCTCGAGCCGTTGGCTTAGCGCGGTTTTCATAAGGTTTGACCGCACAGAAATTTTAGGAATTGCTTCCCAGACTGACCGTGCTAAGGCCATAACTGAGCCAGAAAGCGCAGCTTCTGGGCAGTCTGAAAAGATTGGCCTCCCTCGTGGTTGTTGAAGGGCCAGACCTTGATTTCCTTAGCTCCTTGATAGTGGTTGTAGGCCGCATACACCGTCGAGGGGGGACAGATGGTATCCATCAGGGCCACCGAAAACAGAGCCTTGGCCCCCGCCCGAGCAGCAAAGTTGGTTCCATCGAAATAGTCCAGGGTCTGGAAAACTGCTTCCAGACTGTCGCGGTGCTGCTGGCAATAGCGCACGATTTCCTGGTAGGGATGGTCGTCGGTAATGTTCACCGCGCGGCGAAAGTGACACAAGAACGGCACGTCAGGCATCACTGCTTGCAGGTCGGGCAGCAGTCCGGTCACTGCCAGGGCAATCCCTCCTCCCTGGCTACCCCCCGTCACCGCGATTTGCTCGGGGTTGACGCTGGGGTGGGTTCTGGCGGCCTCCACAGCCCGCACTGCATCGGTAAAAACCCGGCGGTAGTAATAGGTTTGGGGCTTCAGGATGCCCCTGGTCATGAAGCCTGGATAGTGCGGGTTGGAGCCCTCAGGCTCGAGGTCAGGGGTATCGCCGGGAGACCAGGTGGTGCCTTGCCCACGGGTGTCCATCACCAGATGGGCATAACCCGCACTGGCCCACAACAGCCACTCCGTAGGCAGGTTGCGCCCGCCGCCATAGCCGATATATTCCACCACACAGGGTAGGTGGGCAGTGTGCCCCTTGGGTTTTACAAACCACCCCTTGACCTTCTGGCCGCCGTAGCCGGCATAGGTCAGATCGTAGACTTCGACCAGCCGAAGGCCCGTTTCCACCGGCACGAACTGAGCCTCTAAGGGATGGCTGCGGGCTTCGCGGAGGGTGTTGTGCCAGAAGGCATCGAAGTCGGCGGGTTCGCTGCGGCTGGGAAGATAGCGCTCGAGTTCTGCTAGGGACAGGTCAAATAGCATGGTTTCTCCCGAATCTTTAGCTCTATCGTGGTTTGTGTTATTTTGGCCGCTACTCATAGCGACAAAAGAGAGCTTGGCCCGGTCTTTCTAGCTGAGTAGATGGTTCTATTTTTTCTGAAAACTGCTTTATTTGGGGGGTCTGAGGGTGGGGTAGTGTCCCCGCACCGGCTTGGGGCCTGGGGTAGCTGCAGCCCAGCGAGCCGCGCCCAGCAATATCTGCTGTACCCCCGGATGGTGATAGGTGGGGTAGGTCTCGTGACCGGGGCGGAAGTAAAAAATACGCCCCCGACCACGGGTATAACACAACCCCGAGCGAAACACCTCGCCGCCGCTAAACCAACTCACCAGAACCAGTTCGTCTGGCTCCGGCACATCAAAATGTTCGCCGTACATTTCCTCGGCGGGCAGCTCGAGGTATTCACCCAACCCTTCCACAATCGGATGACCCGGAGCTACCACCCACAGCCGCTCCACGTCGTCGGCCTCACGCCATTTGAGGTCGCAGCTAGTACCCATGAGGGCTTTGAATATCTTGGAGAAATGCCCGGAGTGCAGCACCACCAGCCCCATTCCTTCCAGTACCCGCTGACGAACTTGCTCTACCAGCAGGTCGCTAACCTCGCCATGGGCTAAATGACCCCACCAAAACAGCACCTCGGTATTGTCTAAGACCTGGCCTCCTAAGCCGTGCTGGGGCTGGTCGAGGGTGGCGGTGCGTACCTCCAGACCGGCTTGGCGCAGCGGGGCGGCGATGGCCTCGTGGATACCTTGCGGATAAATCGCTTGCACCTTGGGATTCTTCTGCTCGTGGCGGTTTTCATTCCAGACGGTCACACGCATGGGCTGCCTCCTTTATCTATATTGCACCACTCGAGGCCGAAATCTGGGCTGGTATTTTCAGGCAATAAGCTAGTCTAGTAAGAAACAACCTTTGCCCAGGAGGCCACCCTCTTCCCTGCTGGGAAATGCTGGGAGCGCTATGATGAACGTTATGCGACTGCAACAGTACCTCGCCAGGGCCGGTGTGACCAGCCGCCGCAAGGCCGAAGATCTAATTCGGGCTGGGCGGGTTTCTATCAACGACAAGACCGCCCAGATTGGTGCAGTGGTCGGCGAAAACGACGTAGTGCGAATGGACGGGGAGCGGGTGCGGTTGCCACAAAGGACGGTGGTGATCATGCTGAACAAACCCAAAGGCTACACCACCACCCACGAGGACAAGCACGCCGAAAAGCTGGTCTACGAGCTGGTTCCCGAGCATCTCGGGCTGCACTCGGTGGGGCGGCTGGACAAGGACACCGAGGGGCTTTTGCTGCTGACCAACGACGGCGAATTGACCCAGTTTTTGAGCCACCCGCGCAACCAGATTCCCAAGCTGTACCGGGCCTGGAGCAAGCGGGGGCGGCTTTCCGAGGAGGATTGCCGCAAGCTGACCCAAGGCGTGATGCTGGGCGACGGGCTAGCCAAAGCAGTAGAGGCTCGAGCCGCCAAGGAAGGGGTCAAGTTGGTGCTGACCGAAGGCAAAAAGCGCGAGGTACGGCGGATGTTGGGGAACATCGGCCACCCCGTAGAGCGGCTGGTGCGGCTGGCAGTGGGGCCGATTGAACTCGGGGAGCTGGGGCTTGGCGAGTGGCGCTATCTTTCACCGGAGGAAGTGCGGCTGCTCAAACACAACGCACCGGTTCAGGGCTTGCGCCCGCCCAGTGAGCGCCGAACCTCGAGACCCCAGGTCAGGGCAGCTCGAGGGAAGCACGAGGCAAAGCCCCCCAGAGAAAAAACGGGTATCAAAAAAACATCGTCGAGGACGAGTTTTCTCGCCAAGACAGCGGGGTCAGCCCGCAAAGCCGACTCCAGCCCCAACAAACCTTGGCAAGAACAGCCTCGAGCCCCCAAGCCAAAGCGCTCTTTTGGCCCCGGCGAGGCTGTCCGCAAACCCAAACCGGAAAACCCCTTGGCTCGAGGCAAGGCCCAGCAGCAACCCCGGCCCAGCCGCAAAAAGCAGCCCGAGCAGGGCCAGGACAGCCGCCCGGTGTCGCAAAAGCCGACCCGTGCCGTACAATCCTCGCGTGAGCATCTTTCAAGCAGGAAAGGGGTCGGTACAAATCAGCGAAGCGCAAATCGCAGCTCGCATCCAGGCCCTCGGCGCACAAATAAAAAATGATTACCTAGGCCAGCCGCCCCACCTGGTCTGCGTGCTCAACGGGGCTTTTATCTTCATGGCCGACCTGGTGCGGGCCATTGATATGCCCCTTTCGATAGATTTTCTGGCGGTGTCCTCCTATGGCAATGCCACCAAATCCAGCGGCGAGGTAGAGTTGCTCAAAGACTTGCGCTATCCCATTTCAAATCGCCCAGTAATTATCGTCGAAGACATCGTGGACACCGGCATCACCCTCAACTATTTGCTGCGGATGCTCGAAGCCCGCCAGCCCAGCTCGCTCAAGGTGGCTGCACTCTTGTCCAAGCCCAGCCGCCGCAAGCTCGAGGTGCCTATAGATTATCTGGGCTTCGAGATCGAGGATGCCTTCGTCTATGGCTATGGTCTAGACCGGGCCCAATACGACCGGAACATCCCGTTTATCACCTCACAGGCCGAATAGGGCGGTTTCCTATAAGTGGCAAGCAGCCCTCAACGCAGCGGCTCAGGGTGGGTTTTGAGGATGTCCTCGAACTCCTTGGCAATCTCGGTGTGGGGACGTGAGCCGGTCATCAAATAAAAGTTGTGGAAGAATTTAGCCCAGCAGTCAGCCTAGTATTGGAGCCTAAACCCCGCTTCTTGTACAATCGCGTGTTGTGCGCTACCGCTATCTAGACTTCATCACCGCCTGTTTCGTGGTGGTGCTGATCGTTTCCAACATCGCCTCCACCAAGGTGGTGCTGCTGGGGCCACTGACCTTCGACGGGGGGACGATTTTGTTCCCGCTGGCCTATATATTTGGTGACATCCTCACCGAGGTATACGGGTACAAGCGCAGCCGTCGGGTAATCTGGACGGGCTTTTTCCTGCTGGCCCTGGCGACCCTCACCTTCGCTAGCGTCAACGCCTTGCCCACCCCCAAAAACCAAGCCAGCACCGCCCAGGCTTTCTCTGTCATTCTTGGCCTGGTTCCCCGCATTGCCCTGGGCAGCCTGGTGGCCTACTGGGTGGGGGAGTTTATCAACAGCTTCGTGCTCGCCAAACTCAAGATTCTGACCGAGGGGCGCTGGCTCTGGACACGCACCGTCGGCTCGACCCTGATAGGCCAGCTCTTCGACACCTCAATCTTCCTGCTGGTGGCGTTTTATGGGGTGTGGGATAACAGCTTGTTACGGACGGTGTTTGTTTCCAACTACATCTTCAAGTGCGGGGTGGAAATCCTCTTTACCCCCCTCACCTACGCCGTGGTGGGCTTTCTCAAGCGTAATGAGGGAGAAGATCACTACGACCGCGACACCAATTTCAACCCGTTTGCGCTACGCTGAGCTAAAGCGGTTTTCAGATAAGCGCCCCTCATCCTCAGGGCTTTTGTGTATGGCTTTCTCGGCCCCTTGCAACCCTAACTGCGTAACCCCTGAGAGCGGTTCCCACGAATACTCCCCAGGGTGGTATTTGCCGTAGGAAGCAAT
>JADMIM010000036.1 GCA_015478585.1 Thermaceae bacterium | reverse complement strand
GTCTGGAGGTGGTGGAGAAACACCTGAACCATACCGCGGCTCTCATCGGCTGGGACAAGGTAGGTATCGGTTCCGATTTCGATGGCGGCTTTGGCCTCAACGAAAACCCGGTGGGCCTCGACGAGCCAGGCGATCTAGCAAAGATTGGGGATTTAGTTCCCCATAGCGCCATAGACGATGTGCTGGGTCAAAACTGGATACGCTGGCTCGAGGGTTGGATTTAGAGCGGTTGGCAGAAAGAATGGGATTGTTCACCCACTTTAGAAAGACCGTGCCCAGCTCTTTTTTGCCGCCATGAGTAGCGGCAAAAATAGCGCAAACCGCGATAGAGCGGTTTTCATGAACACTGCTCATCAAGGCTTGAAGCCGCTCACTGCTGCGAACCCCTTTTTATAATGGGCGTACATCTCTTCCATGTCCAGGTGCTGGGTCGCAAGCATGGCCTGCTGGGGTGCGGTGGCCTCGAGGGCTTTGGTGACGTTCTCGTACACCCCTGCCCCCACCAGTCCGAGAATAGCCGCTCCCCTGGCTGGGCCTTCTTCGGTCTCGGTGCGGGCCATGGGCAGGCGCAAGGCTGAAGCCACGATGGAGAGCCATAAATCTGAGCGTGAGCCTCCCCCGATAGCCAGCAGTTTTTCAATTTTAGCTAAAGGTGCTATCACCTCGAGCACGTCGCGCAGGCTCAGAGCAACACCCTCGAGCAGCGCACGGCTCAGGTGTGCGCGCCCGTGCGCCAGGCTCAGGCCCAGCCAAGCGCCGCGTAAATCGGGGTCGAGATAAGGGCTGCGCTCCCCGGCCAGATAGGGCATGAAAACCAGACCCTCGCTACCCACCGGCACGGCCCCGGCCTCGTTCATGAGGTCGTTGAAGGGAACCCCTGGAGCAAGTTTGTCCCGATACCACTGCAAGCTGCCCGCCGCCGAGAGTGTCACCCCCAGGAAGTGATAGCCCCCATCGGCATGGCAGAACAAATGAATCCGGCCCTGGGGTTCGGGGGTGGGCTTGTCCAGGGGGATAAAGAGCACCCCGCTGGTTCCTAGGCTCATGCTACCCAGGGTGGGGCGGGCCTTAGAAAGACCCAGCCCGATAGCCGCCCCAGCATTGTCGCCCGCACCGGCAATCACCGCCAAACCCTCGGGCAGACCGGTGGCCTTAGCCCAAGAGGCGCTGAGTTTCCCACTCACGGCAGGCGAGGGTATGACCTCGGGGAAAATCGCCGGGCTGAGCCCCAGTGCGGCGATGATGTCGGTATCCCAGTTTTGCGCAGCCAAGTTGAGGGCTCCCACCCCGGAGGCATCGGAGGGTTCGGTTGCCATGCGCCCAGTCAAGACGAAGCCGAGATAATCTTTGGGCAGCAGCAGCTTGGCTACTCGAGCATAGTTTTCTGGCTCGGCCTGGCGCAGCCATACCAGCTTTGGCAACTGAAACCCTGTCACCGCCGGGTTTCCGGTGCGCTGGATGAGTTCTTTGCGGGGAACCGTGGCCTCGATTTCGGCACAAGCCTGAGCGGTTCGCTGGTCGTTCCAAAGGAGTGCCGGACGAATCACCTCTGCTTTCGCGTCGAGAAAGGTAGCCCCGTGCATCTGCCCCGACAAGCCCAGAGCAATGGCTTCATAGGCGGCCTCTTGGAGTTTGCCGGATAGCTCCGATAACACCGCTCGAGCCGCCGCTATCCAGTCTTGGGGGTTTTGCTCGGTCCAGCCGGGTCGGGGCGTGTGCAGGGGGTAACTGGCACTGGCCTCGGCCACGCTCTGACCTTCTGCTGTAACCGCGATGGCCTTGAGGCCGCTCGTGCCTAAATCTATGCCGATGGATACGGGTTTCATGGGTCTCCCTTGGAAGTGCTGCTAAGCAAAGACCTTACGTCCAGCACAGCGCTTCTCGAGGCATTGCTTTTGCGTCTCAGACAGGCCTTTGGCTTTGGCCTATGAGCGCTGCGGTCTTATCGCACCCCGAGCAGCAGTTCCATGGTGAGTTGATCGAGGCGCTCGAGGCCCGCACCCTGCTCGCCCAAGCCCACCCGGTCGAAGGTATGGGCCTTGAGGGTCTCGGCGTTTTTGCGGGTGTACTTTTTGCTGAGCTTGCCAAGCCCCGAATCCTGTACTTTGTAGGCTTTGAGGATGGCTTGAATTTCCTTGTCCTTGTCGAAGCGGGTGGCTTTTTCCTTGAGAATCAAGTAGGTACGCATACACCCCTTGGCAAACTCCCACACCCCGGCCTCGTCCTCCGTACGCAGGGCGTGGGCATCGAAGTGGCGCACGCCGGGGTAGTTGCTGTCCTCCAACAGCTTGACCAGCAAAAAAGCCTCCTTGATGTTTTCTGCCCCAAAGCGTAAGTCCTGGTCGAAGCGGCCCATCTTTTGGTCGTTGAGGTCTATGTGAAACAGCTTGCCCGCATCAATGGCCTGGGCTACGGCATGAACGAAGTTGAGACCGGCCATGGTTTCGTGGGCAAACTCGGGGTTGAGGCCGAAAAGCTCGGGCTTATCCAGGGTGGCGATGAACCCCAACGCGGCCCCTACCACCGGCAGATAGATATCCCCACGGGGTTCGTTGGGTTTGGGCTCGATGGCGAAGCGATAGCCGTAGCCCTGGTCTTGCGAATATTCCGCCACGAAATTCATGGCTTCGCGGTAATGGGCGATGGCATCCAGGGTGTTCATCCCCGCGTCCACCTCGGCTCCCTCACGCCCACCCCAGAACACGTAGGTGGGAGCCCCTAGCTCGGCCCCCAAATCCATCGAGTAGAGGGTTTTTTGCAAAGCGTAGGCCCGAATCTTGGCGTTGGCGTTGGTGAAGGCTCCATCCTTGAACACCGGGTCGGCAAAGAGGTTGGTGGTCGCCATCGTCACCCGCACCCCGCTGTCCTCGAGGGCTTTTTTGAAGCGTTTGACCATCCGGTTGCGCTCGGCAGGGGTGGCCTCTATAGGAACCAGATCGTTGTCGTGCAGGCTCACGCCATATACGCCCAGTTCCCCCAGCTTACGCACGATATATTCCGGGTCTAGGGGCTTGCGGGTGGGGCTACCAAAGGGGTCGCGCCCGATATTGCCCACCGTCCACAGGCCAAAGGTAAACTTATCCGAGGGTTTTGGGGTGTAGTTTGCCATGCCAGTCTCCTTTACCGAACACCAATCGCCGCCGAGGATTCACCAACTAAAAAGGTTTGCTGCCCCGGCAGTCTCTCGAGTGGTTCCGTGCTAAAGATAACACCTGGCAAGGTCTGCCCTTCATTCCTCAGCAACAATTTTATACTCTCACAGACGCAGTTTTGTGGCCCATCGGAATTGAGGGCAGGTTTAAAGCGGAAGCCGCTCTGATGCTCACACTTTTGGGGGCAAAAACAAAAACCGAAGAACTCAATCCCCGGTTTTTGCGTGTCTAACGTGGTGGAGCCGAAGGGATTCGAACCCTCGACCTTCTGAGTGCGATTCAGACGCGCTCCCAACTGCGCCACGGCCCCACACTTGGCCCCAGACACTTGCCAGGGCACTCGTTAGTTTAGCTACGCAGGCCGAATGTGTCTAGTCTTGCTTTAGCGTCACCGAAACCTGCCCAGCCTGCGACACTACCCGCAGGCTGGCCCTACTGCTGCCTTTCTTATAGCTGGCCTGGTAGCGGCCCGACTTGGGGTCTTCCTTGAGTGAAACCACCGCCCAGCCGTGGGCCAGCAAATCGCGGTGATGGTAGGTGAATACCTGCGCCACCTGGGTAGTTCGGTACAGCAAGGTAATGGACTGCGGGGCCGCAGCCCGTGCGACTACCGGGGCTTTACGGTAGAGGGTGACCAAGAGTACCGGGGTGATTTGCAAGGTGGGCAGCGGCTGGTTGCGAACGGGAGTCTGGGCCAATGCCGCCGAGACAACGATGCCAATCCATAGAATCAAGGCTCGTTTCATGTCTAAAGCCTAGCCACAAAACCGCATCCCATAGGTTAGGGTTGGCTGAAGAATCTTTATTCCTCGTGTACTTTTACCCGGACTCGCCCGTGCCGGTCTTCGACCTCGAGCCTGGCTCGGGCTCTTCCACGACGATACTCAGACTCATACCCTCCACCCCTGGCGCGATACCTAACCCGCACCCAGCCCCGCCGCTCGAGGTCGCGGTCGTGGTAGGTATATACGTCGTAAGGCCGGTTGCTACGGTAGACCACCACGATACCCTGCGGCTCGGGGTCGCGCTCGATAACCACTAAGCTGGGCATCAGGGCGATTTGAAAGGCGGTGGTGATGGTAATTATCGCAGGAGGCGGTATCTCGATATGAATCTGTATCTGGGCCAGGCCTACTGAAGCCAGCATAAACAGGGGTAAAAAGCGCTTCATGGACGTACCTTAGCCCGGCCCCAGGTAAAAAGGTATGTGGGCAGGGTTAAAAACCCCTTAGGTGGGTCATTCTGAGCCATCACAGGATTGGGGATGCTGTTACAATAAACTCCAATGAATTCCGAGGTCTGGAACAAGCTGACCGAGCCCTTTCCTGCCGGAGAAGTGCAGTGGCGCGTGGAGGCGCTGTCCAAGGACAAGCGCCGGGCCATGGTAGTGCCCTATGTGGACGCACGAACCGTGCTAGATCGGCTGGACGAGGTGCTAGAACCTGGCGGCTGGCAAGATACTTACGAGGTGCTCGAGGCCAAAGCAGCCAGCTATGCCGTGCGCTGCCGCCTGATGGTGCTCGAGATTGCCAAAGAAGACGTGGGCGAGGGGGACAGCCTCAAAGCGGCTTTTTCCGATGCCCTCAAGCGGGCGGCGGTCAAGTTTGGTATTGGGCGCTACCTCTACCGGTTAGACAAACAGTGGGTAGACCACGACCCCGATAGCGGGCACTTCAAGGCTCCGGAATTGGCTTCTGGGCTCCGGGTCGTGGAATCTGAAAACACCACCAAACCCCTAGCAGAACTGCCCCCCAACCCACCCCGAGCAGAGCTTACGCACCAACAGCTAGCAGAACTTACTCAACAGCGAGCAGAGCCTGTCCATCCACAAGAGGAGTCTGACGACCACGCCCCCGAGCCTGCCAAGCCCGAACCCCAAGAACTCATAGATCGCTTGATGGAGCGCCTGAAGGAAGCTGGTCTGGGCAAACAGGCTGCACTCATCGTGACCAAGCACAGTGGCTACGGCAAGACTCCCGACGAAACCCGGCGGCTCTATGGCGACTTGCGGGCTTTACTGAAGGGAAAGTCGTGATCAAGGTAATCGCCATTGGCGACTTGCACGCCGACTTTGCCAAGCTGTGGCGGGCCTTGAAGCATTCCTTTGCGGTGGGCGAAGACCTGATGCCCTCAGACCCTTTGGTGCGGGGCACTTACCGAGTGGTACTGATGGGCGATTTGGTACACCCCAAGCTACTAGCAGACTATCGCAAGCTGACCGGCCTCGAGGATTACGATCCCTCCAACCCCGACCACCTGCGCACCGCAGCCAGAGCCCAAATCCGCGAGTTGCACCGCGTCAAACGCTTTCAGGAAGCGGCCCCCGAGCACATCACCATTCTGCTGGGCAACCACGACCACGCCGCCCTTACCAACGCCTTCGTGCTGGGCAATGCTCACCTCGAGCACAAGGAGTTTCATCCCGAGTTAGGCGGGGTAGAGTTCCCCGAAGACCTCAAAGTCTGGTTTTCTAGCTTTCCGGGCGAGGTTAACATTCACGGGGTGAACTTCGCCCACGTCGGGCCAGTGCCCTGGCTGCAAAGCTACGACGAGATGTTTTATGCCGGGCGCGAAGCCAAGGAGTGGTGGATAGAAAACGCCGACTACGTCGAGCGGATGGGACACCGCTTCGGGGTTTACGGCCATACCGTGATGAAAAACGGCATCCTGGTCAAGGACAAACTGGCCCTGATTGATGCCCTCGACCAAGACCAGTACCTCGAGCTGATTCTCGACGATGAAAAGCTGGACTGGGAAATCGTGCAGATTCCGCCGGTGAAGGCGACGATTCAGTAAATGTTGAGCGTTCGCCACCAGAGCGAGGCCCCTTTAACCGTGCAGTCCCTTGCTCTGCACGCTGGGCGTTTTGGGGTCAAGGCTAAGCCATGAACCTCACCTCCATTCGCACGGTCAAAGACTTGCTCGAGCGCCACTCCCTGCGGGCTGAAAAGCGATTCGGACAGAACTTCTTGGTCGAACCCAACTACCTGCGCCGCATCGTGGAGGTGGTAGGGTTTGGGCCGGGGGAGCGGGTTTACGAAGTTGGGCCGGGCCTGGGAACCCTGACCAAAGCCTTGGCCGAGGCCGGGGCCGAGGTGATCAGCCTCGAGATGGATCGGCGGTTGGAGACTGTCCATGCCCAGACGCTAGCCGGTCTGCCGGTAAAGGTGGTCTGGGGCGATGCCCTCGAGTTCGACTGGAAATCCGTTCCGGAAGGCAGTTTGTTTGCAGGCAACCTGCCCTACAATATCGCCACCCCGCTCATCACCCGGCTGCTGATTTCGGGGCATTTTCGCCGAATCGTGGTGCTGGTGCAAAAAGAAGTGGCCCTGCGTATGACTGCCCAGCCAGCAACCGCCGACTATGGCCTGCTCTCACTGCGGGTGCAATACCACAGCCAGGCCCGACGGCTCTTCGACCTGCCTCCGGGGGCCTTCTTCCCCGCCCCCAAAGTCACGAGTTCGTTAGTACGGCTAGAGCCTCGTCCTGCAAAAGATAATCCGGCTTTGTTCCGGCTTATCGAGGCAGCTTTTGGGCAGCGGCGGAAAACCCTGGTCAACGCCCTAAAAACTGGCGGCTATAGCCCGGTAAAGGTGCTGGAAGCCCTCGAGCAGATGGGGCTAAACCCGCAGGTTCGCGGCGAGGCGCTCTCACTGAAAGAATTCCAGGATTTGCTCGAAGGCTTATAGTAGGGACACCGGATTTTGCTTTGTTTCAGGATTCGGTAAAGCAACCCTTCAAATCAGCTCACCCCTCGGTTAGACTGGGGGAAACCTAGCGGATTCAATGGTTGGAGAGGCCCGGAGGCCAGGAATGCGTTTTTTTGTTTTGGGAGATGTTTCAGTAGACCTAATCTACTTTCTCGACAGAATCCCGGAGCCAGGGGAGGAGATGCCCTCACGCCGTGCCCTGATGAAACCCGGCGGGGCTGGGGGAACCCTAGCGGCCCATCTGGCTAGCCTGGGCCACAAGGTACAACTCGCCAGCCGCGTAGGCAACGACCCTTTTCGTAGGGTAGCCCTGCAACAGCTCGAGCAAGTCGGCGTAGACCTCAAACACCTGCAAACCGACCTCGAGCAGACCACTTCTTCTATCTTGATTTTGCTCGTCCCCGGCGGCGAGCGCGCGATGGTCTCGGCGGGCGGAGCCAGCCGCTACTTGGATGCCGCCGAGTTTAAGCCTCGTCTACTCGACCAGACCGAGGCCCTGGTGCTCTCGGCCTATGCCTTCGTGGGAGGCCCCCAACGGCAATACGCCATCAACGTGCTGGACGCAGCCCGTAAACGCGAGCTACCAATTTTTACCGACCTCGGCACCGGCGCGGTGCGCTCGGCAGGGCGGGAGCTGCTGGATATTTTGCGGGGAGTGCCCTATCTGCTCATGAATCAGCAAGAACTCCTCGACCTGAGCGGCAAAACCTCGATTAGCGAGGGGGCAAATGAACTCAAGAGTTGGGGCCTCGAGACGGTTATCGTCAAGGTCGGGGCCATGGGCAGCATCGTGATTACCCCCACATGGCAAGAGCTAGTCGAGCCTTATCCCTTAGAAGAGGTAGTGGACACTACCGGCGCAGGCGATGCTTTCACAGCGGCCTTTGCCCATGCCATCATGGAAGGCAAAGACCCCCTTACAGCCGCTCGTATCGGCAATCTGGCCGGTTCGCTGGCCGCCACTGCAGTGGGCGCACAAGGCCGATTAATTACGCTGGAAGACCTGCTTCAAGTGAAGTAGTGGGTTCTGTCGCGGCTTTCATTGACATCGCCCAGGCGGTACATAGCTTTATGGCGGTTCATGAAAACCGCTCTAGGCTTACCACCGCGTGGGTAGATGCAGACGCATACGCCGCCAAGGCTACCCGCAGGGCCTGGTAGCCGTCGTTCCAGCCCACGCTGGGCGGGCGCTTCTCGCAGATGCTGGCGA
Organism: Thermaceae bacterium; assembly: GCA_015478585.1. GTDB lineage: Bacteria > Deinococcota > Deinococci > Deinococcales > Thermaceae > Meiothermus. The sequence continues at coordinate 25,736 of JADMIM010000036.1, read as the reverse complement.
GCCACTCCCCCAGCATGGCCCGGTCTGGGTTGGGGCCGAAGCCCACCCAACTGTGCGCTCGAGCGGCCTGGCGGCTGTACAGATTGAGGTATTGGGCGAAAGAATCCATCACTGCCGTGCCACGCTCCCCCACCACTTCCATCTTCAGGTGGCCCCAGCGCGGATACCAGGTGGGGCGGCTCCAGGAACAGTCTATGCTGGCCTGCACGCCGTTCTCGAGCCTAATCAGCAGCAATCCAGCGGTGTCTACTCCCTCGCCGGGATAAAAAAGGTTGTCAACCTCGGCATAAACCTCGCTGACCTCACCAAAATACCAGCGCAGCAGGTCGGCCAGGTGAACCACGTGATCCATTACCGCGCCGCCGCCCGCCAGCTCTTTATCCGCGAACCAGGCCCGGTGAGCTTTGGGAATCTCGGAGTGGTTGATGCCGTTCACCCCATAAATCTGGCCCAACTGTCCACCCCCAATCGCCGCGCGGATACTCTGGGTGGAAGGGGCGAAGCGCATCGGGAAAGCGGTCATGAAGTGAACTCCATTTTGCTCGCACACGGCCTTCATGGCCTGGGCATCTTTCAGATTCGATGCAATGGGCTTCTCGCAGAGAATTTGACACCTGGCTTTTGCCGCCAGCTCGACCAGCTCGAGATGCCGGGCATTCTCCGAGCAGACGATGGCCCCGTCCAAGCCCTCAGCCAACAAATCCTGGGGCTGGGCGAACCGTCGCAACCCGTACTGGTCGGCGAAACGTCGGCCTTCCCCCTCGTCTTCGTGGGAAAAACCGACCAGTTCGACTCCAGGAAGGGTCTTTAAGATGGCTTGATAGCCTTCGGCGTGCAGGTGGGCGAAACTCAGGATGCCAAGGCGCATAAAACCTCAAATGCAGGTGAAAAGTAGAAAAGGTGAAAGGGTCAGAAGTGGGGACGGGGCAGTTAGAGCGGTTTTTAGAAAGAAAACGGCCCTCCACTCCGATAGAAAGAGCGTACCAAGCTCATTTTTTGCTGCTACTCCTAGCGGCAAAAATAGCGGAAACTGCGATAACTTTTCACCTTTTACCCTTGTCAACTTTTTACCTTCGCTCATAGCGTCACCGGTTTCCCCGTGGCTATAGACTCCCGCGCAGCCAAGGCGATGCGCAGGGCCTCGAGGCCATCCTTGGCTGTCACCTCGAAAGGCTGGTCGTGCAGGATGGCGTGGTAGGCATGGGCCAGCTCGAGGGCATAGGGGTCGTCGGAAAGGCCCGAGGTCGGCAAGCCCACCGCCGACGAACTGCCCTCTTTGGAGAGTGTAAAGCTGCGCACCGGGGCGTGCTCGTCGGAACTCCACTCGATCAGGCCGTCGGTGCCAGAAAGGTCGAGCGCGGTGCGAAACACCCCCGGCGGATAGGCCCAACCCCCCTCGATGAGGGCCATCGGGCCATCCTTAAAGCGCAAAACCGCCTGAGCATACTGACCAGGGCCATCGGTGGCCTTGTTCAGCCGGGCAAAGACCCGCTCTACCTCACCCCCCAGCCACCGCGCATAGTCGAAGTCGTGAATCATCAGGTCTACCAGCATCCCACCCGAGCGCCTCTCGTCCAAGTACCAGTTGTCGGATAGCTCGAGGCGTGGCACGTAGGCTACCCGCTTGAGCCGCATCACCCCCAGAGTGCCGATTTGCCCTTTAGCGATAAGCTCACGCGACAGCCGGTATTGCGGGAAAAACCGCACCACCATGGCCACAAAGAGCCGCACCCCGGCTTGCTGGCAGGCTTCGATCATCTCGAGGCCGTCTTCTACACTGAGGGCAATGGGCTTTTCGCAGACCACGTGCTTCCCCGCTGCCGCCGCTTGCAGCACCATCTCTTTGTGCAAAAAGGTGGGCACACAGATATCAATCAGGTCGCTATTTTCTAATAACTCGGAATACGAGTGGTAGACCCGCATTCCATACTCGTCGACCAGAGCCTGGGCCTGCTCGAGGTTGGCCGACCAACAGCCCACTAAATCGGCCTCAGTCTGCCGCCAGCCCGCTGCGTGAACTTCGCCCATCACCCCGCTACCGACGATGCCTACGCGCATGGATTCCCCCCTGAGACAACGTTTACCGGGCGCGGCGAGGGCATTGATTTTGACCTGCGACTCGAGACTAAAGACTTCTGACAGCCTTTCACTTCACCGCCCCCGACGTGATTCCCCGGATGAGCTGCTGCGAGAAAATGAAATACAGCACCACCGCCGGGACAATCGCCAGTGTCAAAGCTGCCAGCACCGCGTTGTAGTCGTTGACAAACTGGCCCAGGAACACGCTGGCCCCCAACACTATAGTTTTAGTGGATTCTCCTGGGGCCAGGATGAGGGGAAACCAAAGGTCGTTCCAGATAGGAATCATCGAAATAGCCAGCACCGAGCCAATGGCCGGGCGCACCAGCGGCAGGGTCAGCCAGTAGATGCGGTATTCGCTGGCCCCATCTATACGGGCGGCATCTTTGAGGTCTTTGGGCAACTGGCGCATGAAAGCAGTCAGAACGAACACCGCCAGCGGGATGCCCTGCGCGGTGTAGACCAGAATCAGCACCCACAGCGTGTTGACCAGATGCAGCCCTACCGCGAGCTGCAAAATGCCCACTGTACCCAGCCGTATGGGCACCATGATGCCAATGGAAAGGTACAAGGCCATCAGGGTATTGAGCCGGAAAGTGTATTCCGAAAGAGCAAAGGCCGCCATCGAGGCCACCAGCAAAATTAGCAGCAGCGAGCCCCCCGTGACCAGCAGGCTATTCAAGAAAAAGGCTGGAAAGTTGGCCGTGGATTGTAGGGTTTTGTAACCATCCAGGGTGAAAGTTGAGGCGGTGGGAAGGGCGAAGGGGGCGCTAAAAATCAGCAGCTTGTTCTTGAAGGAGTTGACGATGACCAAGAGCACCGGAAACAAAGCCAGGGCCGAATACGCGATGAGCGCGACGTGCGTGGCAATAACCTGGGGCCAGTGAGTTTTAGTCATAGGGAAAACCCCAACCCCTCCGGCCTCGCACGGGCAAAGCCCGGCCCGTTGGGCCTAGTGCTCGCACGGGCAAAGCCCAGCCCGTTACAGGGCCATCGGCCCCCGGCTTTGCCGGAACAGGTGGGCCTAGTGCCTGTCGCGCCAGCTCCCCTGAGACTCGCAGGAAATAACGTCCTGTACAGGTTCAGATAATCAGCTTCCCAAGGGGAGGCAGGGCACATCTTAGTGATGACACGCTCTGCCCCCCTTACCAAGGGGGGCCGTCCGGGGCCGTACAGGTCAAGGTCTGCATGAATCCACAGTGATTGACGGGGGGATTCCGCCGCAGCAGTTGCCAAAACCCGACTCGAGCCGGGCTCGAGCCATTTCTTATCAAGCCATGATGCTGAACTCTGCTCAAGCATGACACTCTTCCTAAAACTGGATATCCTGCAAGCGCCGCTGCCAGGTGAAGAGGTAAACCAACACCCCGACCAGGATAACTAGCAGCATCACCCCTGCCACAGTAGCCCCCATGTAGGGGTCGCCAGGCTGAAGCTGGTAGCCGAAAAAAGTGCGGAAAAAGAACGTGCCCAGGATGTCTGAGGCAAAGTTTGGCCCAGCCAGTGCGCCTTGGGTCGCATAAATCAGGTCGAAGGCGTTGAAGTTGCCCACGAAGGTCAGGACGGCCACGATACCCACCGTGGGCAAAATCAGGGGGAACTGGATGCGCCAGAAGGTCGTCCAGGCATTGGCCCCATCTACCCGGCTGGCTTCCATCAGTTCCTCGGGGATACGAATCAGGGCAGCCAGGAACAGCATCATCGGGATGCCGATATTCTGCCAGACCGAAATCAGGGCCAAAGTGGGCAGGGCGGTGGACTCTAAGCCCAAAAAGGGCTGATTAATCCCAATCGGGTTGAGCACCCCCCATACCGGGTTCAAGATCAGCTTCCAGATAAAGCCGATTATCACCACCGAAAGAATGGTGGGTGTGAAGATGAGGGTGCGGTAGATAGACGCACCCCGGATTCTCGAGACCAGCAGGGCCGCCAGCAGTAGCCCCACCGGGTTTTGCACCAGCATGTGGATGACAAAAAACTTTAAGTTGTTCCAAAGTGCATTCCAAAAAGGTTTGGCCCACTGCTCTGCGGAAAACAGGGTGTGATAGTTTTGCAGCCCCACAAAGGCCTTGGCCTCACCGTGGACATTGTTGAGCGAGAGCCACAGCGAGTTGAAAAGCGGATAAATCATAAAAACACTGTAAATCAGCACTGCCGGGGCTAAAAACACCAGGATATGCCAGCGAAACCGCAGACCGGGTCTGGCTGCGCCAGTGCTAGTGGGAAAGGGCTTTCTGTTCATAGTTTATGGGTTCGATAGCAGGTAATCGCGCACCTGCGCGGCGATTGCGTTGCGGCGCCCGAGCGCCACCATTTGCTCCTCGGGAACGCCGATGTAAAGCATAGAACTGGGGCCACGTCGGTCTGGAGGGAGGTCGGCCATGCGCGGAACGGCATGGAAATGCACATAGGGGTGTTCGGTGCTATCCGCGAACTGCATTAGGTAAGTCTTTACCGCGCCCGTCACGCTTTGTACTGCCGCCGAGACCCGCCGGATGAGCTGGCCCAGTATCGCCGCGTCCTCCTGGGTCATCTCAGTCAGGGTGGCAATTTTCTTCTCGTGGACGAGACAGAGCCAACCCTCGAGGGCAGTGTTATACGAATGCACCACCCGCCAGTTGCCTTCGCTGTAAATCCGCTCACAAAGAGGTAAATCGCACATAGCTTAACCAGTCCCCTCCCCCCTTGCGGGGGAGGCTGGGAGGGGGGTCGAAACCGCAGGTTTCGTTCTGGCTAGTCTAGGACGCACAGCCGTGCGTCCCTACAAACCCCCCACCCTACCCTCCGGGAGGAAACTACGCTACTTGTTGCCCTTCTGCGGGGCGTACCACGAAGCCAGGCGTGACTGCACGTAGTTGGCGGCTTGCACGGGTGTAAAGGTGCCGTTCAGGACTTGAGCCGAGGCATTCCAGAGGTCGTTTTCGTTGTTGGGATTGGCGTTGCGCGAGAGAATCTGGTACGAGGAGCGGAAGGTGGTCTGGCACTCCTTACGCCAGTCCAGGAACTGCTGGGCTACCGGATCCGATACGGTGTATTTCACGTTCGCCAGAGGGAAGAAGCCCGGCAGGGCGTTGGCGTAGAGCTGGGCAAACTCGTCGGAGGCAATCCAGCTCAAGAAGGTGCGGGCCGCCTCTTTATTCTTGCTGGCCGAGTTGAGGCCCATAGCGATGTCGGGGTGGTCGTCAATGACGCAGGGGCCGGAGCCGAAGGTGTAGGGCTTGAAGGCACCCAGCTCGAGCTTGGGGTTCATCTGACGGAAAGTCCCGATATCCCACGAGCCGGCCGGGTAGATGGCCCCGCGCCCGTTGGCAAAGAGGTTTTGCGAATCTGGGTAGGCTTGAGCCTGGTAGCCATTGCCCAGATAGGGCCTCCACTTGGCGAGGGCTTCAAAGGCTTGCAGGAAACCGCCCTTGTTGTAAGCCGCTTTGCCCGAGATGAGCCCTTTGCGGCCCGTCTCACCGTTCCATAGCGTGGGGCCAATGTTCTGGTAGCCCATGGTGGCAGATTCCCACTGGTCTTTGGTGCCCATCACCAGCGGGGTGTATTTACCACTGGCCTTGATTTTAGCCAGTACTGCCAGGAACTCTGCCTCGGTCTTGGGTTCGGTGAGGCCCAGTTCCTTGAAGATGGCCTTGTTGTACAAAAAGCCGTGAATCACTGCGGCCATCGGCACGCAGAAGGTGGTTTTGCCGTCGTCGGTGCTCCAGGCGGCTTTGGCGACCTCGGAATAGTTGTCCATGCCCTTGAGGTCGTTGAGGCTATCCAGATGCTTGGCTTTGTACAGCTCGAGGCTCAGGTCAAAAGGGCGACAGGTAATCAGGTCGCCTGCCGTGCCCGCTTGAAGCTTAGCGGCCAGCACCGCGTTGTATTCGGTGGGAGCGCTGGGAGCGAACACCACCTCGATGTTGGGATACTTCTTCATGAAGGCTGGCAGAATGGTGTCTTGCCAGATTTTCAGGTCGTCGTTGCGCCAGCTTTCGATGGTCAGCTTGGTCTTCTGCGCCAAGCCCAGGCTAAAGCTAGCCAACATACCCGCTACTGCCAACCAGACCAATTTTTTGCCCATAGCCCTATCCTCCTACAACAAAGTCTCGTGCCGACCCACACCTATCGCAAAGACAGTTGACCCTTCCCTACCCCCTGCGTGCTCTGGCAATCGTTTGAGGTCTACAGCATAACCCCTTGGAGGCGCACGCTATTATAAAGTTTTACGCCATATGTTCTAACAAATCACGTAATGTTTTGTCAATAGTGTTCTCTTTTGAAGTATTATTTCATTAGCTCCGAAGCCCCGCTGGGTGGGGGCTCGAGAAAAACGCCTTTCCGTCAAGGTTTTGACCGGCAATTGAGCAGCGCGTACTTGACAAAAAGCCCAAACCCCCCTCAATACTTAGCCGTATGCCAGATTCGACCCTAGTCGTAGTAGAATCCCCCGCCAAGGCCAAGAGCATCGCCAAAATGCTGGGCGCGGGGTTTGAGGTAAAAGCCAGCAAAGGCCACGTGGCCGATCTCCCCGAGCGGGACATGGGGGTGGATGTGGCCAATGATTTTGCCCCCGCCTATGAAGTCAAGAAGGATAAGAAGCCGGTAGTAGACGAGCTGAAGCGGGCCGCCAAGGGCAAGCGCGTGCTCATCGCCACCGACCCCGACCGCGAAGGCGAGGCCATCGGCTGGCACGTAGCTCGGCTCTTAGACCTAGACCCCACCAACAACCTGCGGGTGGAGTTCCACGAAATCACCCCCAGGGTGGTGCGCGAGGCGGTGCGCAAGCCGCGCCCGATAGACCAGAGCCTGGTGGATGCGCAGCAGGCCAGGCGCGTGCTAGACCGGCTGGTGGGCTACCAGCTCTCCCCCGTCCTGAGCATGGAGTTTCGCCGCCGGGCGCTCTCGGCAGGGCGGGTACAGTCGGTGGCGCTGCGGTTAATTGTAGAGCGAGAGCAGGCCATCGAAGCCTTCGTGCCACAGGAATACTGGACAGTTGAAGGCCAGTTTGAAAGTGAGGCCGCCAAGTTCAAGGCCATGCTCTATAGCGTGGGCAAAGAGCGGGTTCAGCAGGGCGAGAAGTTCCTCATCACCAACGAGGCCCAGGCTCGAGATATCGCCAACCGGATAAAAGGCATCTCGAGCTACCGCATCGCCAGCCTCGAGCGGCGCGAGCGCAAACGCAACCCCGCCGCCCCTTTCACCACCTCCACGCTTCAGCAAGCCGCCAGCAGCCGCATGGGCTGGACCGCCAGCCGAACCATGCGCGTGGCTCAACGCCTCTACGAAGGCGTGGACTTGCCCGAGGGCACGGTGGGCCTGATCACCTATATGCGTACCGACTCGGTGCGGGTCTCACAGGATGCCCTGGACGAAGTGCGGAAGATGATTCCCGACAAGTTCGGGAAACCCTACCTGCCGGAGAAGGCCAACTTCTACTCGACCAAGAAGGCCGCCAATGCCCAGGATGCCCACGAGGCGGTGCGCCCGACCTCAGCCCTGCGGACTCCCGACAGCATCAAAAATAGGCTCGAGGAAGACGAGTACAAGCTCTACAACCTGGTCTGGCAACACTTTGTGGCGAGCCAGATGACCCCGGCGGTTTTCGACCAGACCACGGTGAATGTCGAAGGCCAGGTTTCCGGCGCAGCCGGTCACACAAGCGATGCCCTGGGGGAGTTCACCTTCCGTGCGGTGGGCTCGGTTCTGAAGTTCGACGGCTTCCTCAAGGTGTACGGGCGTGAGGAGGGCGACGATGCCGAGAACCTGCTCCCCCCACTTAGAGAAAATGCACCCGCGAAACTTCTAGACCTCAAACCCGAGCAACACTTTACCGAGCCGCCGCCCCGCTACAGCGATGCCAGCTTAGTTAAGGTGATGGAAGAGATGGGCATTGGGCGGCCCTCGACGTATGCACCCACCATTGACACCTTGGAACGCAGGCAGTACCTCGAGCGCCAGAACAAATCGCTGCGCCCCACCCCGCTAGGGCGCGAGGTTATTGGTTATCTGGTGCAGGCTTTCCCCGGCGTGGTGGCCTACGAGTTCACCGCCCGCATGGAAGAGCGCCTGGATGCTGTCGAGGAGGGCAAGGCCCTTTGGCCCAAGGTGGTGCGGGAGTTCTACGAGCCCTTCCTCGACGAATACGCCAAGATTCCGCAAAAGCTCTGCCCAGTCTGCGGCAGGCCGATGGAGCTGAGGGTTTCGCGTTTCGGGCAGTTTTTGGGCTGCACCGGCTACCCCGAGTGCAAACACACCGAACGCCTCGAGGCCAAAAAGGCTGCCGAGCCTATCGGCGAAGAGTGCCCCAAGTGCCACCAGGGCCAACTGGTGCGTCGCCACGGGCGCTACGGCAGCTTTATCTCCTGTAGCCGCTACCCCGACTGCGACTACACCCGTGACGAAAGCCCTTCCACCGGCATCGAGTGTCCCAAGTGCCACGCCGGGGAGATCGTCCAGCGCATCAGCAAGCGCGGCAAACCCTACTACCGCTGCAACAACAGCGCCTGTGACTTCCTGGCCTTCGATAAGGTGCTCGAGTCGAAGTGCGCGATTTGTGGGTGGAACGAGATTCAAAAGGGCAAGGATAAGGTGGCCTGCTCCAACCCCAGCTGCCAGCGCTACGGCGGGCCGGATTTGCAGGCCCTGAACGAGCGCCGGGCCGAGAGAGCCTCGAAGGTCAAAAGTCGAGGGGCAAAAGCCCGAGGCAAAGGCACGACCGCCAAAAAAGCGACTAAGGAACCTGCTGGGCCGCCCGCGACCTGGGCCCAGTTAGAACCCTTGATCGTCGCTGTGGGCTTGCCCACCGACCAAGCTGAGATGGCCCACCGGACTCAGGGGGCACAATCAGCCGTGCCCGCTGCCGCTAAAGCACTGGGTTTGGAGGAGGGGGCCGCGCTCAAGCTCTTCCGGCAGGCCATGTTCAAGCTACGGATGGAGTTTGGCCGCTCACGCAAGCCGGTGGGCGAGAAGCCCAAAGCAGCCCCCAGAAAGGCTGCCAACGACAAACCCGCCACCTGGAAAGACCTCGAGCCCTTTTTATCTAAAGCCGGAATCACGCCCGAACAGGCCGAGGTCGCCCGCCGCACACAAGGCGCTCAGAAAGCCGTCGCTGAGGTCGCCAAAGGGCTGGGAAAGTCCAAGGATGACACGCTCAAGCTGTTCCGCCAAGCCATGTTCAAGATTCGCATGGAATATGGCAAGGCCAAGAAGGAAATGGTGGGCGCGTAAATATGTCAAAGGTCAAAGGTCTAGAGCCGAAGGCCAAAAGCGAAAAGTTCAGCTCGCGTCAGGGACGCGGAAATCGAGTTGATAGAAATCCACGTGCTGGACGTGAAGTCTTTGGCCTTCGACCTTCGACCTTTGACTCCTAACTTGACCCCCATGAAACTTCATCTCATTCGTCTAGCTAAAGCCCAGGGCGAGGCCCGCTTTCCAGGAGTTAAGGGCTTCCGCTCTTACGTGCTGAAGGAGCCCGAAGAAGTCACAGAGGCACGAATGTACCTGCTGCTGGAGGGCGAGGTGGTCGTAGACCTGCCCGACAAGAGCTACCTGCACCTGCGCAGGGGCGAGGCAGCGCATCTGGAAGGCCCGCACTTGCTCACCCCCATTGACCCCAGCGTCCTGGCTGTATGGAAACTCTAGCCCCTGGGTTAGTGGGCGGGAATCAACCCTGGCCCGCTCACCGTGCTGACCATTGACCCGCTCGAGCGGTCGTCGTAGCTATTGGCTATCCCGCCATGAGCTATCCGCGACTTCTGCCAGCAGTCACTACCTTCACTTCTAGAGGCTGCGTAGAATGCTGAGGTGGACGAGACCCAGGAGCATGTCAGCACTGCCAGAACCCTCGAGCTGGTCTTCCCCGAGCATGCCAACCCCGGCGGTTATGCCTTCGGTGGCTTCGTGCTAGGCCTGATGGACAAGGTGGGCTCGTATGCGGCCATCCGCCGCTCGAGAAAGCGCTGCGTGACGGTACGGGTAGGCGAGGTGGTGTTCGAGGTGCCGATTCGGATAGGGGATTTGCTCGAGGTCGTCGCCAGAGTGGTGCGGGTAGGCCGTACCTCCATGACCGTCGAGGTCGAGGTCTACCGCGAGAACCTCAAAGAGAGCAAGATGCTCGCCACACGCGGCAACCTGACCTATGTGGCGGTGGACGAGAGCGGCAAGCCTGTCGAAGTGGGGGAACCCGCAGAGAGCTGAGGGCGGAGAACTAAAAACGACCCCCCCTGCGCGCAGGGGGAGCGAGATAGGTACGAAATTGCTACTGTCACCGGAACTTCGGGGGGTCGCCCTTGACCCTCCTACCCCCTACACCCTGCCCTCACGGCAGCAGCGCCTCGAGACCTTCCAGGTTTTCCACCACCAAGTCGGGCGGGGGGGCATGGGTCTCGAAGGTTGCGCCCGCGCGGTTGCACCAGGCTACGCTAAAACCAAAACTCTTGGCCCCGCTCACCTCCCAGCCGTTAGAAGAGACGAACATGATTTCTCCGGGAATCGCAAAAAAAGCCTGTATCACCAAGTCATATACCTTGGGATGGGGCTTATAAACCCCCACCTCATCCGCGCTCAGAACGTGGCTGAGATAGGTCTCGAGGTTGTTGACCCGTACCACGCTCTCGAGCATATCCGGGGTGCCATTGGAAAGCAGCGCCAGCGGATAGCGCTGGGAAAGCCGCAGCAGACTAGTCCTGACCTCAGGATAGGGTGGCAAGGTCAGATAGGCCTGCATCAAACGCTCTTCTTGGGTATCGCCGATAGATAGCCCCAGGGCCGCACCGGCATATTGCAAGCCCAAGCGCGTCAACGACCAAAAATCCTGGTATTTGCCCATCAACGACAGCAACCAGGAATACTCGAGCTGCTTTTTGTGCCACAACTCGCACAGCGCGACCCCCTTGCCGGGGAAAAGCTCGTTTCCAAGCTCGCTCAAGCTGCTAACGTCCAAAAGCGTTCCATAGGCATCAAACACCACTGCTTTGAACACAGCCCTAATCTATACTCGAGCTCGAGGAATGAGCAATGCGCCACAGGCGGTATACTGAGAAACGGTGCAATTATGGCAGGCCATAGCAAATGGGCTCAAATCAAGCGCAAAAAAGCAGCCAACGACCTGAAGAAGGGCAAGGTGGTCAGCAAATATCTGCGGCTCATCTCGGCAGCAGCCAGAGCGGGCGGCAGCGCCGACCCCGCGGCCAATGTCAACCTACGCAACCTGATCGAAGCCGCCAAGTATGAAGATGTCCCCAGCGACAACATTGACCGTCTTCTGAAGCGGCTGGCGGGTGGTGACGAAGAGGGCAGCCACTACGAGGAAGTGGTCTACGAGGGCTATGCCCCTGGCGGAGTGGCAATAATTGTCAACGCCCTGACCGACAATCGCCACCGCACCGCCTCGGAGATTCGGCATGTCTTCACCAAGCATGGCGGAAGCCTGGGTGCAAGCGGCGCGGTGGCCTGGCAGTTTGACCGGCGCGGGTATATCTGGCTCTCTGCCAACAGCGATACTGCCCAGGAAGCGGCCATCGAGGCTGGAGCCCTGGACTTGCAGGAAAGCGACGAGGAGGGCCTCGAGGTCTACACCGACCCCCACCAGGTTTATGCTGTCTCCGAAACCCTAAAAAGCAAGGGGCTGAAGCCGGAGGACGTGGAGATTACGATGGTTCCGCAAAACGTCATGAGCTTGGGCACAGAGGATGCGGAAAAGGTAATGCGGATGGTGGAGGGGCTCGAGGAACTCGACGACGTGCAGGACGTATACACCAACCTAGACCCAGCCAGTATTCCGGTGGAGGCGTAGAGCTCGGCCCCTCTCCCATCGAGGGAGAAGGGTATGGGGTGAGAGCATTCCAACCTCGCCGCTCATCTCGCTGCATCAACAATTCCTCCCCCTGGATGGGAGAGAGAACCTAACGGTTAAGCCCGTTAGAGTTTGGCTTGGTATACCACTTTGGCGGCTTCTAGGTCGCTTATTTGGCGTTCGGTCAAACCTAGAACTCCGCTGAGCACCTCGAGCGTATGTTCCCCCAAGAGCGGTGGGTGCGAGCCGAGCTGGGCCGGGGTACGCGACAGAAATGCCAAGGGTGAGCCAACCGTGGGGATGGAGCCGAGGGTGGGGTGCTCGAGTTCCGCCCGCATCCGCCGGGCCTCGGTCTGCGAATCGGCGAAGGCTTCCGCTAAGTCGTTTACTGGGGCACAGGGTACGCCCGCCGCCCCTAAAACCGAGAGCCAGTGGGCCTTGGGTTGGGTTTGGGTGATACTCGAGAGCAGCGCGACAAGTTCGTCGCGGTGCATGACTCGTCCAGGATTGGTTTTGAAGCGCTCGTCCGTCCAAAGTTCTGGGTGTCCAATCGTCTCGCACAGCTTTTGATACTGCGAGTCATTGCCCACTGCCAGAACCATCCAGCCATCCGAGGCCGGGAAAGCGCCGTAGGGGACGATCTGCGCGTGGGCGTTGCCCTTGCGCTGCGGAGCTTCCCCTGTTACCAAGTAACTTTGGGCCAGATTGGCCATCGCCGCCAGGCTCACATCGAAGAGGGCGAGGTCAATGTACTGTCCCTGTCCGCTTTTCTCGCGCTCAAAAAGTGCTGCCAGAATCGCATTGGTAGCGGTCATGCCGGTGAGCAGGTCAATCCAGGCCACGCCCACCTTCATCGGCGGGCCATCGGCCTCGCCCGTGACCGACATGATGCCGGTGTAACCCTGCAAAGCCGCGTCGTAGCCGGGTTCGGAGGCTCGAGGCCCAGTTTGCCCGAAGCCGGTGATGGAGCAGTACACCAGTCGGGGGTTGAGCTTTCGCAAGGTCTGGTACTCCAGTCTATAGCGGGCCAAATCACCTACCTTGTAGTTCTCAATCAGCACGTCGGCCCGGCTGGCCAGCCTGCGCACGATTTCTTGCCCACGTGGGTCTTTCAGGTTGACCGCGAGGCTCTTTTTGCCCCGGTTGACCGAGAGATAATAGGCACTCTCCCCTGCTGGCCCCACCTCCCAGGTTTTTTCTCCTCCCCCCTGGTGGGGGAGGCCGGGTGGGGGAGATATAAAAGGCGGCCCCCAGGCTCTGGTTTCGTCGCCCCAAATGGGCTCGAGCTTCCACACCTCGGCCCCCAGGTCGGCCAGGGTTTGCGTGCAATAGGGGCCTGCCAACACGCGGGAGAGGTCCAGGATTTTGAGTCCGGCGAGTGGGATCACAGTAGAAGTTTAAGCCATGCTCGAGGGCGGATGGTTCGGGGGTTGTCGAAGGTCAAAAGTCGAAGGCTCAAAGTCAAAAGAAACCCCTCCGGCGCTGTCGCGCCACCTCCCTTGATGTTTGCAGAAAATAGCGTCTGGGATAGGTGTAGATAATGGTGTGCTCGAGGGGAGGCTAGAACACGAGGTCGTAGCGGTAGAACTGGGCATCGCGCACCATGCCGAATTTTTCGTATAGGGCTTGGGCCTGCACGTTGTCCACGGCAGTACGCAGCCACATCCGCTTGCTGCCGCCCTCTTGGGCAAAGTCTCGAGCCGCCTCCAGCAAGGCCCAGGCCACCCCTTTGCGCCGGGCCTCGGGCGTGGTGAACAAGTCGTTGAGCAGCCAGACATGGCCCAGTGCCACGGTGCTCCAGTGGTGGTAGAGCAGCGTGAAGCCGAGTGGGGTTTGGCCCTCAGCCCCCACCCCTCGGTTCCCTCCCCCAAGAGGGAGGGGGGAAGGTTGATGCTCTGACTCGTAGGCCAGGAAAACCACACACTGACTGTTCTCGAGCCGTTCCCACACGTACTTCCGCACCGCTTCTGGGTCGGAGGGCTGTTTGTAGAATTGGCGGTAGGCATCCACCAGTGGGACGAGGGGCTCGAGGTGGTCGAGGTTGGCGCGGATGATTTGCATGAACTCAATCTACGGCGACTCGAGCTATGGTTCCAGCCTGGATGCGCTCGAGTTCCGCATTCAGCGCCGGAACTAAGGGGAGCAGCGACTCGAGGCGGTTGCTATCGGCAACCAGCACCAACACTGCAATGAAGCCCGTCAGGTTTTGCTGATACTGCAAGTTTTGGTCAGCGGTCACGAACACATCAAACTCCACGCCTGCCCGACGCAACAACTCACCGTTTTTGGTTCCGGCCCAACCCATCTGCGGAACTGTCCGAACCTCGTGCTCGGGCAATACTAAGGCTAGCTTTTTCGGCAGAGATTCATCGAGCAGAATTCGCATATTCGCGCAAAGCCTTCTGAGCCAGCTCAAGCGCCGCCACCGCTTGCTCCCGGCTCACCGAGGGGAAATCGTCGAGGAATTCATCCAGGGAATCTCCGGCCTCGAGGTAGTCGAAGAGGTTTTTGACCGGGACTCGAGTCCCGACAAACACCGTCACACCGCCCTGGATTTCCGGGTCGCTATGAATGACTGGTTCGGTCATAGGTCTATTGTAGAGGCTCGAGGTTGGCGCGGATAAGAGATTGGCGCGGATAATTTGCATGATTAGCTGGCAAGCTCGAGAGCCACGTCCTCGCGCACGACCTTCAAGCTTTTACCCAGGTGCTCCTCGAGAAAACCCAAGGCATCGTTAATAGCCTCTTCCGGCGTGTTGCCATAACCCATTAGCTCGGGGTAATCCAGGATGCGGGCGATATACGGCTCGTGCTCACCCTCGTACTCAGGGTGATATTTCACTTCCAAGTTCACTTTCATGCTTGCTCCAGTTGCTCTATGCATGGTAGCAAAGCCTTGACCGCCTCGGGGTGAACCGGGCGCTTAGTGGGATGTGGCTGGTGGACACTCACTATCAAACCCGCCGCGTGAACGAGTCTTCTGCGGCTACCTTTTCCGGCCTCGAGCCCAAACCCATACGCCGAGGCCAGCTCTATAAAGTCTTTCCAATCACAACGGGTGACTCGGGCTGCAACCCGCTCCTTGAGTTCTTGCCGTTCCATTAACACAACATCCTGCGTTGGGCTCGAGATGCTCAAGGGTTGCCCGGATAACTCGCATTTATTGGATTGAAATCAGCTTGCAAACTATTCCATCCAGTGACTCTAAATTTGGGTAGCGCTTAAAACCCAGTAAGAGCGTCTTCAGGGTCAAAGTATTCAAAGTTTTTACCTCTGTAAATACTGTTTGCTTGACGCAAAACATCAAATTCGTGTGCCGTAAGGATTTTATCCGAGTTGTCCAATGCGTTATACATTTTCTCAAGGTCATGTCCAAACTTTTTCTTCACCTCAGCTTGAGTTAGTGCTTCAAGAAACTTGGCTTTGATAGCCAGTTCAATAGCGCCACACAGCAAGAAGTAAGGCACTGGCGAGAATCCATTCGGAGACATGAATTGTTGCTTACAAACATAGTAGTGGTTTGCCTAACGTCGAAAAGCATCAGGGGCAAGATTCGCGTTAAAGCCAGCCGAATGTACAGTTTGAGTCATCTTAATTCTTCACTCCCAGATTTATTTTGCGATCACCGCCTCCTTCTTGGGGCTCTCCCCCAGCGCG
Source organism: Thermaceae bacterium (assembly GCA_015478585.1). Classification (GTDB taxonomy): domain Bacteria; phylum Deinococcota; class Deinococci; order Deinococcales; family Thermaceae; genus Meiothermus. The sequence continues at coordinate 10,222 of JADMIM010000036.1, read as the reverse complement.
TTCTCGCCGGTGAACTCGCGCCCCAAAATCAGGGTGTGGATGTCGTGGGTTCCCTCGTAGGTGTCCACGGTTTCCAGGTTCAGCATGTGGCGGATGCTGTGGTACTCCAAGGTTATCCCGCTCCCACCCAGGATTTCCCGCGCAGCCCGCGCCCCGTTCAGCGCCGAGCGCACATTGTCGCGCTTGCCCAAGCTCACCTGCGCCGGTTTGAGCTTCCCAGCATCCTTGAGCTGCGATAAACGCCAGGCCAACAGCAGGCCCTTGGTGTGGTCGGAGGCCATGCGCACCAGCTTTTCCTGCACCAGTTGGCGGCTGGCGATGGGAGAGCCGAAGGTGGTGCGGCTCTTGGCATAGTCGAGGGCTTCGGTATAGACAGCCTCAAGCGCCCCCAGCGCGCCCCAGGCGATGCCATAGCGGGCTTGGGTCAGGCAGGAGAGCGGGCCTTTGAGACCTTTTACGCTGGGGAGCATCGCGCTGGCCGGAACCCGCACGTCCTCGAGCACCAGCTCGCTCGTCACCGAGGCCCGCAGCGAGATTTTGTGCCCAATCTTGTTGGCTCTGAAGCCCTTAGTGTCGGTAGGAACGATGAAACCGCGCACCGTGCCCTCGTCGTCCTTGGCCCAGATGATGGCGATGTGGGCCAGATTGCCGTTGGTGATCCACATCTTGGAGCCGTTCAGCACGTAAGAATCGCCGTCGCGCCGGGCACGGGTCTTCATGTTAGCATCGGGGTCGCTGCCACCGTCGGACTCGGTCAGGCCGAAGCACCCCACATACTCGCCGGAGGCCAGTTTGGGCAGGTATTCGCGCTTTTGTTCTTCCGAGCCGAAGGCGTATATCGGATACATCACCAGGCTGGACTGTACGCTGCAAAAGCTGCGCAGGCCAGAGTCAATGCGCTCGAGTTCGTAACCCACCACGCCGTAGGAAGCCGCACTCGCACCCAGGCCGCCGTACTCGGTGGGAATGTTGGTTCCCAGAAAGCCCATCTGGCCGAACTTCTTGATTAGGTGGGTAGGAAACTCGGCGTTCTCCCACCATTCGTTGATGTGGGGCAGAGTTTCGACCTCGAGGAATTTCCGTGCGGCCCTTTGGATGTCGCGCTCTTCGGGGGTGAGCAGGTCGGAGACTTGCAGAAAGTCGAACATGGGGACATTTTACCCTGAGGGCGTGCCCCAGGTTTCGTAGCGGCGCAAGGCTAATCCTGCGGTTGCTGGATGTACAGGACGCTCTTGATCACCCCGTCGCGCCGCTCGGCCTGCAAGACGAACGCCTGGGCCGCGTCCTCGAGCCGAAACTTGTGGGTGGCTACGGCCCGCAGGTTGACCCTCTCGCTGGCAACGAGTTGGATGGCCCTGGGGTAAACGTGACCCATGCGCCTGGAGAGCTTGATGGTAAGACCCTTACGCCGCACCTGGGAGGCAGTCAGGCTGAAGCGGTCGCCGTCGGGGATACCCACCAGCACCACCTTTCCGCCGATGCGCGCCACCGCGCAGGCATCCTCTGGCCCTTGCGGGCTGTCGGTGGCCTCCAAAACGATGTCTGTGCCGCGCCCCTTGGTCGCAGCCAGCAACTCTTGTGGGGTCGAATGCACCGCATCTGCGCCGAGTTCTTTGGCTTTCTGGCGGCGGTACTCCAGCGGCTCCAGGGCGTGTATCTCCCCTGCCCCGGCGACTCGCGCCACTTGCAGCAGGTAGAGCCCGATGGCCCCCGCTCCCACAATCGCCACGCTTGCACCCAACCGGATCTTAGCAAGGTCTACCGCATGGATGGCGATACCCAGAGGCTCGAGTAGGGCCGCGTCGGTGGCATCAAAACCCAGCGGCAGTTTGAATAGGGTTTCCGGTTTGGCCCAGAAGAACTCGCGCATAGCCCCCGGCACTGGCGGCGAACCGGCGAACTGCACGTTGGGACAGAGGTTGGGGTGGCCCGCCTCGCACCACTCGCAGTGCCCACAAAACTCGGCGGGATCTACGGCCACCAGCGTCCCTTTAGGAAAGCCGTACTCCTCGCCGCGCTCGTCATCCACGATGCCCGAGAACTCGTGGCCCATCACGAAGGGCTCGCGCACCACCGCGCTACCGATGCCACCTTCCTTGTAATAGTGCAAGTCGCTGCCGCAGACCGTCACCGCCTGCACCCGCAGGCGCAGCCGCCCCTCGTGCGACCCCTGCTCCTCGAACTCGCCCAGCCGCAGCTTCCCAGGTGCGTCAATCAGCAGTGCTTTCATGTCTTCACCTCGGCTACTTGTACCGTCCTGACGGGGAAAAGTCAATCGGTCTGGCGGTCATCAAAGCAATGGTGTTGTATACGCGATTTACCGCCTTCGTCCCTTCACCTGGGGGTGACGTTTTCTGGCCGCTCAGAAATCTTGTCTGGGACGTGGGTTTACTCCGGGAGGAGGGCTCGAGGCCCGCCAACCGTGTGGGCGACCTTCCCGCCGAACAAATCCAGGCATACCCCCAAGCCTTCAGCGGCACGTCGGTCAACAAAACTCCCGAAGAAGCCATTCAGCCCCCACCAGGCGTGCAGGAGCAAGATTCCTGGCCCCTGCCCAGTAGGCGGCGAGGCCACGCAAAAGGCTTTTTCGGGATCGGTTTGCTCCATAGCGTCTTCTTATGCCTAGAGCACAACGCAACCAGTCCGATTAGGCGGTGTTGTCCATTCGGCGGTAGCCAAATAGAAGCGCCGCAGCGGTGGGAACGAGCGTGACCCCCAGCAGAAGCAGCAGCCACAGCCCACCCTCGCCACTCGAGAAATAAGAATTCTGGCCTTTGGTAAAAGCCAGATAGACCGGCCTGCTGGCCAAGAGTACCAGCCCCGCGCTGTGCAGCAAACTCAGGCCCATGTACAAAAACCCGCCGATACCGATGGGCACTTCCGCCGGATTGGGCGCGTCGAATTTGGGGTAGGCCGCTCCCAAGCCGACCCCTAACCCGGCTGCAGTGATGGCGGAGGCCATCCCCAGCAATAGGGAAATCGTGGTCAGGTTGGCATCCAGGCCGATCACCCTGGGCGAAAAATAGCCCAGCAAAATCCCCAGCGGGAGCAGGAAAAACAGGGCCAGCACGAAGCGAGTCAGGAGCAACATGGCCTTGGAGACCGGGCCGGTCTGGAGCATCCAGAAGCCTTGGCCCTCGAGGCTGTAAAGGGGAAACGCCAGCCGCACCCCCACCCCAGAAATCACGAAACCCTGAAAAGCCAGGTGCAAAAACCCAGCCACCACCTTGAAGCGGGTCTCTTGTAGGGGTAGGTATTGCAGGCTGGTGGTATAGAGTAGCACCAATACCCCCACCAGCACGAGCTGTGCGGCCTGGTTGGCATCGCGGAAGAACAACCGCAGGTCGCGCACCCACAAAGCCCAGGCCAACCCCCACCCCGATAGCCGGTCTAGCCAGCCAGGCCCTAGGATACCGCGCTCCCGCACGGTTCCTTCCAAGGCCCGCACCCAGCCCTGCTGGTAGGCATAGCCAGCAACTACCCCGGCAATCAGCAACAGTCCCAGCGATAATCCTAAAAGAAGCCAAAACTGGCCTTGAATCTGCCCCCCCATTAGCCCCTTGAGTGCCGATTGGGCTAAACCAGAGGGCAAAAAAGGAGCCGAGGGGTCGCGGAAGTTCTGCAAAAACTGCTCGAGCTGTTGGGGATTGGCGAAGTTGGTTTGCAGCAGCACCTCGGGGCGCAGGGCCCGCAACAAAAAAATTAGCCCGCCGCCCAGCACCGCACCGGCCGCAGCGGCCCACTCCCGCGCTCTTCCAGCAGGCGCGTAGCGCACCAATGGCAAGGCCAGCCCCACCCCCACGGCAACCGGAAAGGCAAACAGGGCTAGGGCAATTAGCGTAGCCCCCAAGTAGAAAATCGGCGTGGCTTGATAATGGGCTCCGTAGGCGTAAAGCACTGGTAGGGTCAGCAAAGTAGGCAGAAGTGCGGTGGTCGAGAACACCTCCCCCACCTTGAACAAAAACACCCGGCTGGCGGCCTGGGGCAATGCCAGGTGTAGCGGCAGGTCTTCCGAGGTGTAGAGCACCGCTACCGCGTTGGGCAGGGCCGAAAGCACCACCGACGAGGAAAGCACCAGCAACAAGCTGCCCAAAGTCCGGTCAGCGACTACGTTCCCGGCCAGCGGAAATTGCCGCAAAAAATCCAAAAACCAACTCGTCCCGGCCCAGGCCAGATACACCAAGCCCGCACCCAGCAAACCCCCAACCAGCACGGCCCCCGGCGATTGGCGTAGGCCATTCCACAGCAACTGCACACGAAGAGTAAGCACGTCGCCCTCGAGTGTAGAGCAGTCCACCAGCGAGAATGGTGTTTTTGGGCAAGACCCAATAGGAGTAACGCAAAACGCTAAACCCTGAAGGCCAAAAACCAAAACCGCGTCCCAAACGGTATTTCTTGATAGGTCAGTGATGTCGTCCTGGTGTAGCCTTTAGCTTTTCTTTTAGCCTTCGGCCTTCGGCTCTCTACCCTCTGCCCTCGGCTTTTGGCTTAGACTGAGCCAAATGCTAATCAAGGATGTGATGCATAGCCCGGTGCTCACAGTGGACGAAACCGTGAGCTTGGAGGCGGCTTACGCCATCATGCTCCAGCGCAATATCCGCCACATCCCGGTGACTCGAGAGGGCCAGGTGGTAGGCATGGTCACTGACCGCGACATTCGCCTGGCCACGAGCGCCCTGGCCAGGGGTGGAGCCAAGGGACTGGAGACTCCGGTCAGGGAGGTCATGAGCCATCCGGTGGTCAGTGGCGACCCCCTCGACCCGGTAGAAGAAGCCGCGCGGGTCATGCGTGAGCGCAAAATCGGGGCGCTGCCGGTGATGGAGGGCAGTCAAATGGTGGGCATCGTCACCGGTATAGACCTGCTTGAGGCCCTGCTGCGGCTGACCGGGGTACACCGGCCCAGCGGGCGCTTGGAAGTGCGGCTGCTTGATCGCCCCGGTGAGCTGGCCGGACTGACCCGCTTGCTGGCCGAGCGAGGCATCAATATCCACTCCCTGCTGACCTATGCTACCGACTCCGACACCTTGAACGCGGTGGTGCGCGTAGGCACTTTAGACACCCACCGCCTGGCCGCAGAGTTGCGCCAGAGCGGCTTCGAGGTACGCTGGCCGCCGAGCAAACCCCTCTCGCACCCCGAACCCTGATTTTCATGAGCGTTCCTGTTTTCTATAGCCCCCACTACCTGCGCTATACCTTCGGGCCGCAGCATCCTTTCAGCCCGCTTCGGCTGGAGATGTTGCTCGACCTGCTGCAAGCCCTCGGACAGGCCCCGCTATACCTCGAGCCCCCCCAGGCCACCCGCGAGGAAGTTCGCAGCGTACACCTGGAATCGTTCGTGCGGCGGGTAGAAACTGCGAGCAGGGGGGAAAACCTCCCCGACCTGGCAGCCTATGGCCTGGGTACTGGTGACACCCCGATTTTCCCGGATATGGACGGGGCCACCCGCTGGCTAGTGGGGGGGACGCTCGAGGCTGCCCGCACCATCCTGCGGGGCACAGCCAGCGAGGTTTTGCAGCTCGGTGGCGGGCTACACCACGCCCAGGCCGACTTGGCCTCGGGGTTTTGCGTTTACAACGACCTTTCGATAGCTATCCGCCATCTTAGCCAGCAGGGTTTGAGGGTGGCCTATATTGATATTGACGTGCATCACGGCGACGGGGTGCAGTGGATTCACTACGACGAGGCCGAAGTTCTGACCTTTTCTATCCACGAGTCAGGGCGCTACTTGTTTCCCGGCACCGGACACCTCCACGAGATTGGCAAGGCCGCAGGCACGGGTCGTAAGCTAAATCTACCCCTCGAGCCCTTCACCGAGGATGCCAGCTACCTCGAGGTTTTCCAGATGACGCTCGAGCCCGCCCTGAAGTGGTTTCGCCCCGACGTGCTGCTGGTGCAGTGCGGTGCGGATGCCCACTACCAAGACCCTCTGGCCGAAATTCTACTGACCACCCAGGCCTACGCGCAGCTGTTTTCACTGCTTCGCCAATATGCCAGGGCTTTTGCCGCTGGAAAGGTCATTTATACGCTGGGAGGCGGCTACCACCTCGATGCCACCAGCCGGGTCTGGACCATGCTCTATCTGAGCTTGCAAGACCAGGCCCTGCCCGACCATCTGCCCCAGCCCTGGCTAGAGCGCTGGGGCACGCGACTGGGACATTTCCTGACCCACACCCTGCACGACCCCCCCGGCAGCTACAGCGAAATCCCCCGCCGCCTCGAGATCGAACGGCGCAACCGTCAGGTAGCCCAGCGAATGCTGGAAACCGTGCAGCCCTACTGGCATTAGAGCAAGGCCCAATATGCCGAACGCCAAAAGCTAAAGGCTAAAAGCTACACCAGGACGACATCACTGACCTATCAAGAAATACCGTTTGGGACGCGGTTTCGGTTTTTGGCCTTCTGCCTTCAGGGTTTAGCGTTTTGCGTTAGTGGTATTGCGTCTTGCCCTCAGCTCTGCCCCGGAGGCACTACCACTTTAGGCTTCTAGCCATTAGCTTTGAGCTTAGGATGTATGTTGCTATTGAAGGCGTGATTGGCATAGGTAAGACCACCCTCACCCGGCTGCTGGCAAAGCGGCTGGGGGCCGAGAGCCTGCTCGAGGTGGTCGAGGAAAACCCTTTTCTGCCGCTGTTTTATCAAGACCCCCACAGCTACGGCTTTAAGGTGCAGGTGTTTTTCCTGCTCTCGCGCTACAAGCAGCTCCTGCCGCTCTCCCAGCCCAGCCTCTTCACAGATGGGGTAGTGGCCGACTACCTCTTCGACAAGGACGCGATTTTCGCGGCCATGAACCTCGAGGGGCCAGAGTGGGATTTGTACTCCGATCTCTACGCCAACCTCTCCCCCAAAATTCCCATCCCCGACCTCACCATCTACCTGCGGGCTCCCCTGCCAGTGATTTTGGAGCGCATTCGCCGCCGGGGACGGGTGTTCGAGAAGGCCATAGACCCCCAGTACCTCGAGCGCCTGGGCCAGGGATATGAGCGCCATTTCGCCGCCTATGCTCATCCCCTGTGGGCGCTCGAGGCCGACCAGTACAACTTCGCCGATAACCCCACCGACCAGGAATGGGTGGTGCGCCAGGTGCAAAAACGCCTGAGCGCGGAGGGAAAGATGATGAGCCCTCAACGGTTATAAGGGCGTTTTGGCTTTATGTACGTCGCCATCGCGGGCAATATCGGTTCGGGGAAATCCACCCTGACCAGGCTTCTGGCCGAGCGCTACTCTTTGAGGCCGGTCTACGAGGCTGTAGACGAGAATCCCTATCTGGCCGACTTTTATAACGATATGGGGCGCTGGGCCTTTCATTCGCAGATATTCTTTCTAGCCAAGCGGCTAGGCCAGCACCTCGAGCAGATCAACCCCGCCGTACACGTCGTCCAAGACCGCACGGTGTTCGAGGATGCCTATATCTTCGCCCAGAATTTGTGGCTCGAGGGACACCTGTCGAACCGCGATTGGAACACTTATTTGTCGCTCTACGAGGGTATCGCCCCGGCTTTACGCAAGCCCGATTTGTTGATTTACGTGCGGGCCAGCCTGCCCACCCTGCAAGCCCACATCTCGAGGCGGGGGCGTGACTACGAACAGAAGATTCCCGTCACTTACCTGGCCGCCCTAAACCGGCTCTACGAAGCCTGGATTGGAGGCTATGCCCTTTCCCCGGTGCTGGTGATTTCCAGCGACACCGTCAACTACGCCGATGACCCCGAAGCCAGAGAACTAATGTTCCGGCTGCTCGAGGCCCACATCAAGGACGCGAAAAGCGGTCTGAATTATCCATTGCAATTTTAAGGAGGGCAAGACGCAGAGAGCAGAGGGCAAAGGGCGGAGAACTATCGCGGTTTCTGCTATTTTTTGCCGTTACTCATGGCGGCAAAAAACAAGCTGGGTACGATCTTTCTAGCAGAGTAGATTGCATTTTCTTTCTGAAAACCGCTCTAAAGTCAAAGACAAAATACAAAGAGCCCAAAAGCTATCCCAGGACGACATCATTGGCCCATCGAGAAAGACCGTTTGGGACGTGGTTGGTGTTTTTAGGTTGTTGGCTTTGAGTTTTTGGCGTTCGACCTTCGACCTTTGACAAGTTTTTAGCGTCTTGCCTTCTAGCCCGTTTATACTGTCCCCCGTGACCCATATCGCGTTCCAAGGCACCGAAGGGGCTTACAGCGAAGAAGCCTCACTCAAAACCTTTCCGGGGGCGACGGCTACCGGGCTGCCGACCTTTCATCAGGTGTTTTCTGCGGTCAGCAACGGCGAGTTTGACTTAGGTGTGGTTCCGGTAGAGAACACCACCGCCGGGATTATCAACCAGACCTACGATTTGCTCTTGGAGACTGACTTGCACGTGGTCGGCGAGATTGTTCTCAAGGTCGAACACTGCCTGCTGGCTCCAGCAGGCACACGCATGGAGGAGATCAAGCGGGTGATTAGCCACCCGCAGGGGCTGGCCCAGTGCGACGGGTTTATCGCGCGCTACAAGCTCGAGGCGGCTCCCGTCTACGATACCGCCGGAGCTGCCAGGGCACTGGCCGAACACCCCGAACCAGGATTGGCGGCCATTGCCAGCCGCCGCGCTGCCGAGCGCTACGGGCTCGAGGTGCTCGCTGATGGCATTCAGGACTTCAGCGGCAACTACACCCGCTTTTTCGTGCTGTCCAGGGAGGACGCGCCGCGCCAGGAAGGGCCATACAAGACCTCGGTAGTCTTTACCACCCGCCACCGGCCCGGCGAGCTATTGGCAGCCCTACAAGCCTTCGCCGACCAGGGCATCAATCTGACCAAGCTCGAGTCCCGCCCTCGCCGCGACCCCGACCGCCCTTTCAGCCCTATCTTCTACGCCGACTTCGAGGGCCACGCCGAGGACGCAGGCCCCTCACAAGCCCTACTGGTGCTGCTGCGCCGGGCTTCTTTTGTCAAGGTGCTGGGCTCGTACCCGGCTGTTACCAGTTGGGGCTTTGTGGGCCAGAAAACCTCGGCCACGCCGGAGGTTTAAGGCGGTTTGCCGAGGGCAGAGGGTAGAGAGCCGAAGGCCGAAGGCTAAAAGCCACACCAGGACGACATCACTGGCCTATCAAGAAATACCGTTTGGGACGCGGTTTTGGTTTTTGGCCTTCAGCCTTCAGGGTTTAGCGTTTTGCGTTTTGCGTAAGACGTATAACCTCCCATGCGGCATAATGGTCAGACGTGTTGAGACTGCAAACCATCTCCGAGCCTGCCCTTTGGAACCGGCTCGCCTCGAGCCTACCCATCACCAGCGCCTTGCAGTCGTGGGGCTGGGGTGAGGTCAAGAAACTCTCCGGCTGGGAACCCGAACGAATCGCCGTCTATGAGGGGGAAACCCTGGTTGCTACGGCCCAACTTTTCCGCCGCAGCTTGGCTGGGCCAGTCTCGATGCTCTATGCCAGCCGAGGCCCCACCCTGCGCGACCTTTCCGACCTTCCCGGTGTGGCCGGAGCCTTGAAAGCCCGTGCTGGAGGGGCAGTATATCTGAAGCTCGAGCCCGAGAGCGGGCAGAGCGCCGAAACCCCCCCGCCGGAGTTCGCAGGCATGACCCTCGAGGAGACCATTCAGCCCGAATACACCATCTGGCTCGACTTAAATTTGGGACGCGAAGGGCTGCTGGGCCATATGGACAATATGCATAAGCGCAACACCAAGCTCGCCGAAAAGCGCGTGGTGACGACGATTGAGGGCGCGGAAGCCTTCGAGGAGTTCTGGGGGCTGTTCGAGGAGACCAACCAGCGGGCCAAGCTCTTACAGCACTCCAAAACTTACTACCAGACCGTCCTGCGCGAGATGAACCAGCCCCAGGGCCAAGCTTTTATCTCGATTGCACGGCTCGAGGGCCAGCCTCTGGCCGCCGGGCTATTCGTGGCCTTCGGTGGAAAGGTGGACTATTTGTATGGCGGCAGCAGCAAGGAGAATTCCAACGCCAAAGCCCCCAACGGGATGCACTGGGGTGCCATTGGCTGGGGCATAGACCATGGCTACCGTATCTACGACCTGTGGGGCGTGCCACGTCTGAGTGAGGGCAGCCACGCAGCAGGAATTGACAAGTTCAAAGAAGGGTTCGGCGGAAGAAGAGTCCGCTTCCCGGCCTACGATTTGGCCCTCTCGCCGATGTACGGTGTAGTGACGAAAGCCCTACGGCTGCGCAAAAACTGGGTGAACTACCGGACGCGGGGGACGACTCGAGACGTGCTGTCTTAGGGCTGTTTTGTAT
>JADMIM010000035.1 GCA_015478585.1 Thermaceae bacterium | reverse complement strand
CCTCACGTAATCGCCGAGCATCACGTCATTGCCGAGCCTCACGTCATCGCCGAGCATCACGTCATTGCCGAGCCTCACACCATCGCCGAGCATCACGTAATCGCCGAGCCTCACGTAATCGCCGAGCATCACGTCATTGCCGAGCCTCACGTCATCGCCGAGCCACACGTCATTGCCGTTTGGCAGTTTGCGCCAACCGTGCTCATCCGGTGCGATCGCGTAAATCTCTGCGGCGGTCATATTAGCCTCCGGTACTGAGCGATGCGCCCCTCGAGGTCATCCAGGATGGCGGTGTACTCGGCGATCCAAAAATGGTCGTCGGGATGGCACTCTTCGAGCGCCTGGCGAGCCTCTTCGAGCCGAGCCTCGAGCCGTGCGATTTTGCGCACGGTCTGGTCGGGGGCAAGAGGTTGTGCTACACTGGTTGCTGTCATAGTTTCCTTTCTCCCCCGGTTTGCGCCGGGGGCTTTGCATTTAGACGGCCTGGGCCGTAGATGCCTTGAGATAATCCAGATACCGCCGTGTGGCGGGCTCGAGAGTGTCGCGGTCATAGAGCAGCGCACCTCTGGCCCCTCGGCGAGCCAGGGGAGTGATGTAGCCCTGCTGCACGGCTTCGTCAAACATGTCACGGGTCAGGCCGGTGTACTGGAGTGCCTGGGGGCGGGTCAGGATAAGGGGGGTCATGCGGAGACCTCAGACTGGGTAGACTCGGACATGGAAGAAATGAACCCGTACGAACTGAAATCCAAACTGGCCGTGCTGCTGTCCCGGCTCGCCGAGCAAATCTTGTTCAACCGCGCATTGCTCCGCTCGGGGATCCCACTAGACACGCTCGAGGCCAACCTCAAGGCCGAGGCCACCAATCCCGACACCATCAACGAGATTTCGTTGCTCACCGAAGTTCCTCCTCACGGGGTTTTGCAGGCGCTTCTCCGAGAAGTTGGGCGGGCGAAACCTGGTAGCGCCGACAAGTTGAACTGAGCAACTCGAGGGTTTTGGGAGAGGGCTCTGGTAAACGCTTGGCGGTGGCAAGTTTGCTCGCCACCCCCGCCAGGATTCGCTCGAGGTTCATGTGGAGACCTCGAGCTGGTTTGCTAGTAGTGCTCCTAGTAAATCTTGCGATGACAACTCCAATTCCGCCACCAAACGCGCAAATGTTTCAAGCCCAGGATTCCAACGATTATTCTCAATGCCTTCAATCATAGAGAGATGTACGCCTATTTTATCGGCTAAATCGCGTCTGCTTAGACCCTTAGCCACCCTAGCTCGATGTACAGCTTCACCGATTCGCATTGCTAGTTAGTCTAGCAATTGTTTTGGGTTATGTCAACTAGGTCTGCTAGTAGTTTTATGCTATGTTTATACTAGGAGACCTAGTATGACTGCACCGATACTGGATGTAATGAGTGACGCGGGCCAAGCAATTAAAGCTCGGTTGGACGAACTGGGTATTAGGCAAACCCAATTTGCCTCTCGCGTAGGCAAAAGTTCATCTTGGACTTCGGCTCAGTTTTTGCCCAACGCAGAATCTACTTTGCTGCACCTGGCTTCAAAAGAGCCGAACACATTTCAACGTATCCTCGACATTCTGGGTTGGGATTTGGAAGATTTGGAAAAAGAAACAGGGGTGCAGCTTCCTAGTTATGTTTTGAAAAGTTATGATCCTGATGACACCGAAGAAATTCCTTTTTGGGGGAATGTATCGGCGGGGAACGGTAAAAGTCACAGCGCTCAGCTCGGAGTTATCCGCTGGGAGCGAGATGCGGTAAAACGTTACCGCCGTTATGGATTGTATTGCCTGGAAGTGGATGGAACATCAATGCTGGCTGAGGATATCCCGTACAGCATTCCTCCTAAAGCTAAAGTTTTGGTCGCCAGAAACCTCGAGCCTCAACCGGGTGATGTAGTGGTGATTTGGTTGAGTGAACGTGGGCGGGACGGCGACGGGTTAGGAGTAATCAAACTATGGAACCCCGGTTCAAATCATGCAGTTTTGCGTAGCTGGAACCGTCAAGTTTTACCGATTGTGATAGGGGGTGATGAGCCTTTTGAGTTACAGGGAACTGTAGTGGACGTGAGGTATAGCCCGCGAGACCTGAAAAAGTTGTAAAGACAAAAGCGATTGTTACTATAGACTCGAGGTGAACCCAAGATGAAATACCAAACGGTGTTGCTAGTAGCCATTGCGATTTTAGGAGCAGCAATTGCTCAAAAGCTCCCAGTCACGGTTTTACACTTTGATAATAAAATTCCTGTTGGCTATGGAGTTGAGCGTTACCTTGGTGCTCAATGCGACAAAGATACATATGTTTTTGCTTCCAGCTTTTCAAAAAAGGAGGTTGGTTGCTATAACTGGAAGTACACCGATGTGGGTGCAGTATTGTCAAATCTTCGTTCGAGGTTTGAAGATGCAGGTTATGAATTTATGCGCGAACAGCCTTACACCCTTGGACAAATTACCTGGCTTGAGCAGGTGTGGAAAAAAGAGGAGTTGATCGTCAGGCTAATGGCTCGCCCAACAGGGCAGACCAGTACAAACGTGTTGTTTATTGTGATTGATCAATCAATAAAGTGATTTTTTTATACAGAGGCAATATGAAAAAATTTGCTTTGATTGTCATGCTTGGGGTTTCAATGGCGCAGACCGCGCCGAAAGCAGTTTATGAATATGCCCAACTTGTGAGCGGTGTGACGGGTTGGGAATGGACAGCATCGGGGCAAAGTTTGAGCGAAGTTTCTGCGATGCGAATGGCTCAACAACTTAAATGCGATAAACTGCCTGGTTTTAAGACCGTGTACAACCAACCCGAAATTTGGTTTTGGGTAGATTTTATGAATTGTCTAGGCGCTCAAGGTTGGCACATGGTGTATTTTCGCCCTTTTGCGATACAAACACTACCTACTGGCGACATTCCGGCCCAAGCCATTTTTGAGCGAATAAGGTAGCTATGCCTCGTCGCTCCCTAGGCTCTATCCGCTACGTACCCGAGCGTAGCTCGTTTCTGGTGCGGGTTACGCTGGGCTACCGCGACGGTAAGCGCCTGGTCAAAAGTGCTATGTCACCAGGGCCAGATACCGCCGTCAACCGTAAGCAGGCCGAACAACTGCTTTCGCGGCTGGTGCTCACCATGGGGCCACCGGGTGACGAACTGCCCACCGTAGGCGAGTGGTGCGCGGCTTACCTCGAGACCCGCAGCGACCTGGATGAAAACACCTTGGCTCGGATGCAGGGCCACCTGGTGCATATCGAGCGCGGCATCGGGCATATCCGCCTGGATAAACTCACCGCAGACCACCTCGAGGCGTTTTACCGCACCTTGCCTCACGCCAAGGGCACGTTGGTGAAGATGCGACAACTGCTCGGCTCGGCCTACAAACGAGCTTTGCGGAGATGGCCCGACCTGTTGCGCCACAACCCGGTGGCGCTATCCGAGCTGCCCAAGCTGGTTGAGGGTGAGCCCGGCCAGGCCATGACCCCCGAGCACGTCCGGCGACTCCTGGAGGCGGCCTACAGCCACCGGTTGTACGCCCTGATTTACATCACCCTGGCCCTGGGCCTGCGCCGAGGGGAGGCACTGGGGCTGCGTTGGGGTGATTTAGACCTCGAGGGCGGCTGGGCGCACATCTGCCGGGCCATCGTGCCCAAGCCCAGCGACCAGGCCAAAGTTGGCCCAACCAAAACCTCTGGTAGTGTGCGGGACGTTCCGCTCAACCTCGAGGCCAGAGGGGTGCTGCTCGAGCACCTTCGTTACATGGAGGCCGAGGGCTGGGCGGGGCCGCACGATTGGGTATTTCCCGGAGCCAACGGAGAGCGCATTCAACCCCGCAACTACAACCGCCTGTTTGACACGGTTCAGCGCCGGGCCAAGCTGGTAGACTCCGAGGGCGAAACGATTTATCGTCTGCATGACCTTCGGGTAACTAGCGAGACCGAACTGATTCGGGCCACCGGCAACCCCAAACTGGTCGCCAACTTCCACGGCCAGCGCAGTGTGGTCACGGCGGTGAAGTTCTACCACAAGCTGAACAGGCAAGACCTTGTGAATGCCGTCGAGGGCCGTTCCCTGGTTTCACCCAGTTTCACCAAGCAGGAGTCTCGACCCGGTTTTCAGAATACTTCTAGTCGCTTGGCAGAATCAGACGAATAGTTTGTAGGTGCTGAAATAAGGCTAAACGATGGGTAGATTAGGGGTATATAGCTGTCCTTACAAGGATGGGGTCGGCGGTTCGAGCCCGTCAGCGCCCACCAAGAGCAAGGTAGGTTCTAGACATACTAAACCCCCGATCGGTTGGTCGGGGGTTTGGCTTATTAGGCTCGAAAAATCCCCAAAAACGTCCCTATGCCTCAGCTCGAAGCGGTAGCGGCGGAGGGTGTTGTCGGCCTTCCCAGCCCGCTCCTTGCGCTCGTACCATTCCTGAGCAAAGGCCCCCAAGGTGCGACTATCCTTCTTGGCGACCAGGCCCTTGGCGTACTGCTCCTCGAGTTTACGGCCCTTGCTGATAGCTTCCTTCTGGGTCGCGCCGAAGGCGGAGACTCGCTTCTTTTCGTCAGTACCGTCCGTCACCCAGAAACAATATCACCGCGCCCGTTGGGGAGTTGAGTGACAGTTCCAAAGCCTTTTGAGTTGCGCTTTTCAGGAACCGAGGTCACCTTCCAGACCCTCCTGGATCGGCCTGTACTGCGCTTTGGTGAGACTGCTCAAGCTTCTGGTTGGCATCAATCGCCCGCAAGTTATCGAGCAGCGCCACGGAGTCCGCTGTCAAGCCACCCATGCCTGTCTTGAGCACTGGGTAGAGCTTGGGAGTCTGCTTAACCCACGGCCTAATCTGAGTCGAGAGAGGAACGATCAGAACCATCGGGTAGCGGGGGGTTCCGAGTGCATCTGGAACGCCCACGATCACCGCAGGCCGATAACCTTCTTGCTCATGACCCTGAAGGTTATGGACAGGGAGCTTTACCGTTACCACCGCCCGGTTCCCGAGCGGATTCACCGCTTAGCCCCTTCGACCACCAGCCCCACGCCGGGAACGTATTTCACAGGCTTTCCTATCCTGTTAGGGTTGGTGTTCCCCCAGTCATAGGGCTCGAGGGCAGGGGCAAGCCCGGCATCCATCCAGGCCCGTGTCTCTTCGTCCATTACCGGGGTAGACACGAACTCGAGCAACTCCCCCGGCTCGACCTTTTGCCCGGTCAGACTCGAGAGCGCCGCCGCGATCTGCCCGAGGGCCTCCAGGCTCGGCTTCTTGCGCCCAGCGCTGTAGGCATAAATCGAGTCTGCCCCGACTCCCTCCACCGCTTTAGCGAGTTTGTAGGCACTCAGATTATGGCTGGATAGATAATCTCTCAGCTTGACTTTTACCTCGAGGCTATAGCGGCTCACAGCTATACTTTACTGTTCATAGGTTCTTGGTTCAAATACTTGACTTATGGTGAAGCATAGAGGTTTGAAGAGGACATACTTTTGTAAGCCACTTTGGGCTATAACCCGAATTAGTTGGTAGGTAGAGATATCGCCTACAGCGTTCT
This sequence comes from Thermaceae bacterium, assembly GCA_015478585.1. Classification (GTDB taxonomy): domain Bacteria; phylum Deinococcota; class Deinococci; order Deinococcales; family Thermaceae; genus Meiothermus. The sequence goes on along the minus strand of JADMIM010000035.1, from coordinate 28,294 downwards.
GCATTCACTTTTCGGCACACTCTCTACACTGATTTCAGGCTCGAGGAGCAGCAGGAAAGGGAACTCGAGCCCACACCCGGAAGGCCCCTTGCGTCTGGTACACGCTTGGGGCTCACCGGCCAAAGGAACAACCTATGAACCCCAATGAGCAGCTCATCCAGACCCTCGAGAAATCTACCCCCGTTTCGTTCTATCTCCAGGGTGAAAAAGTCACTACCTACGCTCGAGGCGGTGATCAGCACCTCATGGTCGAGCAGGCCCTAAAGTACCCCCGCAAGGCCTTAGGCTTCTTCCAGCACAAGGGTTGCCTGTTCTTCCAGCCGGAGGTGATGAGGTACTGCCAAAGTCTCGTAGCGCTCAGACTAAGCACTCTGGGCGTAACACACATGACCTCCAAGCTACGCCGGCCTAGGCTTACCCAGGTTTCACTTTGGGCCGCGCCCTTAAACTAGGGGCGGCCTTAGCTTTGCCGTAACTTGAGGCGCACCAACTTAAAACAACCCCCGGTTTTAGAAACCGAGGCCATGAAAGGTGCTGCTGGCCCTATTTCAACTAAGGCTCGAGCCGTCCCTCCAGCTCGGCCCGCTCGGCGGCAGTGAGGGGCTTTATCAGGGCAAGGATTGTTTGGAGATGACACCCATTAACACAAAAACCTCGAGGATAATGGACGCTTATTTATGAAAACCGCTCTAGACAGGCTGAATGGATTTGCCTATAATCGCGCTTGCTGTCTGCACTTGTGGCACAGCACAGGGGCCGCTAGCTCAGTTGGTAGAGCAACCGACTTTTAATCGGTTGGTCATAGGTTCAAGTCCTATGCGGCCCACCATCCAGAACGACAAAATCCCTCGGTTATCCAAGCCGAGGGATTGCTCTTGTTGGGGTTTGAGTGCTTGTCGGTCTCCGAGCCATTTTCTCTTTGAAAGCGGTTTGGGCCAACGAAAGCCCCGCCCAAGCGAGGCATATTCATCCCAGCTTGGGGTAAAGCCTCGAGAGGGATAGATTTTTTAGCTTTGGTTCAAGCAACTCCTAGGGGGTTGTATTCACTATACAGTCTGTTATACACTTAGCTTTAGAGGAGGTGAGAGGAATGATGTTTACCGAAACTCGAGTTCGTGCCCTTGGCCTAAAAGTGGCGATTTGCAGCTGCGGTTTTGAAACCGTTCCCATCGCCCCCTCTGACGGCTAACCCCCCACAGCTTAGCTCAGAGGATCCTGGCTCGGAAGATTGGCGACCAGTTCGGCTCTGTTTTTTTCAGCACCCTTCCTGAAGCGGCGACCCCGCAACAGGCTGCGCACGAGGCCACCTTACCTCGAGTTGTGTGCACAGAGCCCTTTCCCAAGCCCTGGGAGGGTCTATGAATCATTACAGCTATTACCAACAAACCAAAATGGCCGAGCAAAAAGTCCAGGAATATCGCAGCCAAGCTAGTCAGGCTAGGGCCATCAAGGCCGCCCAGACTGATTCTTATAGCTGGCGCAACCAGGTGGCCCAAATGATGCGCCGGATGGCCGACTGGGTTGCCACCGAGCCTGTCATCCCTAGCGAAGATCAGGCTTCTCGAGCCTCATGAGCCCTAAGAACTGAGGCCGGGAATCTCCCCGGCCTCGAGCTTTGCATATTCGCAATTTCTAGAGCGGTTTTCAGAAAGAGATGCCTTGAGTATATTCACTGTGCCCGCCTGAGAACCGCGATGTAGGCTGCCCTACTTCTTGGCTCGGCTGGCTGCGGCATCGCTGTCTATCTGGTGAATCTTGGCCTTGGTACGGTCTACGGCGGCCTTGGCTTTTTCGCTCAGTTTCTCGACAGGATTGTCAGTGGTGTCGGCCTTGACATCCTGAACTTGGGCGCGGGCCTTGTCGGCTACCTCCTTGACCTTGGAACGTACTGCACGGGCGGCCTCTTTAAGCTTGTCAGCCATCAGACTGACTGGCCTCCTGAAAGCTGCCTAGGAAATACCTGAAGCCCTGCTGAGCACAGTTGTCACACTACTGGCAGATACTCAGGCCCCGCGGCGGGCGCTCCAGGTAAGCACGCTCATCGCGGATATCCATAGCAGGTCGTAAACCACCACCGACCAGCGAGCGGGCTCGGCCCCGCCCAACACGGTGACAATACGGGCCAGACTGCCAAGCACCAGCGCCCACACCACGCCCTGCAAAGCCCGACCAATCCGGCCCCCGGCCAGCATTTGGGCTTGCTGCACAAATACCAAGGTGAGGTAGAAAGCAGCTCCTGCGTAGAGCAAATCCACCGTTGGTAGGGGACGCACCAAGAAGCTCAACCCTGCTAAAATCGCTCCTCCAAGCAAGGCCAGCAATACCACCCGGCGACTAAAGCCCTCGCTGTAGAGCCCCTGCCGCTCCATGCTAAAAGGCAGCATAGACCCCATCACCAACAACAAAAACACCCCCGCGATATAGATGGGTTGGCGAAGGACTCTGGTATCTACGCTAAAGTTCAGCGCCCAAGTGAAGAGCAAGTCTCCAATTCCTAGCAGCAGCAGTCCCAGCGTGAGGCCCAGCAACACCTGCCGCAGAGCAACCGGAGAGCGGGTTGCGATTGCCGCCAGCGACCAAGCCCCAACAAAGTTGAACAGCCCTACAGCCAGGCTGCGCAGAGCATTGTCATTGATCAAACCAGCCAGCCAGACCAATGTGAGAAGGGCAGCTACGACAAGGCCAGGCATAGGCATCAACCTTTCACCAGACGGTCAAACATTCGAGCCGCGTTGGGCTCGAGGCTGGTCTCCAACCAACCCCGCAAGGAGGGCTCCAGCAGCGCCGGGTTCTCGCTGGGGTGGGTGCGTTTGAGGCGTTCCAGAGCCGGGACGGCCCCCCGGCCCATGTATTCACGTAGAACTGCCTGAGCAGCCTGCCAGAGAGCCTCCAGACGCTCGAGTTTTTGCTGCTGCTGCTCCTGCTCGAGCATCCCTAGCAAATCAGGTGGGGCTTTGGAAGGGGTATGGGCTAAGTGTAGGCGACCGTGGCGAAAAACCCCCGGTATCTCGGCAGCAAAAAGCACCTGGCCGCGTGAAAAATACCAACCCTGGCCCTCCGCGCCGTCCTCGAGTACCAACGCTCCGGTGAACTGTTCTTGGCCCAAGGAAGCGAATAAATCTGCGGCTATCACGCTGGCAGCAGGCATCGCAGCCGCCCGCAGATTGCCCTGGGTGAGGGCCAGAATAGAGGGAAGGGCTTCGGGGCTGAGCCGGTATATCCAAAGGGTGCTGTGGGGTAATTCACTACGCAAGCTGCGGTAGGCGGCAATGCCGGTGAGGTGGCCCTGGGCAGTCTGCCGCCAAGCCTCGAGCAAGCGCCCTTTATAAAAAGCCAGCCAAGCGCTCTCCCCTCCCAACTGAGCCAGCACATACCCCGAAAATAGCTCGCTGCGCAGGCGCTCCACGAACTCGGGGGTCAACAGGCTTCCTGACACCCCCTCAGCCAGGCTTTCTGCCTGCGGAAGCAGGTGCAGCAAATATCCCAACAGGGTTGGAGATAGCAGCTCGAGCAACCCACGGCCTGTTTCACTCGTCATGACTAAAACCTATACCCCTATTGTTGAGCCTGGGTAAAACTAGTGCAAGTATCCCCATACCCCGCCCGGCAGACAGCAAATATTGACCCGTGCAGTCTACCACGAGGAAGAACAGCACATCCGCGCCCCCCAACTTATTCCTTTACCTGTCTCCTGGGTCGAGGCCAAGCCCCATCCTTAGAGTGTTTTCTATGAACACCCCTTTGGCCTTCCTCCTTTATCCGTCTCCGGTGCACCACGCTACGGTGTTCACAAGGTGCAGGTGTACCATCAAGCTATGGACGTATTAGAGCGCGCCGTTCATGGCGAAGCCCTCTCTACCGATGAAATCGTCAGCCTCTACGACTTGCCCCTGGCAGATACGGCAGCCGCAGCTCACGAGGCCCGATTGCGCCGTACCCGGCCCGATATAGTGACCTATCTGATTGACCGCAACATCAACTACACCAACATCTGCAACGTGGCTTGCAACTTCTGTGCCTTCTACCGCACCAAGCGCCAGGGTGATGCCTACGTGCTGTCCTACCAGGAAATTGGTCACAAAATCGAGGAGTTGATGAGCCTGGGCGGGCGACGCATCCTGATGCAGGGCGGGGTGAACCCGGATTTGCCCTTCGAGTGGTATCTGGACTTGCTACGCTACCTCAAGGCCCACTACCCTGAAGTACGCATTGATGCTTTCAGCCCGGAGGAAATATTGGGCCTCGAGAAAATCACCGGGCGCACCCTCCATGAGCTATTAATAGCCCTTAAAGACGCTGGTCTGGATGGGCTTCCCGGCGCGGGCGGGGAAATTTTGGTGGACGAGGTGCGGGCCAAGGCTGCACCCGCCCGCATCCGTAGCAGCGACTGGTTTCGCATTCTGGACACCGCCCAAATCCTCGGCCTGTACACCATTGCTACGATGGTCATTGGCTTTGGCGAGACTTACGAGCAACGTGCGCAGCACCTGGTCACCATCCGTGAGCAGCAAGAGAAAGCGTTGCGGAAGTACAACAACGGCTTCGCCGCGATGGCGATGTGGGCGCTGCAAACTGAGCACACCCGGCTCAAGGGCAAGGCTCCGGGGGCCAGTGCCCACGAGTACCTGCAACAACTCGCCGTAGCCCGTCTGGCACTGAACAACATCCCCAACCTGCAAGCCAGTTGGCCCAGCATGGGCTTCAAGGTGGCTCAGACCGCGCTCTACTACGGTGCGAATGACTTCGGTTCTACGATGCTCGAGGAAAACGTGGTCTCGGTTGCTGCTGGACATAGCCGTACCAACGCCACCTTGAGGCAAATTATTCGCCACATCTCCGACGCGGGCTTCACCTCCGCCGAACGCGACCCCTACTACAACATCCTCAACTACCCCGACGTAGAAGCTGTGCTGAGCGAGAAAGAACCGGTAGCTCTGCCGATGGCTTAGAGTAGTTTTTGGAAAGAACCCTGGAATAGCCTGAATTTGTTGTGCCCGTCTGAAATACCCCGCAGGCTAGGCAGGTTGTGTTGCAAGCTGACCGTGCGGTGCTGCCGGTAGCCTTCCCACCAGTCACGCATCAAAGCCTCAACGGTGATGGTCGTACCGAAGCTATCGGCGATGGTGTCGTTGCTGGCCCGCAAGAGCACCACCCCCTCACGCAACCTCCGCAGGGAGAGGGGGATGCGACTGGACTTGGCAAGCTTAGCCAAAAACGAAACCCCTCCGGTTGCAGCTTTTAGGCTGCCAATCCCCGGAGGGGCGTTTCAAGATAAACTATAGCACGGGCTGAGCGCTAGATGCCAACTCCAACGCGCCATTGACCACATCCGAATATATATCGCGCAGTAAAGCCTGCTCTTCCGAACTAAAAGAGGCAAAAAACTTAGGGTCGGAACGTACCTCATTCAACACCTGATGACGCACTTCGAGTTGTTCGGAAAGCGCTGCCTTGGTAAGGTAGGCTCGAGTTTGCTCAAACGTGCGTTTCATGGCTGAACTCCTAGCAGTCGGCCAACTTTTATCAACCACTCTGCTTCTGTAGTATACCGCAAAACGTCCTGCACCAGTTCATTTGAAAACCCCGCTTCAAGCAACGTCTGCTCGAAGTACTGCCGGGCATTACCAGCTTTACGGCTTTTCAAAAGCCATTCATTACCCAGGCGGATTGTAAACTCCTCCACTGCCTGAGCCAGTAAAGGGTAGCGACGCAACTCACGAGTGTCAGCTTGAAACGCTTGGCGAGCTACCAGGTCAGCAAAAACGTCTGCCGAACCTTCTTCAAACGGGTAAAACCCCCGCTGGGCCTGGCGCAGCAAATGCCACCATTCATGAGATAGGGTACGAGCGGCGGTTAGACGCTGCCACAGTGAGCCTTGCAATTCAGTTTTGAGGTCTGGGTGGAGTACCACATCATTCCCAAAGCGAGTGGCCCTAGCTTGAGTACCAATGGTGGCAAATTCTTTGGGCATTCCTGCTTGTCGGGCTTGTTCCCACCACCGGTTTTGGATAGTAGCCAGTTGAGCCGATGAAGGAGCTAGGTATATTTGTGGAGAACGCTCAAGGGGGTAACGAGCTTGCAACCATCCGCGAGTAGCCCCCAAGACTTCTATTGCGCCGTTACGCCGAAGCAAGCGGTCATCCCCGATGCGAAAATCAGCGGGTGGCTGACTGGAGTTAATGCGAGGCTCTTGCTCCACAATCGCATTTATCATTGCTCCCACCAGCGTGCACCGGCAATTCACAATCATCCCTGCCGGTGCTCCCAGGCTACGGTCTCCGGGGTACATCAGGTTATAACCCCCCACCACAAAGGCCTGGTCTATAGGCACGATTTGGTGGTTGGCCTGAGCATGAGCCGGACGCGTCCGGGGGCCTGGGGTGGCCAGCCACTGTTTGTGGGTATAGCCAGAAGCGCGGAGCACCTCGAGCTGAGCCCGGTTGGCCCCAGCATTGTAGAGCGTTCGCACCAAACGGGTACTGGCGGGATAGTTAGCCCGGTAGGTCTTGCTGACCTGCTTGGCAATAGCCTCCAGGCTCAACCCCTGGTTTTTGGCCTCTACGATGTGGCCTGCCAGAGTTGCCGGGTCGGTCAGGCTACGCCAATAGCTGTTGGTGTCCTGAGTGAGCATGGCTTGGAAGTGGGCCTCGAGCGCTTTGGCTCGGGGGTCGGAGGGCAAGAGGCCCTAAAGGTCTCTAGTTGCGAAACACCACGTCCTCACGACGAAAACTGCGTACCGCCAAACCCAGTGCCAGCGCCGCATAAACCAGGGTACTAATCCAGGTGAGCGTGACCTGCCAGCCCTCTGCCGAGCCCTTCACCAGCCCGTCCAGCAGCAGCATCACGTTGAAGGCCGGGATCAGATAAAACCAGGCTTGCTGGGTCAGGAAGTCGGAGAATTGCAGCATCAGCAGCGGGATGATGAATACCAGCAACAGCGGGGCCATGAAGCTCTGGGCTTCTTTGTAGCTGCGGGCATACACCCCGAGCGAAAGCTGTATCGAGACCATTAAGGCAGCGAACAGAACACTGGTGAGGAGCAGTGCGCCGTAGGCCCAGGGCTCGAGGCTCAAGCCCCCGCCAATATTCGCACCTTGGCCTTGCAAAAGCCCGGCAAACGAGCCACGAACCACTGTCCCACCCAGCAATATACCCACCACCCCCGCCAGGGCCGCAGCCAGTGCCACCGAAAGCGTTGCCAAAGCCTTGCCGATAACAATTTGCACGAGCGGGACGGGGGCGGCGAGAAGGGCTTCTAAAGTTCCCTTTTCCTTTTCCCCGGCGGTGGAATCTATAGCCACAGCCTGTCCACCATTCAGGATAAAAATCACCAGGAAGTACGGGATAAGGAAAGCAAAGATGCCTGCGGCCCGCTCCTGCACGCGCGAGGCATCTTGGGTGCGAATACCAACGGGCTCGAGAATCTGTGGCGAAAGCCCCCTGGCCCGCAAGGTCTGTGCGACCAGGCTATCCTTGTAGCCCCGCAGGGCGGTCTCGAGCTTGCTCACCACCAGGCTGCTCTGGGTCGCACCAGAAAGCCGCCCGTAAATGGTAAAAATGCCGTCCTGGAAGCGCACTGCGGCCTGATACCTCTGCTCGCGCACATCCGACTCGGGGCTCGAGGTGGGCACTGGCTCGACCTTGGCCTGGCGCAAAAACAGCACAGCTGCTTCGGGCATGTCCTGCACCCCAACTTTCTGCACTTTGGCCTCGGTTTGCCGGGCCGCATTACCAAAAAATAGCAGGGGGCCATACATCAGAATGGGCATCAGCAGAATCGGCAAGACCAGCGTGGTAAAAATCACCCTTCGTTCGCGCAATACTGAGAGCATTTCCTTGAGGTAGATTCGCACCACAGCGCTCATGCGACCTCCAGGCGGCGGATAAAGGCCCGTTCTAAGTTCCCCTTGCCCATGGCCAGAGCCTCGCTCTTAGAGCCCTCGTAGACGAGCTTTCCAGCGTTGATAAAGCCCACTCGGTCACAGACCTCCTCGGCCTCGCTCATGACGTGGGTGGAATAGACCAGCGACTTGCCCAAGGCTTTGTATTGAGCTATGAAGTCCAGCAGGGCCCGGCGGGCGAACACGTCCAGCCCGGCGGTGGCTTCGTCCAACAGCAATACCGGCGGCTGGTGCAATATTGCCCTAGCAATCACAGTTTTCTGCCGCATCCCGGTGCTCATCTCGCGCACCAGCTTGCCCAGCACATCGTCCATCCGCAGGAGATGTGTTACCCACTCGAGCCGCTCCTCAAACAACTTGCCTTCCACCCCGTAAAAACTGGCGAAAAACTGCAACACTTCGCGCCCGGTCAGCCGTTCGTAGACTTGCATCCCCCCGTTGACGATGCCAAGGTTGCGGCGCACCTCGAGGGGCTCTTTGCGAATGTCGTACCCTGCAACCAAAGCCGTGCCTTGGCTGGGCTGAAGCAACGTTGCCAGCATCCGCAGGGTGGTGGTCTTCCCAACCCCGTTGGGCCCCAGCAGGCCGTAGATTTCACCTACGCCCACCGAAAAGCTCAGGTGGTCTACGGCTGTGAAAGTTTTGTAATTCTTGCTCAAATCCTGGACTTCTATCACATCTATCAGTTTGTCATAAGTCGGGATAGCTCGAGACTAAGGTTGGGCGGCCTCGGCAGATGAACCGCTGGGTTTAGTTAAATCCCGTTGCAGCAGGGCTTCATAAATGGGTTTGTCATTCAAAGCTTCAGCTACTGAATAGGCCGCGAAACACGCTGCTAGTACCATCAATATTTGGTTAAAGTTAGAGGTCATCTCCAGAATCAGCACGGTTCCGGTGAGCGGCGCACGAACTATACTGGTAAATAGCGCGGCCATGCCCACCACTGCAAAAGCCTCTATAGGCACAGACGCTTGGGGAAACAGCCAGTGGTTCACTACCCCGGCTAGCTGCCCCAGCAAGGCTCCGAGTACCAAAAAGGGAGCAAATATGCCTCCAGCGGTTCCGGCAGCATAGCTAATCAGGGTTAGCCCAAAGCGCAAAACCAGGAGAGGTAGAAGCCATCCCCAGGCTATCTGGTTGCTCAGGACAGCCTCCACCAGGTTGTGCCCACCTCCTACCACACTGGGCGCGAACCAGGCCAGAACCCCCATCCCACCCCCAATCAAAAGAGAAAGCTGGATGCGATTCATCTGCAATCCATCAGCCCAGGTTACAACCCACAGCAGGCTTTTGTTGAAGGTCACACCCAATAGCCCTGCCAATAGACCCAACACCACAAATGCACCCAGCGCCTCCAGCGGTGGAGCAGGATACTCCGGTACACGAAAGTCTGGAAACTGTCCGCTAAACAAGCGTGAGACTACGGTGGCAAGACTCGAGGCCAACAAGGCAGCCCCAAAAGCGATAGGAGCAAAATCTCGCAGGAGTTCCTCGATGACAAAAGTTAAACCTGCTAGAGGTGCATTGAAAGCCGCTGCCAGACCAGCTCCTGCGCCTGCTGCGATCAAACTAAGCCGCTCACGCGGGATGCTCTTGAAAAGATAAGCCACCCCGGCCCCTACCGCTCCTCCCATCTGTACTGTAGGTCCTTCACGCCCAAGAGCCAGACCTCCACCGATAGCCAAAACTCCGCCAATAAATTTGGCGGGCAAAAGCCTTAGCCAAAAAAAATTACGCTTCTGATATAGAACCGACTTGAGAAAGGGAATCCCGCTGCCCGCACTCTCGGGTGACCAGTAGCGCACAATCAAGGCAGCTAGAAAAGCTCCTATAGCCCCCCAGAGCAAAGGGAACAGCCAGCCCACCAGCCAACCTCCGCTGCCCAGATGGTGCATCCAAGCAATGAGCTGATTGCGTAGGCTATCAGCAAGCAACAAGACCCAGCGAAACCACACGGCCACCAAACCTGCTAGAACCCCAACTAAGGCGGCTCGAGGAAATACCCTACGTTTGAGCGCCTGGTCTTGGGCATATTCCTGAATCTCTTCTTGCAAAGAATTGACCGCCTCAGACGAAGGGACGTGCTGGCTACTGACTGCTAAAGGTTGAGGCACACTGTTTGTAGAATGCTCGAGCATTGTTTTCTAAAGTCCACCTTAGCAGTGAAGCCGTGATGAAACCCCGCAGATATAAAGTAGTTTATCGTCAGACTGCTGTCTCGGAGGCGGTTTATAATAAGCCGATTTAACCGTTCTGGAGGCGATATTCTCAAGTTTTGTAGTTTAGCACAGAGCGCTAAACCTGACCTAGAGATACTTGTGTTGCTACCCGGCGCACGAAAGCTTCTATTTGAGCGACCCTTGCCCCATCAAGCGACCCACCCGCCACCCATGACTGCGACTCGGTGATCAGGCTACGCCAAGGCTCAGGCAAGGTCAGGAGTGCCCACCGCACTGCTTTTGGTTTGCTGGATAACTCACCATGACCAACCGTGTACAAAGCGCGGCACAGGGTCTCGACCACGAAGCGCATCTCGCCCGCGTGGGTGCTCCACTCCGGGCTATCCCAGGTGTCCACCCACTCCAGCCAATCCTGAGCAAGCACCTGCCGCACAGCCCCCACTATTTCATCGGAGGTGATGGGGGGGATCAGCGTTTTTGGGTTGGGGCCATAGAGGGTGATGCCGTGCTCCCGCACCGTCCAGAACTCCAGAATCCAGTTGGCCCCCAGCGATTTCCATTTGAGCCGTTCGCCAACGCCGCGCTCGAGAACCGGATACTGCTGTTGCGGTCTGAAGTTCTGGATGGCGCTCAGGGGAACATAGGCCAGTTCGACCTCGTTGGCATAGCGGTTGTGCATCTTCTGGATTTGGCTGTGCATTTCAGCAAGTCGGGTGAAATCTTCTTCAGATACAAGCTCTTTGTTAATGACCAGGAGGTCTATGTCGCTGGTCTTCGGGTCGAAATCGCCCAGTGCCAACGAGCCTTTGAGGTAAATGCCCTCGAGATTGTCCGACAAAACGGATTTGATTGCTTTCAGCAACGTCCCAACTATCTCTTGAACATCCGCGTTCGGATACATGGACGACCCTCCGCTGGGGGCGGGCAGCCACAAGGGACTGCCCCTACAAAACCTGTTTTTTGCCGCTCGCTTCCCGCCCCTAGCCGGTTCTCTTCAGCTTGCCGGTACGCTTGGCCCAAACTTCGGCCTGGTGAAACACCAAGAGTCCCGCCGGGATCAGGATTACACCCATCAGCAGCAGGACTCCCAGCTCAGGCAGCACCGCCGAAAGGGGCGCGCCGACCAAGTGACCGGGCCTGGAGTCGGGGTTGGAAATGCCCATCAGCTTGCGGCTGGCCTCGAGGGCATAGGTCGCAGGTGACAAATAGGCCAAGGGCTGCACCCAGCTCGGGAGCACGCTAATTGGGTAGTAGATGCCCGAGACCAAGAGCAGCACGCCCTGAAAGATGTTGGTGGCCTGGGCCCCATTTTCTGGTGACATCACCGGCAGAATAGCAGCCATCAAGCCTAAGCCCATGAAGGCCAGGCTCGCCACCAGGAGCACCGCCAGTACGCCCAGCAGGTTGGCCCCACTCACCGAGGTCTGGATGAACAAAACCAGCCCGACCAGGATGACTATGGTGCGCAGAATGCTGTAGATAACCGCGAACAGCGAGACCCCGGTGAGGTGAATCAGGCGAGAGACCGGAGCCATAAAGGTGTACTCCAAAGTCCCCTCCCAGCGCTCGTAGGAAATCGAGTTGGCGATCTCGTTGTACATGGCCGACAAAAACGACCACAGCAGCACACCCAATAAGAGCGTCAGGGTCAGGCGAAAATCCCCTTGGGCTTTGCCGATGAGGGCGATGGTGGCAGAGTTGACGATGGCATAAAACACGAACACCACCACCCAGCTAAAGTAGCGCCGGGTCAAGTGCCAGTCGCGGAAAACAAAGGCCCACATGGGACGGAAAAATCGTTCAATCATAAAGCCCCCTTTGGTCGCGTTGACCGCAGCGGCGCTGTCTCAGGCCACAGGTCGTGTGTCTCGGGTCAAAACCCTATTTGTGACCCGAGACCGGCGACTTGTGACTTGCGACAGTTCTTCGCGGTAAACGGTCAACGTTCAACATCCTCTTCTTCGTCCTTGCCCATATCCTCGCCGGTGAGGGTGATGAAGGCTTCCTCGAGGTCGTCGGTTCCGGCTTGGGCTTTCAGGCTTTGGGCGGTTCCCTCAGCGACCAGCGAACCTCCGGCCAAAAAGCCGATGCGGTGGGAAAGGCGCTCGGCCTCGGCCATGTCGTGGGTGGTGAGCAGGATGGTGGTGCCTTCTCGAGCCCGCAAATCCTCGAGAAAAGTCTGTACGTCCCGGCGGCTTTTGGGGTCTAAGCCGGTGGTAGGTTCGTCCAGCAAGAGCAAGGGCGGGTTGATCAGCAGAGCGCGGGTGATGGCAATTTTTTGCTGCATCCCCCGGCTCATCTCCTCCAGGGGGTCGCCAAAACGGCGCGACTCGATACCCAGGCGCTCAAGAATCTGCATGGCATTCCGCTCGGCGGCCCTGGGCTCGAGGCCATAAAGCTGGGCTGCATAGAGCAGGTTTTCCCGTGCCGAGAGTTTTTTGTAAAAGGCCGCGTCCACGCTCACTCGCCCCAACAGGCGGCGCAACTTGTTTTCGTCCTGCGGCAGCCGCAGTCCCATCATCTGTACCTGTCCACCATCGGCAACCAGGAGGGTGGAGAGAATGCGAATCAGGGTGGATTTGCCCGAGCCATTGGGGCCGAGCAGACCGTAGGTTTCACCCTGATATACGTCAAAGGAGACCCCTTTCAAAGCCCATTCTTCCTTGACCTTAGCCCGCACCCATCCTTCGCGCTTACGAAATACCTTCTTCAGGTCGCGCACTTTCATGGCAAGTTGGGTTTGTACGGTTTGGTTTAACGTGGTCATAGTTCACCTGCAAAATAGCTTCGGCGAGGGCTCGAGCACTCCAAAAGAACCGGCGGCCCAAAGGCCGCCTAGCTACCAGTGGACGTGCGTCCACACAATGCGGGGTTCGGGTATGGCTTAGGGGTTAAGCCTTAAACCTGATGATCCAGATGAGGTCATTCATTAATCCACCTACCGCTGTGTAGTGTACGCCAGAGCCTTATTGTGGCACAAGCCTGGATACGTCAATTCGCACCAATCCGGCCCAGCCACACCCCAATGGCAAATACCAGTCCTCCACCCATAATGACCTGGACAACCGTCTGCCCCAGTGGGCTTTTCATAAAGCGAAAGCGGATATAAGCGATAACTAGAAGCTCGACCACCACCACCACGTAGGCCAGCATCAAGGCGGTGTGCAAATCCTGAATCAAAAAGGGCAAAGTATGAAACATACCGCCCAGAAAGGTGGCCCCACCGGTTACAGCGCCCCGGATGAGGGGGCTGCCCCGCCCGGAAATCACCCCGTCGTCGGAGAGGGCTTCGGCCAGACCCATGCTGATGCCAGCACCCAGCGAGGCCGCAAAGCCCACGAAAAAGGCATCGTGGGGCTTGCCGGTGAGGGCTGCGGTGGCAAAGATGGGAGCCAGGGTGGAAACCGAGCCATCCATCAAACCCAGTAGGCCGGGCTGAACAATCTGCAGTACGGTTTTGTGCTCTTCGCTATGGGTCATGTCTTGATAATAGTAACTACTCGCAATAAGACAGTCAACCCTGGCCTGCGAGCAACCTCAGCCGCAGAGCATTAGACAATATTGCGCTCGAGGGCCTTGTATTCCGCTGTGAACCGCTCGTAGCGCAGGGGCTTGATGTCAAGGCTGAAGGCCCGCCCGTCTACGATTTCTTCGGCCATCAAACGCCCGACCATGGCGGCCTGCTGCACGCCGTGCCCAGAAAATCCACAGGCATTGACCCAGCCCTCCATACTGGGCATCCGGCCCAAAATCGGGTGGTGGTCTGGGGTGACTTCGTAATAGCCCCACCAGGAAGCTCTGCGATCCAAGCCGGTCTGCTCGAGCCAGGGGAAGCGCCGCAGACCGGCCTCGAGGGTGGGCTCGAGCCAGCCCCAGTCCATGCCTTCAGCAAACCCCAAATCGGCGGGGTTGCTGCGGCCCATCAGCAGACGCTCGCCCTCCGAGCGGAAGTAAAAGCCGCTGCTTAGGTCAATGGTGAGCGGATAGCGATGGGGCCAAGCTAGTGGGCTAGTGGTGAAAACCATGCGCCGGGCAGGCTCTACGGGAATCTCGAGCCCAGCCCGCCGCCCGACTTGGCCCGCCCAGGCTCCCGCCGCGTTAAGCACGTATCCGGCTTCAAACTTGCCCCCAGTCGTTTGGAGTTGCCAGACCTCTGCGGTTCGGGCCGCACTTACAAGCTCGGTCTCGAGGTGAACCACCGCCCCCAACTCCCTGGCTCGGCGCAGGTATTCCATACAAATCCCATGCGGGTCTACGGTGCCATCGGCGGAGCCAAAGGTGGCTCCGGCCAGCCCCTGGGGGTCGAACTCGACGACGCGCTGGGCCTCTTCCGGGCTCAGGGCTTGGGCGGGCACGCCAAGTTGGTGCTGCAAAGCCAGCCCCCGCAGATGCTCGGCCCAGTCGGCCTCAGGAACCAAAAGCAAATATCCTATGGCCCGGTAAGCCGCCTGGGGCATCTGCTGGTACTCGAGAATACTGTTCCAGGAGAGCAAAATGTTGGTGGTCTGGCTAAATTGCACTCGCACTCCGGCGGCACTCTTGCCGGTCGAGCCCATAGCCGGGGCGGCCGATTTTTCCACCACCCGCACCCTCAAGCCGCGCTCGGCCAGACGATAGGCGCAGGCCGCGCCGATAATCCCTGCTCCAATCACGATTACATCCGCAGTTTGGGCTGACACCCCCCTAGCATATCCTGATTTTCAACCAGGATTTACCCCCCAGAAAAAGGCTCGAGGCCCAGATTAAGCCCGCCTCAAGGCAAATCCCCAAGAAACCTTTAGTTTTAGCTCAAGTTGGCATCCCCAAGGCCGCATAGCTTAAAGACATGAGCCTGCGCATTTTCCTCACCCTCTTGATGCTGTTAGCCTATCCCCTGGCAATGGCCCAAAAAACCCAGAATGACCCTATGGTCGAGGTGATTGTGGAGTTTGGTGGGCCCATGCTACCCAAAGGCCAGACCCGCAAGGCCTTTATCCGCATCCTGCAAACCCACCTGGGCCAGATCAAGCAAAAGCTCAAGATTCAGTCCAGCGAGGGTTTCTGGGCCAGCCAGAGCCTGCTGCTGCGGCTGCCCCAGTCTCAGGTGGGACAGCTCCTCAACCTGCCGGGGGTAGAGCGGGTCTATGCCAACCGCAAGGTTCGGCTGGTGAGCGGCGTAGCCAATGCCTTAGCGGTTGCGAGCGACCAGGGCAGCGACTGGGCACTGGAAAAAATTGGGGCCAAAGCCTTGTGGGCTGCTGGGTTGCGTGGTCAGGGAGTGCGTATCGGTCACCTGGATACCGGTGTGGATGCCTCGCACTCGGCCCTGCGCGGCAAAGTGGCAGCCTTCGCGGTAATTGACTCCAGCGGAACCCCCCACCAGAGCCAACCCTACGATTCGGCCCAGCACGGAACCTATACGGCCGGTTTGCTGGTGGGCAGCGGGGTGGGGGTGGCCCCGGAGGCCAAGATTGTCTCGGCGCTGGTGCTGCCCGAGGGTAACGGAACCCTGGCCCAGGTTTTGGGCGGCCTGGACTGGGTGCTCGAGCAAAATGTCAATATCGTCTCGATGTCGCTGGGCATGGAGGGCAGCTGGAGTGAGTTCGCTCCGGTCATCGAGCGCATGAAGCAGATGGGGGTACTGCCGGTTTTCGCTATAGGTAACAGCGGAGGAACCACCACCTCGCCGGGCAATATGCCGGGGGTGCTGGGGGTGGGGGCAGTAGACCAGGACAACAAGCTCGCCAGCTTCAGCAGCCGGGGTGAGGTACGCTGGGGCCAGCCCTACAACGTGGTGTTGCAAAAACCCGACCTGGTGGCCCCCGGCGTGAATGTGATGTCGGCGATTCCCGGTGGGCGCTTCATGGCAATGAGCGGAACCTCGACCAGCACCGCGCTGGTTGCCGGGAGCGCGGCTCTTTTGATGTCGAACGGGCAGGCCAAAGCTGACGCGGTGAAAAACGCATTGCTCAACACCGCCCTACCCCTGCAAGCAGGCACTGGCAGGGGTGAAATCCAACTCCAGCAAGCCTGGGCCGCCCTCGGCGGCAACCCCCCGCAACAGGCCGAGCCTCTGCCTAACCCCACCAACCTTCAGGCCAAATACCAAGACGGCACAATCGTAGTTACCTGGAACGCAGTTCCTGGAGCCACCGCCTACGAGGTGCGGGAGTTGAGCGCCAACGGCTCGGTGCGGGTGGATAACCCCACGTATACCGACACCAACCTCAGCCGGGGCAGCCCCTACCATTACGTGGTCAAAGCCATTAAGGGCGGCGAAACCGGCCCCAGCAGCGAGCAGTTGGTAGTGAACTTCTCGGCAGATGCCCAGCCCACTGTGCCCAAAAACAGTAAATCTGCGCTGCTAATCGTGGAAACCGACGGCCTCGAGGGGGGCAAAGCCGCACTGGAAAACCTGGGCTTCAAGCCGGATGTGCTAAAAATTAATCCCTCCCAGCGGCCCGGCCTGGACAAGATTCGTAACTACTCCTTGGTGGTATGGGTGCTCGAGCGCGACTGGACGCAAAACTGGCCCGATGCGCAGCGCCTGATGCTGCGCGGCTGGGTGCAAGCCGGAGGCCGCCTGCTTCTAATCACCCAGGAAGACAAGAAAAAGCCCGTTTCCGAGGCTTCTGCTTATGGCAACGGCAAGGCCACTTTCATCAGCGGGGATTTCGGGGCTTTGCCCCTGGAAGACCGGGCTAAAATCTATCAACAAACCATTAGCAGCCTGCTGCGATAGAGCGTAAACGCTCCGGTTTTGGTGAAAGCAATAAAAGCCTGCTAGCAAGCTCATTTTTAGCCCTCCCTCGAGTTTGAGGGTGGGCAGGTGTTACCTAGATGTAACCTCTCTTGCGCTTTTATAGAGCTACAACGCCCCAGGCGTTGGGAGGGGTGGAACATGGCCAGGAACGAAGAGAAATTTAGCCTCGAGGTTCCCTTGGATGCCTCGAGTATCGAGAACTTCAAGCCCGAAGGCCCCATCAAAGTGGCCCTGGTGAGTAGCAACGGCAAAGTGACTTCCAAAACCCTGACCCTGAGTGCCAAAGGCCAGGGTAGCGTGAGTTTCTCCTTCGAGCGCGCACCGGGCTCCTTGCAGGTGGTGGTAGGGCCAGGCGATGCCAGTGACGAGGAAATCGTCGGCTTACAAACCCTCACCCAGACCCTGAGCGCCTCGGCCTGGCGTGGGCAAGCCAACCTAAAACTGCCCATCACCATCTCAGCCTATTACTGGTATTGGTGGTGGCGCTGGTGTCGCACCTTTAGTGTTACTGGACGGGTGGTATGCCCCGATGGCAGCCCGGTTCCAGGGGCTACGGTATGTGCCTACGACGTGGACTGGTGGTGGTGGTGGAGCAGCCTTCAGCAGGTGGGTTGTGCCGTTACCGATGCCAACGGCAGCTTCACCCTGAAGTTTCGCTGGTGTTGCGGCTGGTGGCCCTGGTGGTGGTGGAAGCTGCGCGACTGGCGGCTCGAGCCTCGCCTGGTAGACAAAATTTTACCTATTCTGGAGGGCGAAAACCGCTTCTCTAAGATTCCAATGCCCAGCCCCAAGCCCAGCCTGGGCATCTTCCAGGAACTCTTAGCTGAGCGCGGGGCGCTGACCAGACCGCCCGAAAACACCGTGAACGTAGCAGCCCTGCCCAGCCTGCGCGAGCAGCTATTGCAGAAGCTGCCCACCACCCCCGAACTCCAGCGTCTGCGGGTGTGGCCCTGGTGGCCCTGGGAGCCCTGGTGGGACTGCAACCCCGACCTGATCTTCAAGGTTACGCAGGACTGCCGTGAGCGGGGTACGGTGATTGTGGACGAGAACTTCTGGGATGCGCGGTGGGATATCCCCACCAACCTCAGCGTGACCCTGGTCGCCAACGACCAAGCCTGCTGTGTTCCTAACATCCCTGATCCTGAAGGCAACTGTATGGTCTTCGACCAGGTCTGCTCGACCCCGGTTAGTCAGATTGGGGGCAACCTGGGCGCGCCAGCCCCCGAAGGCTTCGCCAACCCAGGGGTCATCGCAGTGTATGCAGACCGTCCCTTCGCAGACTCGATGGTGATTTCGGGCCTGTTTGGCAGCACGGCCAACGTTGACTACTATGAGCTGGAGTGGTCTAGCGACAATATCAACTGGAATGCCATGCCACAGGCCGCAGTGGGCGGTTTCAGTCGGGCCTACTATCACTCTTTGGCCCAGCCCTACGTGCCTGTGGGCTTTAGCCCAGCGACCATCGGTGGACGCTATGTCTATGAAAGCCGCGAGCACGCCACGGCCCGCATCGGAGGCTTCCCTCCCAACCTCTGGCTCTCCGACAACTACAACACACTGATGGTCTGGTTAAGCAAAAACCTCTTTGCCGACGGTCTTTATTATCTGCGGGTGGTGGCCTACAACGACGGTGGCAGCGGAACCTTAATCAACCGGCGCATCCTGCCCTTCTGCTCGAGCGAGACCCCCAACGGCCTGAAGCTTACCCTGGACAACATTGGCAACCCCAACCTAGAGCCTGCTGCCGACATCAGCGACGTGCGTATCGGCGGGATGTCGGTAGGTCCCTGCACCAACGTGCAGATCGGGGCGGGGAGTGCTCTAGACATTGATTTCACCGCTTACGATGTGGACGGCCACTTAGCGCTCTACAGCCTGATTGCCACCTACGGCAAAAACCTGGCTGTAGACGTGCTGGACGAACTCCAAAAGTGCATCGCAGGGGGTCATGCGGCATCGCTGACCTCGGTAGCTTTGGGGGTCATTCCCGCCGCCGATTTTTCCGGGCCAGATTATGGAGTCGCTCGCACCCAAGGGGCGGCTGCGCCCATCTGGCACGGGGGTGGGCTGAGGCTACATATCCCCAGCGAGTGCATCCACAAGATTTTCCCCGAGACCTGCTGTTATCAGCTCGAGCTGCGGGTGTACAAGCGCACTATTGTCGGCTGTGACTACTACTACACCCCCAACAAGCTGGTGTTCTATAGTTTCACGGTGGTGGTGTAGCCAGCACTTGTGTCCGGGAGGGCCTACGATAGACTTTTGCCCTCCTGGACAGGGGAGTGTTCAATGAGCCTCGAGGCTATCCTGCTAGGCACGCTTGCCGTCTGGCGCGTCACCCACCTGCTCCAAGCGGAGGATGGCCCCTGGAACTTGGGGCTGCGGTTGCGCCAAGCTGCTGAGAGTGGCTTTTGGGGGCAGTTGCTGGATTGTTTTTACTGTCTTAGCTTGTGGGTGGCTGTGCCAGTGAGCTTATTGCTAGCCCCTGGCTGGCGCGAGGGGGTTTTGCTGTGGCTGGGGCTATCGGGCGGAGCGATTTTGCTCCAGCGCCTCAGCCATCGCTCCCCATCTCCACCCTACGAGGAGGAATATCATGCCGTGTTGTGGAGAGAAACGACACCAGCTCCCCCAGACTCAGGGGAAAAACCAAACCACCCCCAAAGTTCCTCAACCCCGCTTTAGCATCGTGCTAGAGTACACCGGTCAGTCTACCCTCATCGCCATCGGCCCAGTGAGCGGACGGCGCTACCGTTTTGAAGGTTCTGGAGCACGGCTAAGCATAGACCCCAGAGACCGGGTGGGCCTGGCAAGCATCCCCAAGCTTCGCCCGGTTGAATAGTGCTCTCAGAGAAAATCGGCCAAGATACGCTCGACCTGATCGGTCTCGATGAGGAAGGCATCGTGCCCGTGTGGGCTCTTGATTTCGGCATAGTGCCCTCCGGCCAGCCGCGCGGTTTCGCGCACCTCGGCGGCGGTGTAGAGCACGTCGGAGTTTATGCCCACGAATAGGCTGGGGATGTCCCGGAGCTGGCCTAGCGCCCCCTCGAGGCCATTGCGGCCCCGCCCCACGTCGTGGGTGTCCATGGCTTTAGAAAGCACCAAATAGGCATTGGCATCAAAACGCCGCGCGAACTTCTCACCCTGATACAGCACATAGCTCTCCCCCTGTTCGGGGGCGTTGCCCCAGCGCAGGTTGAACGACTCGGGTGAGCGGAAGGAAAGCATGGTAATGGCCCGAGCCAGTTGCAGCCCTAGCTGCTCGGAGTCAGGGGATTGATAGGAAGGGTCGGACTCCAGCGCTTCCCTCGAGAGCCGATTAAAGGCTCTGGCCCAAGGGCCATGCACGGGAGGAGTCGCCAGCACTACCAGCTTGGCGACTCGCTCGGGGAATAGCAGGGCAAACTCCAAAGCCACCATCCCACCCAAACTGCCCCCCAGCAGGGTGACTTTTTCGATGCCCAAAAAATCCAGCAGCTTGGCCTGGGCTCGAGCCACGTCGCGCACGGTGAGGAGCGGAAACTCCGGGCCAAAGGCTAGACCGGTCTCGGGGTTGATGGAAGTCGGGCCGGTGCTACCGTAGCAACTGCCGAGGTGGTTAGCACAAATCACGAATTGCCGATTGGTGTCGAGCATCCGCCCTGGCCCGGCCAGTTCGTCCCACCAGCCCTCACTGCCAAAAGCCTGCTCGAGCCTGGGCAGCGAGGCCAGCGTATCGGGGCCGTAAGATCCCGCCAGGTGCGCCGAACCCGTCCAGGCATGAAACACCAGCACCGCATTGTCGCGCTCGAGGCTGAGGCTGCCGTAGGTCTCGTAGCGCAACCGCACCTCGGGAAGCCAGCCGCCATACTCGAGCCCAAACCCCTGGGCCACCAGGGCCTGGGCTGGAACCGGCGGCGCAACCCGCCCCCGGCTCTTGGGCGGTTTGATAATCAGGGCTTCGTGGTCGCCCCAAGCTTCTTGGATGAGGAAGTCGGTCATTGATTACTCCAGGGGGTTTAGCAGCAGGCTAAAGGCCAGACGCTAAACGCTGAAGGCTTAAAGTCAAAAACTAAAAACACAAACTACGTCCCAGACGATGTTTCTTGATAAGCCAATTATACTGTCCTGGTGTAGCTCTTTGGCTCTTTAGTATTTTGCTGCTGCCTTCGGCGTTTAGCGTCTTGCGTTTGGCTCTCCGCCCTCTGCTTTCAGCTGTTAGCTCTCAGCTTTCGGCGTTGGTCGTTCGACGTTTGGCTCAGTGCTGCTCACAACCCCACACATTGCTGACTCAGACTGCCACCTTCTGGCGCAGTGCGTTTTTGATATCCGATTGGATGTCCTCCAGTGCTTCCAGGCCTACCGAAATCCTTACCAGCTCGGGATTTACGCCCGCTTGCACCTGCTCCTGGGGCGAGAGTTGGGAATGGGTGGTAGAAGCCGGATGAATCGCCAGGGTGCGGGTGTCGCCCACGTTGGCAAGGTGCGAAACCAGCTCGAGGCCATTGATAAAGCTCTTGGCAGCCTGATATCCGGCCTTGAGACCAAAGGTCAGGACAGAACCCGGCTTGCCCCCAAAGTATTTCTGGGCCTTGGCATGGCTGGGATGGTCTTCCAGGCCAGGATAGTTGACCCAGGCCACCTCGTCCTGCTCGCGCAGCCAGTGGGCCAGGGCCAGGGTGTTTTCTATATGGCGCTGTGAGCGCAGGGAGAGGGTCTCGAGGCCCAGCAGCAGCAGCCAGGCTTCAAAGGGGCCCAGGGCCTGCCCCTGGTCGCGTAGGCCGTCCACGCGGGCTTTGAGGATAAAGGCCAGGTTGCCAAAAGTCTTGGTCAGCTCGAGGCCATGATAGCCGGGTTGGGGCTGGGCTACTAGCGGATAGCGCCCGTTGTCCCAGTTGAAGTTCCCACCATCTACAATTAGCCCCGCGATGGCCGCACCATGCCCACCAATCCACTTGGTACCGGAGTTGACCACCACGTTGGCCCCCCACTCAATCGGGCGGAACAAATAGCCCCCGTGGGCGAAAGTGTTATCCACAAAAAGGGCGATACCCCGCTCTTTGGCGGCAGCGGCAATGCTCTCGAAGTCGGGGATATTGAGAGCCGGGTTGCCCACCGACTCCAAATACCAGACCCTGGTTTTATCGTCGCTGAGGCCGATGAAGTCTTCGGCGGTTTCGGCCCGACTGGTAAAGCGGCTCTCAATGCCCAGGCGTGGCAGCGTGACCTTGAACTGGTTGACCGTGCCCCCATAAAGGTTGGGCGTGGAAACCAGATTATCGCCGGCCTGAGCTACGTTGGTGATGCTCAAAAACTGAGCAGCATGACCCGAGCTAGTGGCAAGCGCCGCCACCCCGCCCTCCAGCGCCGCGATGCGCTTCTCGAGCACGTCGGTGGTGGGGTTCATGATGCGGGTGTAGATATTGCCGAACTCCTGGAGGCCAAAAAGCCGCGCGGCGTGGTCGGCATCCTGGAACTGGTAGCTGGTGGTCGCGTAAATCGGTACTTGCCGGGCCCCCGTGGTGGGGTCGGGGCTATAGCCAGCGTGCAGTTGCAGGGTCTCGAAGCTGAGTTTTTTGTCGGACATGGTTTTTCTCCTACCGCTAGATTTGGGGCCAGGGATGCTGACCGAGAGGCTTTGTCACAGGTCTCATGCCAGAAGCTTCGTCCTCGAGCTGTGACTTGCGACCTGCGACCGTTCCGGCGCACGGTCAGCGCTCACTTGGTAGGAGTTTTGCAAATTGCAAAACCCCCTACCTGTTCGTTCTCTACCGAACTAAGGAAGGGGGCTAGATTTAGCTTTGCACCCTTCTCTTATCTTTCCTGAAGCCTTCGATTGTGCCTAATCGTGAAATGCTGTGTGCCTACAGCAAATCGGGGGTCTTCAGGTCGGAGTTAGCACCTGAGCGAGAAGCGCCGGTTATGTGGCGACACTTTTGCTGGGTTGCTGCGGCTTCGCAGGGCCGAATCCCTCTGCCGCTCTGGATAAGAGAACTTACTTGGGGCCGCAAGGGCCCTAAGTTGTTTGGTTTTCCCCGCGCCCCAGCGCGGATAAGAGTGAGTGTAGGTCGACGTGGGCAAACTTGTCAAGCCAGCCTTGCAGGAATGGCGCTTCCCGCGAATATCCCCTGCGTGAAGAGGCCCCTACACCCTCCGGTAGATAACTGCTCGAGTTATGCAAGCACAACCCCAGCCCGCCCCCAATCTTTATGAGCAGCTCTTTGAGCTTTTCTTCAGACATCTGCCTCTTTTGAGCAAAGATAACTAAGCCTAAAACGTTGCTGACAAATCTTTGGAGGAATTGTAACTAGGCGTAACTCTGTGAGTAACACATTTCATTATTGACTCAGCAAAAGCTCGAGAACTAAAGTTGAGAAGCATTGAAGTAGTTCTGGAAAGGAGGCAAGGGCTGCTATAACTGGCAGAAGTTCGGCCTTTCATTCTGGCAGTAGTTACGGTGGTGAATAATGAAACCAATAAATCGGTTGGGTTTGGTAGCGGTATTGGCAGTGCTGGCGGCCTGTAGCTCTGGGGTCAAGCCTCAGACCAGTGGGCAAGACGGGCTGGCAAGCCTCGAGGTCTCGGGGGTAGACGGCAGCACCCGGCTCATTCAGAGCACTGGCACGGCTTCCATGCGCTCCAGCGGAGCCGGGGTCGAGGGCCTGCAATACCCTGAACTGTTCCCCGGCAGCATCGGCAACGAGGGCAGCCTCAGCCCCGACCTGCGCAGCAGCCTCAAAGCCCGCACTGGCCTTTCGCCGGTCAACCGTAGCTATAGCCAGCGCGGCGGTGTGGTCGGAGCCTCGGTACAGGGAGTGCAAGTCGGCGGGGTACAGATTTCTTCAGACCGCAGCAACCCGGTGTTGCAAAATAGCTTCCTGGGCCTCAATCTGCGCGACCAGCGCCTAGCCAACAATGGTAACCAGTTTACCGTCGAACCCCCTGACCAAGCGCTGTGCGTAGGCAACGGCTATATCCTCGAGTCAGTTAACGATGTGCTGCGGGTTTTCAATACCGACGGCAGCCCGGCTACTGGGGTGATTGACCAAAACACCTTCTACGGTTACCCGGCTGCCATCCGGCGCGACCTGCCTGCCGGTTCGCCCAACCGCTTTGGCCCCGAAATTACCGACCCCATTTGCTACTATGACCCCGACACCAAGCGCTTCTACCACGTGGTGCTGACCTTGTTCGTTGACCCGGCCAGCGGCAATTTTACGGGCAAAAATAGTCTGGATATCGCGGTCAGCCAGACCTCCGACCCCACCGGAAACTGGATGATCTACCACCTGCCAGTACAAAATGATGGCACCGACGGCACCCCCAACCACGGCTGTAGCCTCAACCCCGACGGAACCGGCAACGGCCCCTGCCTGGGCGACTACCCCCACATTGGAGCCGATGCCAACGGTATCTTCCTGACCACCAACGAGTACAGTTTCTTGGGGGCCGGGGAGTTCAAGAGCGCCAACATTTATGCCATCTCCAAGCGGGCCTTGGCTGCCGGAACCCCCTCGATTTCGGTAGTGGAGTTCCGCACCGAAAACACTGTGAACGGTAAACCCGGCTTCACCGTCTGGCCGGCCATTTCGCCCAAGGACAAGTGGAGTGAGAGCTACGGCGGAACCGAGTATTTCCTCAGCACCAACGCCGCCGACGAGGCCAACACGCCGGGTGGCCTGACTCAAGGCCCCCGCGTGAGTGACCAACTGGTGGTCTGGGCCATTGCCAACACCGGGTCGTTGAACAGCCGCAACCCCCGGCTACGGCTGTTCAATTCGATTCAGCCCGTCAACCCCTATGGCGTGCCGCCTTTGGTCAACCAAAAAGATGGCCCGGCCCCCCTCAAGGACTGCATCAACGACACCACTGTCGTCACGCCTTTTGGTACGGGCTGTTGGAACCTGCTCTTCACCCAAGAGCCCAAGCACAACGAGCAGCTTTCCAAGCTCGACCCGCTGGACAGCCGGATGCAGCAGGTCTACTACAGCGATGGCAAACTCTACGGTGGGCACGGCACCGCGCTCAACGTGGGTGGGAGTGAGAAGGCCGGGATTTCCTGGTATATCTTGGAACCCAACTTTGGCCGCCGAGGTCTGACTCCCCAGGTCATACGCCAGGGCTACTTAGCCGTGCTCAACAACAACGTAATTGACCCAGCTATCGCCATCACCAAAGAGGGCAAGGGGATCATGGCCTTCACCCTGGTTGGGCAAGACCATTATCCTAGCGCCGCCTTCGCCAGTATTGGTGATGAAGTCGGGGTTGGAGCGGTGCAGGTCGCAGCCGAAGGAGTGGGGCCACAGGATGGCTTTAGCGGCTACAACGCTTTTGCGGGCAGCGGCGTGGCTCGTCCGCGCTGGGGCGACTACGGGGCGGCGGTAGCCGATGGCAACATCATCTACATCGCCTCCGAGTACATCGCTCAAAGCTGCACCCTGAGCCAATACCTGACCTCGCCCATCGGAAGCTGCGGGGCTACACGTACTGCACTGGCAAACTGGGCCACTCGAGTTAGCTCGGTCAAGCCGTAAACAAACCCATCCCTTCCCTCGAGGCAGGTTCTGCCTCGAGGTTTTGTTGTGAGGGCTCGGGGTGCTTTCGGCTTCGAGCCTTTGGCCTTAGGCTAGGGATACATGGAACTGCGTGGCCCCCGCGTTCTGCTGCGCCCAGCGCGCCCCGAAGATGCCCCCGACCTGTTTCCTTTCGCCTGCGACCCCCAGATTAGCCACTACATGTACTGGAATACCCACGGCAGCATCGAGGAGACCTATGCCTACCTCGAGAACCTCGCCGCCAAGGAGGCCATGTTTGTAATCGAAGTCGAGGGCAAGGCCGCCGGGGTCACGGGAATGCAAATTGACTGGGAGAACCGCCTGGGCGAGACCGAGACCTGGATCGGGCAACCCTACTGGGGCAGCGGCATCAATGCTGAAGCCAAGGTGGTGCTCTTCGATTTTGCCTTTGGCCCACCCGGACTCAAGCGTATCCAATCCCTGACCCACATTGACAACTCGCGCTCACAACGGGCTTTAGAGAAGCTGGGCTTCAAGCGCGAAGGGCTCTTACGGCGCTACCGCTGGATTGGCGGAGAGCCTTGGGATGTGTATATGTACAGCCTGTTGCCCGAAGAGTGGATGAGCAGCCGTCCACCCATTTATTACCCGTGAGGACGTTGCCGGTATCGTAGATTCGACCTATCGCGGTTTTTATAACAACTCTGCCCTGGATGGCATTATTCAAATGTTTATTCGTGAAAACCGCTCTAAGCGTATTCTGCCAGCGCTGCCGCCAGGGCCGCCACATCGGCCGAAGCCCCGGTCTCGAGCTGGACTAGGCTCGAGCCAATCATTCCGGCAAAGCCGCCACTGGTACGCTGCAACTTCACGTCGCGTCCCACCACCGCACCACCCATCCGACCCGAAGCTCCGTTGCCGTCCACGCTAAGGTTCAGGCTAGTGCCCACCACATCGCTGCCCAAGCGAGCTTCCACCGCGCTCCCACTGAGCTGACCGTTCACCGTGAACCCGCTGATCAGCCCACCCACGCGCCCCTGAATAAAGCCGCTCTCGAGGCTCAAGTTCACATCCTTACCCAGCGCCCCGCCAATGCGCCCCTTGAGGTGCTGCCCATCCCAAGAGAGCCCCAACTCCTTGTCCCCTACCCTGCCGGTAATTGCGTACTGCTTGCGAACAGCCATGAGGGCAGTGTAGCAAAATGCTCAGAGCGGAAGGCTAAAGGCAAAATGCCGAAGGCCGAAAGCTGAAGGCAAAGGGTCAAAAAGCTACACCTGGACGACATAACTGGTCTATCAAGAAACATCGCCTGGGACGTGATTGGTATTTTTATCGCGGTTTGCGCTATTTTGGCCGCTACTCATGGCGGCCAAAAATGGGCTGAGTACGGTCTTTCTAGCGGAGTAGACTACCGTTTTCTTTCTGAAAACCGCTCTAGTTTGGCGTTCGTCGTTTAGCGTTTTGCGTCTTGCCTCATCGCTATCCATCTTGCGGATGCGGAGCCAGACCCAAATGCAGCACGAAGCGCTCATTGCCTTTGCGGTGGGCATATTTTTCGTATAGCAACCACAGTTCTTTTTGAAACATCTTGGCTTCCTTGCGGCTCAGCCGCAGCCCTGCTCCCCAAAAATCCAAGACTGCCGGTTCGCCCTCAGCAAGTTCGTCGGGGCGGATGTTTTGACTCACTCGAGCCCCCCAGATAAGCGCACCATCGCCGTCCAGATGCACCGACAGGGTGTCACCGCGATTGCGCTGGCGGGAGGCTTTGACCACCCCTGCTTCAAACAACCGCTTCCAGGCCGCATAGCCCTCGAGCCGCTCGAGCAGCCGGGCCGGGACAAGCTCGAGCGACACCTCGAAAGCCCGTGCGGTAGCCCGGTAGTACTTCACAGGTCGTCCCCGCCGGGCTTCCTCGCGCTCCACCTGCAAAAGCCCGGCCTCGAGCATCTGCCCGGCGTGGTAGTGCAGGGTCTGAAGGGGCACTTTTAGTTCGTCAGCAGCACACTTGAGGCTCAGCGGCCCGCGCATGAAAGGCTTGAGCAACACCGCTCGGTCGGGGTCAGCCAGGATGCGGGCAGCTAGGGGATGGCTTAGCTCGAGAGGGGTAGCTGAGATTGGCCTGCGCGGCATAAAAACTCCAATGCTTAGCTCTACTCTAACTCGAGGGTTTTCCCCAGAGTAGATACCCACTACCCTAAACCCATGCGTCCTCCTCGCGGCATGGCCGCCTTCAGCGTGGTCTGGGCCGGGCAACTGGTTTCGCTTTTGGGCAGTGCCATGACCCAGTTCGGTTTCACGCTCTACGTCTTCAAGCAGACCGAGCACGCTACCAGTCTAGCCCTGATGGGCTTTTTCACCTTCTTACCTCTGGTTCTCTTTAGCCCCACCGCCGGAGCGCTGGTAGACCGCTGGAACCGCAAACTGGTAATGATGCTTTCTGACATCGCCGGGGGCACTGTGGGACTCGGCATTTTTTTGCTGTATTCCACCGGACATCTACACCTTTGGCAGCTCTACTTGGGCGGCTTCATCATCGGCACTTTTCAGGCTTTCCAGTGGCCTGCCTACAGCGCCGCTATCAGCACCATGATCCCCAAGGAGCAGTACGCCCGTGCCTCGGGCATGATGTCGCTAGCGGAGTCGGCCTCGAGTATCGCCGCGCCCATCCTGGCCGCGACCCTGCTGGGGCTCATGGGGCTACAGGGAATCTTGCTGATAGATATTGCCACTTTTCTGATTGCGATTAGCACCTTGCTATGGGTCAATATCCCGCAGCCCAGGGTCAGCGAGGACGGGCAGAAATCGCGGGGCAGCCTGCTGCAAGAATCGCTGTTCGGCTTTGGCTATATTGCCTCGAGACCACCCTTACTTGGCTTGCAAACGGTGTTCTTGTTCGCCAACCTGGCCAGCACCTTCGGCTTTACGGTGCTGGCGGCAATGGTACTCTCGCGCACTGGGCAAAACCAGTTGGTTTTGGGC
>JADMIM010000034.1 GCA_015478585.1 Thermaceae bacterium | reverse complement strand
CCTACCAACCAAGCCGCAAGCAAGGCCGGGCCAGTGCCCGAGAACGGAACCGCACTCCTCAACAACAACCCCAGCAGCCAGGGGCTACCCACTTGTGCCATCATCGTAGATACCCGCTCGGCCAGCGTACCCATGAGCCAGGGGATGTCCCCCGCCGTGGTAGACAGCTCAGGCCGCAAAATTTGGCCCGACCCCAAAGCCATCCAGGGGGTTTCCAGCGATCTGGTCAATGAGACCAGCATTGCCCTGTTTTTTCAAAACCCCAGCCAAGTCCAGACCGGCAGCTACAGCCGGGTACTGCATATTCAGGCTACGGCAACCCAGACCGCCCCCGGAGTCACCAACCCCAGTTTCCACGACTATGCGGTGGTGAGTGCGGCGGATGCCAGCCGCATCATCAGCGCCGGGCTTAGCTGCCAGATGATTTTCCTGACCTCGAGGTAGCCATGCGTGCGCCCATTCGCCCGGTTGTGTGGATTGCTCTGACAGCACTGCTCTGCCCTACCCTAGCCTGGTCGCCCGCACCCGACCCCAGCCTGGCCCAGCGCATTGTAGACGGCATTTATAGCCGCATTAGCGCCCTACCCACCACCCTCAACCTGAGCCTCGAGGTCTCCGGCGAAGCTTTTCCGGCGGGAAGCCACGTAGGCTTACTCTCCGGCGACAGCAGTTGCCTGAGCAACTGGCTGCGAAGCCCCTCTGACCCCCGCTTTGGCAGCCATCCGGTAGTCATCACCTTGGCTGGGCAAGCCTATCAGGTGGCGCTGGTAGCGCAATCGGCCCGCAACGCCTTCAGAAGCCTGAGTGGCAAGGATGCCCTGGAAGCCGCTCGGCAAAAGCTACCCGACGGTCATCTCCAGGTCTACGTGCGGATTGCAGGTCTGGCTCAGGAGGCCCAGCGCGCTGCCTACAACTTGGGTATAAAACAGCCAGCCAGCATTCTTAGGCCCTACAAAACGGCCTACCTCGAGGATTGGACACGGGGGTCAGACGGGCGTTTTGGCGGAACCATGCTCTACTACTTCGACCTGACCCAAGCCATCCTGGGCAACACCCTCAGCTTGGTGGTGCAGACCGAAGCTGACAATCGCTGCACCTACACGGTTGGAGCCGACCTCTCGAGGTTTTACTAATTATCACGGTTTTCAGTGAACCTCCGGTGAAAATAGCTATGCCTTACTTGAGCTGCTCGAGCACTTGTTTTCCCACCCGCTCGCCTAAATCTAGCCCACCTGCTCCATCCACAAACCAGTGAATCCCGGCAATGATGCGCGAATAGGATGCTTCTTTGGCCATTGCCTCAAAGGTCTGGGCTTGGTCGGGCAAAAAGGCCGACAAAACCGTAGCCGCCGCGCCGCTCAGGGTGGCATGGCCGGAGGGATAGGCGGGGAACTTCGGCGTGCGCAAATAGGGCTGCCAGGTTTTGTTGAAGGTTCCTACCCACTGATTGGGCCTCGAGGTGTAGTAGATAAACTTGGTCTTCCAGCAGGCGATCAGGCTGTTGTGGATGGCGATATTGAGGGGGGCCAGGATGGTGACGGCTTGTTCGGCGCTGCGTCCTTGATCTTTGAGCATCTGCACGGTGGCTTCCTGCCAGAGCCCGGCAGGGGTCACGGTTCCAGGGTCGCCCGCCCATTTGTCGGCGATTGCCCTTCCGTGGTCATCGAGTTTCTGTTGCTCCTGCCAAAAGGCGGTGCGCTCCTGGTCGTATTTGGCCGAATTCCAGAGCGGCGGCGGAACAGCCTGGGCCAACTGCTGGGGGGCGATACCGATGGGAACCACATTGCCCCAACCGGGCTCCACGGCGGTGTAGCCCAGCGTCAAGGCCCAAACCCCCGGAACCACTTTGGGATACTGCGGGATCACCTGAAAGTTTGCCCCATCCTTACGGGCAAAAGCGGTAATTTGCTGGCCTATCTGCTGCCCGATGGCCCGCAGGGTGTCCAGGCTGGCTCGAGGCGCACCAGCTTTGGCAGCCCCGTTGTAGATTGCGGCCACGGTCTCCCGCACCGCATCCTTGAAATTGGCAAAGGTAGGATGCAGGTACAGCATCACCTCCTGAGTGGCATAGGCTGTTGCCACGTTGGCATCAGCTCCGGGGCGGCTCCTCAAAGCCACCAGGGTATCGTTTAGAGCTACCGAGAGCAGGGCCAGAGCCCTGGCCGCACGCGGAGGATCGAACATCTGGGTCTGAATAGCCAGGAGTTCCAGGCGCTCGAGTTCATCCAAAGTAGCCCAGTTAAGCGGGTTGTACGCGCCCTGGGGGAGGGCGCTAAGGGCCTGATTGAGGGCCGGGGTGGGAGCGACAATCCAGCTTTTGGACTGGGCCAGAGCCAAACCCATAAACACCAACAGGATAAATACCGCCCGCTGCATAAGATTTTTCATGAGCCCAGTCTATCGTGTTGGCGGTTGCAGAAGCTAGAGCCTATCGCAGTTTCCGCTATTTTTGCCGCCGCTCATGGCGGCAAAAAGGAGCTGAGTAGGGTCTTATTCTTTCTGAAAACCGCTCTAGTTTGTCAGCAGTGCTGCCCAGATAAGTTTTTTCAGATTTCGGGCTCAGCGCAAACTGCGGTATAAATCAGCATACTGCTGGGCCGGAGCTTCCCAGGAGAAATCGGTTTTCATGCCCTTGCGGGCCACCTCGAGGCGGTTGGGATGCCTCAAAAACTCGTCCACCCCCCACAGCAAACCCGTCGCGTCGGGGTACTCGAACAAAAAGCCGGTTTCTCCGTGCCGTACG
The DNA here is from genome assembly GCA_015478585.1 of Thermaceae bacterium. GTDB lineage: Bacteria > Deinococcota > Deinococci > Deinococcales > Thermaceae > Meiothermus. The sequence continues at coordinate 31,164 of JADMIM010000034.1, read as the reverse complement.
GTATCTTTGAGACCACCCACGGCCCGCACGATGGGCGGGGTACCATAGCGCATGGAAATCATCTGGGCCAGACCACAAGGCTCGAAGCGTGAGGGCATCAAAAAGCCGTCACAACCGGCATAGATGCGGTGAGCCAGGGCTTCGTTGTAACCCTGGGCATAAGCTACCCGGCCCGCATGATGGGCCGCCATCCAGGCGAAAGTGCGCTCGAGGCTGGCTTCGCCGCTGCCCAACACCAGCAGGTTGAGGCCACGCTCGAGGAGGCCGGGCAGGGCATCGGCAATCAGATCTATGCCTTTTTGACTAGCAAAACGCGAAACTACCCCCAAGGTAGGGTTATCCTCGAGGCCGAACTCACCCAGCAGCGCGGCGCGAATCTTCGCTTTGGGGCGCAAATCCTTAACGGTGAAATGTTGCGATAGGTATCGGTCATCGGCCGGGTTCCAATAATCGGTATCCAGGCCGTTGAGGATGCCGCGCAGCTTATACGATTGCTCGCGCAAAACCCCGTCTAGCCCATCGCCAAAGTAAGGCGAGCGAATTTCCTCGGCGTAGCCAGGCGAAACCGTCGTCACCGCGTCGCTATTGACGATGCCACCCTTCATTAGGTTGACCCTGCCATTGTGCTCGAGGCCCGCTCCGTAGTAGGTCTCGCCCGGCAGCTTGCTCCAGGCGTAGAAATCCTGCGAGCCCCAGGTGCCCTGATAGGCGAGGTTGTGAATGGTGTACACGGTGCGCCCAGTAAACCAGCCCTGGTTGCGCAGCAAAGGCAGCAGCGCGGCCTGCCAGTCGTGGGCATGGACGATATCGAAGTCGCGCAGCAACTCGGCAACCGCCAGCGAGAAGCGCACGAAGCGACGAAAATCGTCGTCATAGCCGTAGGGGCGCTCACGGGAGAAGTCTGGCAACCCCACCAGCACGTAGCGCACCCCGCCATGTTCCAAATGTCCCAGCCCAACCTGTTCGCTCTGCCCCTCGAAGTCGAAGCGGCTCTCTCCCACGTAATATCCTTGGATGCCGCTGTACCAGGGCAGGAAAATAGTGGGCTCGAGGCCGAGCTTCTTCAGGGCTTGCGGCAGGCTGCCTACCACGTCAGCGAGGCCACCTACCTTGGCGAAGGGAAAGGCTTCGGAGGCAACGAAGGCGATTTTCATAAGGGTTGACCGTCTACAGTTTACTGTTCACCGAGGGCAGCTTGGTCAAGCGCTTGCGCCTCGAGCCAAACCCCGTCCAGAACAGGAATTCCTCGAGCTTGAAGAATTGCGTCCTGGTGCGGGTAAACATACGTCCAGACCTCGAGGCTGAGGGGTCGCTCCAAGCCGTGGGACTCGAGGGTACTGCCTAGATGGGCCTGTACCGAAATCCGCAGGTATTCGTTACCCTCATCTTCGAGTACGTCCAGCACCCTGAGCGCGGCCTCGAGGTCGGCGAACCACTGCACCTCGCCCCAGACCCGCCCTTGGCCCTGGACGACAGCGGGATAGGTGTACGGGAGCCGTTCGCGCCGGGGAATATGAAAAAGTTGGTAGCCCTCGAGCCAGGCTTTAACCGAGCGAACCCAACCTGCCCGCTCCGAGACCTGAAAATTGCGCTCGCTCCGCTTGAGGGTTCCGTAGACGAAAACTGCGGATGGTGTGGGGTTCATAGCTGGTAGCTAAGATAACCCGTTGGTAAGTCAGTGGATAGAGTTCGTGCCCTCGAGATGTACCATCTCACGGTAGCTACGGCCCACGTAAAAGGTGTGGGCCGTAGCTCGAGACCATGTCTACTTTCCTCGACCAGCCCTCGAGGGTTTGGAAATGTCTACTGGGAAGCCACTCCCTTTTGCAGGGGCGACCAGGAGTGTATGCTGGAGGGCAGTCACGCGGCGAAACCGCACTGCCTATGAGCCCTACTGCTGACAAATCCCGTATGGTTAGCCCCAACTTCATCACCGAAATTATTGATGAAGACCTGAGGGCTGGACGCTATTCCCAGATCGTCACCCGGTTTCCCCCGGAGCCCAACGGCTATGCCCACCTGGGCCACGCTATCGCTAGCTACCTCAACTATGGCATCGCCCACGATTATGGTGGGGTGTTCCGGCTACGGATGGACGACACCAACCCCCAGACCGAGCGGCAAGAATACGCCGATGCTCTCATTCAAGACCTGCGCTGGCTGGGTGGAGGCGGCTCCACCATGCGGCCACTCGAGGGCTGGGAGTGGGGTGAGGTCGAGTACGCCTCGGATTATTTTGACGAACTCTATGCCATGGCCATAAGGCTCGTGGAGAAGGGGCTGGCTTACGTGGATAGTGTGAGCCCCAAGGAGATGGCCTGGCTGCGCGGCACGGTGGACAGACCTGGAACCCCCAGCCTCTACCGAGGGCGCAGTATCGCGGAGAACCTCGAGCTTTTTCAGCGGATGAAAGTGGGTGAGTTCCCTACCGGAGCCCACGTCCTGCGGGCCAAAATTGACCTCGCCAGCCCCAACATGAAGCTGCGTGACCCGGTACTCTATCGCATCCTGCACGCTACCCACTACCGCACCGGCAACCGGTGGTGCATCTACCCTAGCTACGACTTTGCCCAAGCTCCTACCGATGCTCTGATTAGTGTGACGCACAGCCTGTGCTCTCTCGAGTTCGTAGATAACCGTGCAGTTTACGACTGGCTGATGGATAACCTGTGGGAGGGGCAGGGAACTCCTCGCCCGCACCAGTATGAATTCGGGCGACGCAGTCTGGAGTACACGGTGGTTTCTAAGCGCAAGCTCCTGAAGCTCATTGGGGGTGGCTATGTGAGCGGCTGGGACGACCCTCGGATGCCTACCCTGGCGGGGCAGCGGCGGCGCGGAGTGACCCCACAAGCCCTGCGCACCTTCGCTGGGAGTGTGGGGATTTCCCGTACCAACCGCACTGTGGACATCGCTCTCTTGGAGCACGCCATCCGCGACGACCTGAACACCACCGCCCCAAGGGTGATGGCCGTGATTAGACCGCTCAAGGTGGTGCTGACCAACCTGACAACCGAGCAAATCTTGCACCTGCGTTACTGGCCCGAGGACGTGGTGCGGGAGTCACCAGACGGTCTGGTCAGCCTGCCGGGTGGGAAACGGGTCAGGCCCGAGGAAGCCACCCGGCCCGTGCCCCTAACCCGCGAGATTTACATCGAGGCCGAAGATTTCGAGGTGACACCCCCCAAGGGCTTCAAGCGCTTCACACCCGGTGGGACGGTGCGGCTGCGCGGGGCAGGCATCCTCCACTGTGACAGCTTCAGCACCAACGAGGCTGGAGAGGTTTGTGAGCTGCACTGCACGCTGTTAGGCCACGAGGGCAAGGCTGCGGGCGTGATCCACTGGGTTAGCGCCACCCAGGGGCTGCGGGCTGAGTTCCGGCTGTACGACCGGTTGTTCAGGGTACCCTTGCCTGAAGCCGAGGCCAAGGAACTCGAGGACGACGAAGGTGAAACCGCTGAGGACAAAGACTTCCTTAGCTTCTTCAATCCCAACAGCCTCGAGGTGGCCCACGGCTTCATCGAGCCCAGCGTGGCAGATGACTCGCTGGATACGCGCTATCAGTTCGAGCGGCTAGGCTATTTCTGGCCCGACCTAGTGGATTGCAAACCTGGCGCACCAGTATTCAACCGCATCGTCACCCTGCGCGACTCCTGGGCCAAGGAGACCCGCAGCGAGGGGAAATCACGGGCGGAGATTCGGGCCCTCAAGGAGCAAAGCAAGCCTGGGCTAGAGGTGGTGCTTTCGCCCGAGCAGCAGGCCAGGCTCGAGGCGTTCAAACTCCAAGGGATAGGCGAGTCGGATGCGCTGGTTCTTGCCAGGGATGAAAAACTCTCGGTCTATCTGACCGAGGCTGCTAAGCATGGCAACCTGGCTAGCCTAGCAAGCTGGATAGTCAATGACTTGGGCTCATCCATCCGGGAGGGTACGGTCAAGGTCTCCCCGGCTGGGCTAGCCGAACTCATCAAGCTCCTGGAGAGCGGCGAAATCAGCACCCGTATTGCCAAAGACGTACTGACCGAAGCCCAGGAGGTGGGCCAAAACCCCGCCGACATCGTGAGCCAGAAGGGCTTACGGCAGATGAGCGATACTTCGGCCATAGCCCCTATCGTGGAGCGCATCGTGGCTGCCAACCCTGACAAAGTGGCGGCCTACCAAAATGGCAAAACTGGGCTGCTGGGCTTCTTCGTAGGCCAAGTGATGCGGGAGACCGGCGGACAAGCCAACCCACAATTGGTACAGGAGCTGATTGTGCGCAAGCTTTCTTCGTAATCGAAGTATCGATATTGTCGAGCCCGTCTCACCACACCCGTACCACGGGAAAGATATCCAGCCCCCGATCTTTGCTCAGAATTGGCATGCCCTCGAGCACCGCTTGGGCCACCAGTAAACGGTCAAAAGGGTCTTTATGACTTTGAGCAAACTGCCCGGCCAGTCGTGCATGGCTCGAGCCAATCCAAAGCTCCTTGACTTGCAACTGCTCGAGGTCACTGTGGTACTCAGCCTCATCCATAAAACTAGCGACCTCAGGCCACCTCCCAAGGGCGTGTTTGATGCTCATCTCCCACACGCTAACCGGCTGACCAGCCGCTCATTGGTGGGCTTCTCGAGCCGGGACTATCCGCCACTGGGCTCGAGGCTTTTCTTCACCTTCCACAGGCTTTTCTCGAATGGTCAATACCACAAAGAGGATTTTGCCCTGAGTCTGACCGATAAAAACCGTGGGCCGTTCGCCCATTCTGGAATAGGTGCTTTCTTGTTTAGCTCGGGGGTCGAGCACTGCGCCTTCGGCCTCTTCAGGCAAAACCCCATGCTAGGCAATGTGTTCTTCGTTCTCCTGATCCCAGTCGAACTCCACCAATCAAGTATATGCCAAGGATAATAAACCGTTTTCAGGAATTGCAATGTAGGGTTCTGTTAACGTTGCCAAATTTGACCAGACCCAGGAGATGTACCATCTCACGGTAGCTATAGCTCATACTATCGCGGTTTCCGCTATTTTGGCCGCTACTCATGGCGGCAAAAATGAGCTGAGTACGGTTTTCCTAGCGGAGTGGACTGTCCTATTTTTTATGAAAACCGCGATAGAGGGTTTGCAGGATAGTCTCTGATACCAAACCCGGAAAATGGGTTTATCCGCAGGTCTTGGTAACAGTAGAGCAGTCTTCAAATAGCTGCTACCTGGAAGATTTCGCCCATCTCGGCATTGGCTTCCTTGATTTTCTCTTCGCCCGTGACCACCGCCAAGGCAGCCTCACCCTCGAGGTATTGCTCGGCTACCCGGCGCAGGTCTTCCAGCGTAACCTTTAGCATCCGCTCCTTGAAGCGTATTTTTTTGTCCAAAGTATAGCCCGACAGGTCGCTGAAAAAACGCTGACGACCCTTGTTGTCGGGTGAGAGCAAAGGGTCTATGTCCCCCGCTGCTCCCAGAATGGCTTCTTTGAGCTTTTCCGCTTCAAGGGGGCTCGCTAAGAACTTGAAGATACCATCATATACCTTGAAGGTACGCACCACGTGAGGGTCGCGGTAGGAGAGCATGGCGAAGCTGCCGTTCTCGGGGCGGGTCACAGCAAAGCCGCCATAGGCCCCACCCTTCTCGCGGATTTCTTTGTGTAGATATTCTGAGCGCAGCAGTTGGGCCAGCACCATCAAGGCCGGGGCATCGGGATGGTCGTAGGCAACAGTACGCCATACCTTGGCATCGTAGGCCACCGGCACGGCAGTGGTGCGGGCTTGCGGATGTAGATCAACCGCAGGTAGCACGGTGGCCTCGTCCTGAACGGGAAAATCGGGCATAGCAGAAAGCAAGTCCTGCAGGTGGGACTCGAGGTCGTCTAGCTGCCCTTCCTGGCTGGTCAGGCAGATATTCAGACTCTGGTTGCGGAACAGGTAATGCCGAATGGCCTCTAGGTCTTCGACCAAAGCGCCAATGCCAGCTTCGTCGAGGGCGGTCAGCCGCTTGAGGGTGGCGAACTGCCCCAGCCCATCCCAGCGCTGTTGCAGGCTAAACTTACCGCCAAACTGGGCCTCGGCCAGATACCAGGCAAAAACATGGCCCGACTGCACCACCCTGGCCTCAAAACCCGCCTTGAGCTGGCCCAGCAGGTTTTTGAGGTGCGAGGCATCCCAGCGCAGGTCGGTGAGCAAGTCGTGCAGGATGGCAAAAAACTCTCTGTGGTTGCGGTAGAGAGCCTTGCCCGAAAGCATAAAGCTCTGCTTGAACTGAACCGTGTCGTCGGGCAGGGTGCGCAGCCCCACGGCTGCTCCAACCCCGCCAGTATGGGCCTCGATGCGGGCCGCCATAGCCAAGTAATCGCTTGCTCCAGCCCCCATTTTGCTGACGCTAAAGGCGAACAGGGGCAACAAATCCTTGAGCCTGTCAGGCAAACCAGAGGCATCAAACTGAATATCCAGGTAGCTTATGCCGTTGGTAGGTTGAGGAAACAGTCCGACCTTGGCCCCGGCGACCTGCTTGACCAGGTGGGCCACATCTTCCAGGCTCATGGGGATATCGGAAAGCTCGAGGGTCGGCAGCGAGGAGAGGTCTTCAGGGGTTTCCTGGCGGGTTTTGAGCGCGCCAGCCTCCTTGATAATCTCCCGTACCTGAGCATCCGACAGGGCCTGACGGGTTTGCTCGAGCTTGGCCCGTTCCTCGGCCTCGAGCCGCTCGGTCATGCTGGGGTCGGGCTTCAAGATGATGGTGGCGCGGTGTGGGTTGTCGAGGAAATATTTGCGGATCAGGTTTTCCAGGAATGGCCCCTGCTCGCGCTGGGCCTGGAGGGCTTTGAGGGCTGAGTCGAATTGCAGCGCCAAGTAGGGGTCGCCCTGGTTCAAGTACGGCATGGCGAGTTGGAAAAACACCTTCAGGGCATAGGGCATCCCGGCGTTAGAGACCTCGCGCGACTCGAGTTCCATGCGGTGAATTGCCGCATCTACACTGCCCTTGTCTATGCCCGCTTGGGCCTGTTGTCTGAGCGTGTCCAGCACAATTTTCTCGATGGCTGGAGCATCTTCGGGGTTCACACCCTTCAAGCCCGCCGCAAATACCGCCTCGCGGAAATCGCCCTCGAAGCCGGTGCCATCGGCCAGGGCCTCGCCTAGCTTGCTTTCGATCAGGGCCTTGCGCAAAGGCGAGGCCGCATTGGCCAGCAAAACCCGCTCGAGCACTGCCAGGCCCAGCATTTCTACGGTATTGCCCACGAAGGTGGTCATCCAACCCAGCAGCACCTGAGCTTTTTTATGGGGGCTTTCCGCCGGGGCGATGGGATAGACCGCCTGGTGATAGACCGGCTGAGCAAAGCGTGGCTGGTTGGGGATGTTGGTGTGGGGGTCAATCTGGCTAAAACGCGCGAGCACCCGGCCCTCGATGAGCTCGAGGGTTTTCTCCAAGGGCAAGTTGCCGTAGGTGTAAAAGTAGGCATTGGAGGGGTGGTAATGACGGGCGTGAAAAGCCTGGAGGGCTTCCCAGGTCAGGTCGGGGATGTAGCGGGGGTCGCCGCCGGAGTTGTTGGCGTAGGTCAGGTCGGGGAAAATGGCCTTGCCAATTTCGCGGTACATCACCGAGGCCGGCGAGGACATACTGCCTTTCATCTCGTTGAACACCACGCCCTCGTACTTTAAAGGGGTAGTGGGGTCGTCGAGCTGAGCAAACTGGTAGCGCCAGCCCTCCTGCCGGAAGGAGTCGTAGGAGATGGTCGGGAAAAAACAGGCATCGAGGTAGACCTCGAGCAGGTTGTAGTAGTCCTTCTCAATTCGTGTGGCAAACGGATAAACCGTACGATCCGGCCAGGTCATGGCGTTCATGAAGGTCGAGAGCGAACGCGGCCCCATGGCAAAGAAAGGGTCGCGCACCGGATAGCGCTCCGACCCCGCCAACACCACGTGCTCGAGGATGTGGGCGATGCCGGTGGAGTCGCGGGGTACGGTAGGAAAAGCCACCGAAAAAGCGTTGTCATCGTCGGGGCAGGCGATATGAATGTGCTGCGCTCCGGTAGGTTCGTGCAGCAGCTCGTAATAAGTACCGCTCAGATGGGGCAGCGACTCAATTCGCTGAACTCGGTAGTTGCCAATTTGAGCATTTTTCTCTAGAACAGCCATGCCCTCGAGTGTATCTCACCCGGCGACTCCACGAAAGGGTGATGGTTCCCCAAATGCCCTTCCAGGGAAAAAGGTTGAGCCCCTCTCCTACGTAGGAGAGGGGCTCCGCAGACCAACATAGGGGGAGCTATTAGGCTTTGGCTTCTTCGCCAGCGTCGGCGGCTTGCTGCTGGGCTTTAGCCTGGGCTTCGGCCGCATCTGCAGCAGCCTTGGCATCGGTGGCTTCCTTGGTAGCCACCGCCTTGGCTTCCACATCGTCGTTGAGGCGCTTGCGGTCGCTCTTGAGGCGGGCCGCCTTGCCGCGCAGCTCGCGCAGATAGTAGAGTTTGGCCCGGCGCACCTTGCCCCGACTCACCACGTCCACACTGTCAATGAGCGGGGAGTTGAAGGGGAAAATACGCTCCACGCCTTCGTTGAAGGAAATCTTGCGCACCGTGAAGGCCGAGTTGAAGCCCCCCCGCTTGATTTTGAGCACCACGCCTTCGTAAGCCTGGACTCGGGTACGGTTGCCTTCGCGCACCTTGTAGTTGACCCGCACGGTATCACCCGGCTTGAACTGGGGAAGATCGGTGCGGGTGTATTTTTTCTCGACTACTTTGAGCAAAGCACCTTTGTTCATGGTCTGACTCCTGTTTCCAGCGGAACCGCTTTTGCACCGCTACGGGTGGGTTCATGGATATTTGCCCTCGAGCGTGTCCGCGCGGCAGACACATCGGGTTTATTGAAGGCGCATACGCGCCCCGGCTTTTGCCGAGCATGGGCCACCTTCGGCCAATGTCCGCCAGGAGCCGGTACTCGCGTCAGCAAGAAAAGAGTGTACCAGAGTCGAAGGGAGAACGTCAAACGCCGTGACCGCTGACTGCCAGAGCCTCGAGCAAAGAAGCTTTAATCCAACTCCTCGAGCCACAGCAAATCTTCAGCCGTGAGTTCGGCCTGTTCGAGCAAGTCCGGGCGGCGCTGTTTGGTACGCTTCAGGGCTTGTTTGCGCCGCCACTCGGCGATCTTGGCGTGGTGGCCGGAAACCAGAATTTCGGGCACACCCAAACCCCGGAACTCCGCCGGGCGGGTGTAGTGCGGGTAGTCCAGCAAGCCCGTCGAGAACGAATCCTGCTGGTGGCTCTCAGCTTCCTTGATGACTCCGGGAATCAGACGAGAAGTGGCCTCTAAAATTACCAGTGCCCCCAACTCTCCGCCCATCAGTACGTAGTCCCCGATGGAGATCTCTCTGGTCACGAACTCCTCGGCCCTGGCATCAATCCCCTCGTAGCGCCCACAAACCAAAACGATATGTTCCTTGGTCGCTAAGTCTTCAGCTATTTTTTGAGTGAACCTCTCCCCCGCCGGGGACAGCAAAATCACCTCGTCGGCAAGCCCCGCAGCCTCGATGGCCTTCACAGTCACGTCCACCCGCATCACCATGCCCGCACCGCCGCCGTAGGGGGTGTCGTCGGCGGTTTTGTGCTTGTCGGTGGTACTGCCCCGAATGTCGTGCACGTCCACCTTAATTAGCCCTTTGGCAATGACTTTCTCGAGGATGGATTCCTGCGTCCAGGGGCGCACCAATTCGGGGAACAGGGTGAGGATGGAGTATTTCATAAACAAGGTGAGAAGGTCAAAAGGGTAAAAGGTGAAAAGTAAAAGCTAGGTCTTCACTTTTGACCTTTTTACTTTTTCTACTTTTTACCTCAATCGAGTAGCCCCGGAATCGGCTCGATGTAGATGCCGCTCGCCTCGAGCCTTACATACGGCGCTTGCAGGGGCACCAAATGGGTCTTGTTCTGTGCCCGCAGCGAGGTTCCGCTCTGGCGAATTACCAGCAAGTCCTGCGCCCCGGCATCCTCGATATCGGCAACTTCGCCAAAGGGCTTGCCATCCACGAAAACCGGCTTGCCGATGAGCTGGAAGTAGTAGTGCGCCCCTGCTTCGAGCTCCGGCAGCTCGGACTCATCGGCATAGACCCGCAGCGTGGAGACCCGCTCGGCCTCGTCGCGGCTGTCTACCCCGGAAAGGTGGATTACGGTCTCGTTGTTGAGGGAGTAGATTTCCTCGAGCAGGCGGTAGCCGAGGCCCTCGAGGTAAACCTTCTCCAATTCCTCGATAACCGGCTCACCGCGAAACTTGAGGTCGCCCTCCAAGCCGTACGGCTTGCCCAGCCGCCCGATTTCTACCCGTTTAGAAGTATCTTTTGCCATCTCGACCTGCGGACGCACCACCGTGCGTCCCTTGAAAAATCACCGAACCTCGACGCTGACGCGCCCCTTAGCATACGAGCGCACCACCGTGCGGATGCTCTCGATGACCCGCCCCTGCCGCCCGATGATGCGGCCCTTGTCCTCGGGGTGGGTTTCCACGTAGTAGACCATGCCTTCGCGGCCCCGGCGCTCGTCCACGCGGATGCTCTGGGGGTGATCCACTACGGCTTTGGCGAGGTATTCCACGAGGTCTTTCATAGCTGACAGCTTATAGCCGAATAGCTAATAGCCGCAAACCGCTCGTTTATTTACCAGAACAAGCACATTCTGATATGTTTTTAGTGAAGTGGCAAAGCGCCTCGAGCAAAAACTAGCCCAGGTCACCCAACTCCGCAAGGGAGAACCCACGCCCGAGGCGGCGAAGAAGCTCGAGACCCTCCTTGCCAAAGAGGACGGCCCGGTGATCGCTCGAGTCGCCGAGCTTGCTCTGGAATGGGGACTTTTCGAGATTCAGAAGGCGCTCGTCGCGGCCTTCGAGCGGCTGAAAGCGGGCGGCTCCGACCTAGACCCCCAGTGCTGGGGCAAGCTAGCGCTCATCAACAGCCTGCAAAGCCTTGGCTGGCCCGATGCCGACGTGTACGTCTCGGGCTGCCGCACGGTGCAGCCGGAGCCGGTTTGGGGTGGGCAGGAAGACAGTGCCCCGGCACTCCGGGCCAAATCCGCGCTGGCCCTGTCCGGCTGTGCTGGAATCTCTTATGAGCGGGCCGTAGACGTGTTTGTCAGACTGCTCGCCGACCCCGCCTGGAACGTGCGGGCGGCTGCGGCGCAGGCTATAGCTGGGTTCGGCTATCCCCAAGCCGCCCCTCTGCTCAAACTGCGCGTCCTGGTCGGAGATTCGGAGCCTCGCGTGATCGGCGTTTGCCTGGATGGGCTGCTGCATCTGACCGGCAAAGATGCCGTGCCGTTCGTCCAGGAACTGCTCGAGCCCCCAAACGCGGTCAGCCTCGAGGCCATCTGCGCCCTTGCCGCCGCGAACATTCCCGAAGCCACACGAGCCGCCATTCAGTCATGGAATAAGTTCATCGAAGCTCGAGCCCGCAAAGCCATCATTGCGGCTTTTGCGAGTTCTCCGACTTTGGAAGCCACTGAATTTCTGCTCGGTTTGCTTGTTGGGGAAAGGGGAAATGCACTCGAGGCCCTAGCGGCACTTGCCCCCAAACTGCAAGACTCCAGTATCCGTGAACGGGCCAGGAAAGCCATCAAAAACAACAAGAGCCGAGTCTTGCGGGACGAGCTGCTCGCACTGCTCTAACACCCGCCAATAGACGTTGGCTTTTGTAGGGGCAATCCCTTGTGGTTGCCCTCAATCTCTGACCAGCTATTTTGTACTCTCCAAGACGTGGTTCGTTGGCCTGCGGGGATTCCGGGCGAATACGAGATTCGCCCCTACGACGGCAATAAAAACCCCTCTCCTTTTGGGAGAGGGGCCGGGGTGAGGGGCTTTTACGCGCCCGCAGTGGCTGGAGCAGCCGGTGCAGCTTGCTTAATCAGCTTCCGTACGGTATCGGTGGGCTGTGCCCCCACCCCAAGCCAGTATTGGACACGCTCGTTGTCGAGTTTGAGCCAGTCTTTGGTGGTCTTGCGGGGGTCGTAGTAACCCACCCGCTCGATGTAGCCGCCATCGCGCTTAGCGCGGCTGTCCACTACCACAATGCGGTAGTGCGGGTTGGCTTTGGAGCCGAAGCGGGATAAACGAATCTTAGTCATGGTATGTCTCCTTTGTTCTTCTGTCTACAGCGGTTTTGTCCTTTGTTCCGCATTTGCAAGTCACAAGTCGCAGGTCTCATGTCGCGGGTCAAAAACCGGCTTGAGACGTGTGACTCGAGACATGAGACCTATCTTCTAAACATGCCCCGGCTCTTGCCCTGCTGCTTCTGCATGGTGCGCATCATGCCCTTGGTGTCCTCGAAGGTCTTGATGAGCCGGTTGACCTCCTGCACTGTGGTTCCCGAGCCCGCCGCGATACGCTTGCGACGCGAGGCGTTGAGCACCTTGGGGTCGCGTCGCTCTTTGCGGGTCATGGAGAGCACGATGGCCTCCATGCGGTTGACCTGCTTCTCGTCCACCTGAAAACCCGCTGGTAACATCCGCGACATACCGGGAATCATCCCCAGAATGTCGGTGAAGCTGCCCATCTTGCGGATTTGCCGCATTTGGGTAATCAAATCCTCGAGGGTGATTTCCTTGATGGACTTGTCGGGAGCCTCGAGTTCGGCAGCTTTGGCCTTCTCCAAGAGGGTTTGCAGGTCGCCCATCCCCAGGATGCGCTGGGCCAGCCGGTCGGGGTAGAAAGGCTCGAGTCCCTCGATCTTCTCGGAGATGCCCGCGAAGAAGATAGGTTTGTTGGTGATGTGCCGGGCCGAGAGCGCCGCGCCGCCACGTGCGTCGCCGTCAAGCTTGGTAAGGATGAGCCCAGAGACCCCGATGCGCTCGTCAAAGGTCTTAGAGACATTAAGGGCTTCCTGACCAGTCATCGAGTCTACGACGAGCAGAGTCTCCGACGGCCCCATGACTTGCTTGAGCTTGGCCAGTTCACCCATCAGAGGCTCATCAATCTGGAGACGGCCTGCGGTATCCACGATGACCAAATCACGGTAGTCGAAGGTCAGGTGCTGCTGGAGGCGCTGCCGGGTAGTTTCGGGGCGCTCACCGTCGGCAACTTCCAGTACTGGCACACCGATTTTCTCGCCTAGGATGCGGAGCTGATCCCTGGCGGCGGGGCGCTGGGTGTCGGCGGCGACCAGCAGCGGGCGGCGGCCCTTGGACTTGTAGAAGTTGGCGAGTTTGCCAGTAGTGGTGGTCTTGCCCGAGCCCTGGAGCCCCACCATGAACCACAGGTTACCCTCGTTTTTGAGCACCGGCTGCTTGGATTCGCCACCCAGCATCTGGACAAGTTCCTCGTAGACCACGGTGAGGATTTGTTCTGCTGGGGTGAGGCTTTCCAGCACCTGCGCCCCCAGCGTCTTCTCCTGGACGCTATTCACGAAGCTTTTGGCGACCTCGAAGTTGACATCAGCCTCTAAGAGGCTCATGCGAATCTCGCGCAGGGTGGCCTTGAGGTCGGCCTCGGTGATGCGGCCCCGCCCGCGCAGCTTGTCTACGGCGGCGCGGATGCGTTGGGAAAGGGTTTCAAACATAGTTTTAGTCTAGCGTTCGGAGGCCCAAGAAACCACTCATATCTTTTTTGCAGTTTCTAGCCCACTTCCTGAAGGCCGCTCGCTAGGGTAGCAGCAATAGGTTGAGTGTGTCAATATCAACTTGAAAAACAGGAAGCGATGAACTCACCTCCCGCTTTCCAATATTGGAAGCCAAGTTTATTTACACCCAAGTCCCACTACCTGATTCAGGCTCTTCAAACTTATAGCATTACTCTTGCTAGTTACAAAATAACACGAAACGCCATTGCCCATTTTTACTTGACCAATATGTAAGACGGCTTCTAGTCCTGTCACTTCCGTCTTTTTACCCTTTTCATCTAACCATTGAACCTCGGGAAAAGGGGGTTGTACACTAGCAAAAAGAGTTGATGACTTAGAATTCTGCGCGAAGGCCATTACTTGGAAGTATTGCTGATGAACCTATGACCGCACCTATACCAACACTAAGCCAGTTTAGCTTTTTCATGCTAACCTCCTTTCTCATCATAGAGCTTCATCTGTCTTTTCACGGTTTATTTCATCAATGGAATAGGGGCCTTAAGGGGTAAGCCAGGCAAATATCATTGCACAAAATTTTGTGCAATCCAGCCATGGCTAAAACCGTGTTGTCCAAAGACCTGATTTCGCTCTCCGAGTTCCGCGCCAATGCTTCTTCCCTTATCTCGAGCCTAAAAGAGCAGCCCGATAAGGCCATCATCATCACCCAGAACGGTCGGGCGGCGGCTGTGCTGCTGAGCGTGCAGGAGTAGGAAGATTTACGCGCCGGCTTAGTAGAAATGCCTCAACTGGCCCAGCAAATCCGCAGAATCCTCCTGCTACAGGTTTGTCTTATCCTCTTCCTCCTCCAGCAGGCTCTGCTCAAGCCGCATCTCAATGTATACCACCTTGCATACTGCCCTTAGTGCAAGTTTTCAGTCATCCAACATCCCTCTAACCCAAAGCCCTATGATGCAGTTGGTGCGCCTACTGCTGGTTGAAGATGACCTCCAAATAGCGGCTTTGGTCAGGGAGACCCTCGAGGCCGAAGCTCACGCTATAGACCATGTGGAAAGCGGAGCGGAAGCGCTGGGCTTGTTGGAGAGTTTTCCTTATGCCCTGATTGTTCTGGATGTGATGCTGCCGGGTCAGGATGGTTTTCAGATAGTGTCCAGGCTCCGAGCCAGCCAGAACCGTGTACCAGTGCTGATGCTAACTGCCCGTGAGGCCCTGGAAGACCGGGTTAGGGGCCTCGAGCTGGGGGCCGATGACTACCTGGTCAAGCCCTTCGCCCTCAGCGAACTTCGGGCCCGTATCCATGCCCTGCTGCGGCGCAGCAAGGGCGAGGCCGACAACCGGGTCTTTAAGGGCAGCCTGGTGTTGGACATTGCCACCCGCAGAGCCTGGTGGCAGGGGGAAGGGCTCAAGCTGACCGGGCGTGAATACGCTCTGCTGGAGTTTTTGGCCCTCCATGCTGGGGGCTATTACCCTCGAGAAGCCCTGCTCGAGCACGTCTGGCCGGGTGAAAGCAGTGTTGACCCGCGCACCGTAGATACCTACATCCGCTATCTTCGTCGCAAGCTGGGGGACACGGCTATCGAGACGGTACGTGGGTTGGGCTATACCTTTAGAGGGTAGCCATGAGTTTGCGCTTGAGGCTTTCGCTTTTTTATACCCTGCTGGTCGCCTTGATGCTGGCGCTCATAGGACTGGCCCTGGACTTTAGCCTGCGCCGTACCTTGTATTCGGGGGTGGACGAGAGCCTGCGCCAGACCTCGGTGCGGGTGCGGCCCATCTTCGAACACGAAATCAAGGAAGGGCGGGGGTTCAAGCTGGGGGAAGAAGACCTGGCCAGCCTTCCGCCAGAGAACACCATAGTCCTGAACAACCCCCAGGGCAAGGAGCTATATGCTACCCGGCGCATTCCTACCGGCATTGTTCCTGCTCTCAGCCTTAGCACCCAACAAGGTTGGCGAGTCTATACCCAAAACGTGCAGGGGAATCATCTGCTGGTGCTGCGTTCCCTGGTTAGCGTTCAGGACAACCTGGCCGATTTTCGCCATCTGCTGCTGCTGATCTGGCCTGTGGCCCTGGGCCTGTCGCTGGGTCTGGGCTATCTGCTGGTGGGGCGGGCACTGATCCCGGCAGAGCGGCTGACCCGCTCAGCCTACCAACTGGCCCAAAACGGTAATTTTCAGTCCCGGCTGCCCGAGCCTGCCAGCCGGGACGAGCTGTGGCGGGTGGCACGGGCAGTCAATACCTTGCTGGCGGCTCAGGAGCAGCTTCTCGAGCAAGAAAAACGCTTTTCCCAGAATGCCTCGCACGAGCTGCGCACCCCCCTCACGGTGCTGCGGGGGCGGCTCGAGCGGGCTTTAGAAACCGGTGACCAAGCCCAGCTTCAAGCCGCTATCACCGCCAGCGACGACCTGCTGGGCTTGGTGGAAAAGCTGCTGGAACTCTCTCGAGTCGAAAGCGGAAAAGCGTTAGACTTGCAGCCCCTGGCCCTCGACGAGTTGGCCTTGGAAGTGGCGGAAAGCTCTAGATTTCAGTTCAATGCCAAAGGGCTCAACCTCCAGCTCGAGCTGCCTGATGTGCCGCTTTGGGTGCAGGCCGAGCCTTTTATGCTGGGCCTGGCAATACGCAACTTGCTGGACAATGCCGCTAAGTTTACTGAGGGATCAGTGTGCTTGAAGGTGGGACTAGCAGAGCATCAAGTCTATCTAGAAGTAGAGGATAGCGGCCCCGGTATTGCCGAGGAAGCTTTAACCGAGGTATTTGAGCGGTTTTATCAAAGCGAAGTTGCCCACCGCCAAAACGGCAGTGGGCTGGGACTGGCCCTAGTCAAAGGCGTGGTTGAGCGGCATGGCGGAAGGGTCTGGGCCAGAAACCGCCCCGAAGGTGGGGCGGCGGTAGGCTTTGCCCTCGAGCAAACAACCTAAGCGGCTTCTGCTGGGTGGGCCAGCTCGAGAACTGGGACAGTTACGGTTTCTACATGCCGTTTCAAATCTTGCAAAAAGCCCCCCAGATGTTTTTCGGGCTCGGTAAACAGGGCCGTCCAGAGGTTGGCGAACTGGTTGAGAAGCCTTGAGGGGAAGTCTGGCCCAGCCTCCAGGTGCATTTGGAGATGGGTGCCCCCTACGGTGGGCTCGAGCTGTATCCAACCCTGGGTCTGGGCGTTGTGCTGGGCCTGTGGGATGCTCTCCCAGACCAGGCGACCCAAGCTCTGTATTGAGATATGCCGGGCTACCCAAACCTGATCCATCAGCGAGACCCTCTGCACCACAAACTGCCAGCCCTGGGGCTGCTTGCGCACTTCCCTGACGTGCCTAGCCCACTGGGGCCAAGTCTCGAAGCAGGTAAGAACCTCCCAGACTTGCTCAACGGGAGCCTGGATGAATATTCCTGCGTCTGCTCGTATGGCTTCCATGGGGTTTCTCCAGGGACAGGGCTTCAGTTGCTGTCGCCGCTGCCACTTGCACAAGCACCGCTAATGCCCATGCTTTGTGAGGTTAGGTTGGATTTACCGGCTGCGGATACGTGATTTTTGCTCATCAAGTAGGCCACTATATTCACGTACTCTTTGGAGCTGAGGCCACCGGGATTATTCGCGGGCATCCTCGAGGAGATAAAGCAGTAGAAACGCTGTGGCGGGTTGGGAACTCCCAGATTGGTGGCATCCCCGTGACAACCTGCGCAGTTGGCCTGATAGGTTCTGCCCCCGGCAGTAGCCTGGGCAAGAGTGTACTGAGGATGCTGGGCAGTTTGAGCCTGGGAATGGCCAGTAAACACCATCACCAGTCCCACTCCCACCAGGACTGCGGCTGCGATAAGAAAGTTTTTGCTTTTCATGTGCTCCCTCCTTTTCGTACTGTGCGGGCTCGAGGTTGGAGGGAGGTTAAATCTGAAGCGAGGACGGGGAAAGCCCCAAGCTAAAGGGGCAAAGTTGGCCTACCCTCATGGCAGAGCATCCGGCCTTACAAGACTGGCTTACAGCCAAACCAGGCCAAGGCTGCTACATTAGAGCTATGGATGGGATAATTCTGGCACTGGGGGGCGGCGGAGTACGGGGCGCAGCACATAACGCCGTACTAGACGTACTAAGTGCGGCTAATATTCCCATCGTGGGGTTGGCGGGTAGCTCGGCAGGAGCGCTATCGGCAGCGGTTTTTGCCTTTGGCCTCAAGCTGTCTCCCAGCACCATGAGTGACTGGCTCAAAGACCCCGACCTCGAGCGGCTACAAAAAAGCGGCGTGCTCGACCAGATTGGTCGCTACGTAGACTTCGTGCGCCGTCCCTATTTGGCCGAGGCCAAAAGCCTGCGCCAGGGTTTGCGCACGGTATTCGGTGAGGCCAGAATTGAAGATAGCCCCATCCCGCTGGCTATCCAGGCCACCGACTTGCACACCGGCGATTTGGTCAACCTGCGGGCTGGGCCGGTGGCCGAGGCTTTGGCCGCCAGCAGTGCCGTACCTAGCATCTTTCCGCCGGTTTTGTGGCATGGCCGACTCCTGGTAGATGGCGATGTGGCCGAGAAAGTACCCATCACCGCCGCCAAGAGCCTGGGGCCGTACCCCATCGTGGCGGTGGACATCTCCAACAAGCCCGAACTGAGCGAACCCAAAAGCGCCCTCGAGGCCGCTTTGTGGGCCGGGGAAGCCAGCAGGCGGAGACTGATGAGCGTGATGCTCGAGCAGGCCGCGGTGGTAATCACCCTCAACCCCGACGAGCCCATCGAGACCTTCGACTACACCAAAAGTGACCTGGCCTACGAGTTAGGCAAGCTGCGAGCGAAAGCCGCCCTGCCCCAGATTCAGGGTTTGATACAGCTCTCTGAGCCTGCACCGGTGACTAAATCCTGGTGGCGCTTATGGCCTTCGCGCAGCCAGACGCAGGAAACCCAGACCATAACTTCCCAGACCCAACACGACAAATAACCCGGCCCACCCCAGGCTCAGCTTGTGCCCGAAAACCGCCAGCAGAAGCCCTACCAATAGCACCAGGGCATCCAGAAAGACGGCCTGTATCAGGCGCTGGGCACTAAGCTGGCGCAGGGCTCGAGCCTTTAGCCCTTCAACCACTACCCAGCTCAGCGCAAACCCTGCCAGAAACACCCAGATGACTTCTGGATGGCTCCCCCCGATACTCGGCAGCAGCCCCCAGACCAAGAGCGTGTTAAAAAGCGGAAACCCGGCGGCAAGGGCATATACCCGGCCTAGGCCCCGTCTACGGGCGGTGCGGGAAGCCTGGGGGTCAGCCAGGGTTTGGATATCCCTCATCGCGACGCGATGAATCCCTGTTCTATCCAGTATTTCTCGGCTCCTGGATGCAAGGGCACTGGAAGCCCCTTCAGGGCCTGGCGGGGGTCGAACTGGGCCAGGTGGGGCTCGAGGCCCCTGAACGCGGCCAGGTTGCCGAAGGTGGGCTTCATCAGCCCGTACAACAGATCGGCGCTCATATATTCCGAAGCCAGGAGCACCGTGCGTACCCCGATGGCCGGTGTAGTCACCTCTAGGCCCTTATAAACCCCACTGGGAATATTGAGGGCGGTGTAGAAGGGATACTTCCGGGCCAGCGCCTGCACCGTTTCGTACTCCAGCGGAACCGCCCGTAAAGCAGTGCCCGCCGCGACCTTTTGCAAGACCACAGCCCCCAGGGGGGCCACATAAAATGCTGCGTCCGCGCTGCCATCTTGCAGACTGGCTAGCCCCTGGGAAGGCGTGACTTGGAGGGCCTGAGCCAGGTCGGTGAAGGTCAGCTTGTAGGCCCCTAAAATCAGCCGGGCGTTGGCTTGGGTGCTCGAGCCTGCCTCCCCTATCGCCACTTTTTTGCCCTTGAGGTCGGCAATGCTACGGATATCCGCACCGGCCCTGGCCAAAATATGCACCACCTCAGGGTAGAGGTAAGCTACCGACTTCAGCCCCTTGAGGGGCTTTTTCTCGAAAGCCGTCAGTCCCGTGCCGGTATAGGCATAAAAAGCCACATCGCCCTCAACCAAGGCCATCTGGAGTTCGCCCGACTCCAGGCCGGCGATATTGGCAAGGCTACCGGCAGTGGGGCGGGCGCTGATCCGCACCCCGGTTTCGGTATCGTTGACCAGCTTGGCAAACCCACTGGCAATACGAAAATAGACCCCTGTGGTGTTGCCAGAACCAATAGTCACGGTTTCTTGGGCCTGAGCCGTAGCCCAGGCCAGCAAACTCAGCATCAGCAAAATCTTCTTCATCGCTCCTCCTAAACCCACAGGCCATTCATTATCGCATCTGAGCTAAGTCCTTGGGTGCGTTAGGCTGGGAGGCGATGAAGCTGCGCATCGAAAAACTGGTCGGGGGTGGGTTAGGGCTGGCCCGCACCGGGGAAAAAGTGGCGCTAGTACGGGGTGGACTACCGGGCGAACTGGTCGAAGCCGACCTCAGCGAGCGAAAGAATCACCTCGAGGGAACCCTCACCAAAGTGCTCGAGGCCCATCCAGGGCGCTACACGAGCTATCTGCCCCCCTCTGCCGACTTGCCGCTGGAATATTCCCAGCAACTCCCCATTAAACAAGGGTTCGTGCAAGAAGCCCTGGAGCGTATCGCCAAACTCGAGTGGGATGTCTCCCCCATCCAAGCCTCACCAGACCGGCTGGCACTAGGCCCAACGGGCCAGGCTTTGCCCGTACTGGAGTACCGCACTGCCGCCCAGTATGCGCTGCATCCCCTGGGTGGACTGGCCTACCGCCAACCCAAAACCAACGATCTGGTGCGCGTCGAGCAAGACCCGCTCATCGCACCACCGCTCCAGGAGGCCTTCCGGCTGCTCTCGAGCTGGCCCCTCTCCAACGTGGAAGAGGTGGTGCTGCGCGGCAGCTTATACGAAAACCGGGCTCAGGTAGGGTTCATTGGGGGCTTGGCCCGGTTTTTCAAGCGCACCGCCCAGGCTTTAGTGCAAGAGGGTATCGCCGGGGTGGTCTGGGCCGAGGCCAGCCCCAAAGGACGCTTTCGTGGGCAGACCCAGCATTTAGCCGGGGAGAGCGGCCTTCTAGAGGACTTCGGCGGGATTCTCTCGACGGTCAACGTGCAGAGTTTTGCTCAGGTTAATCCGAAAGCGGCAGGGCTGATGTTTCAGGAGGCGGCGCAGATTGTGGGGAATGGGGGAAAGGCCCTCGAGCTGTACTCGGGCAGCGGCGTGCTGAGTTTGCACCTGGCCCACCAGCTCGAGCACATCACCACAATCGAAATCAGCCGCGATGCCGTAAAGCGCGGCGAGGCCGATGCGGCCCGGCTGGGCGCGGGAAATGTGGAGTTCAAACGCGAGGATGCCAAGATTTTCGCCAAGTTCCTCCCCGCCGATTTAATCATGGTGGATCCGCCCAGGGCCGGTCTATCGGAAGAAGTTATGGCGGGGCTGCTCGAGCACAAGCCAGAGCGCATTCTCTACATCTCCTGCGACCCCGCGACTTGGGCCAGAGATATAGGGAGGTTAGTGCAGGGCGGCTATAAACTAACCTTTGCACGACCTTATGACTTTTATCCCTTTACCCATCACGTCGAGGTGTTGAGTTTGCTGGTTTTGTGAGCCCAGAACCCCTCCGGCTCAGCTAGAACGGTTTTGGCATAGCGCACGCGGCTGTGTTGCGCCTGGAAAGCTTCGCTACCCCCCTGATATATGCAGAGAATAACGTCCTGGACAGGTATAAACAATTGCGTGCCCAACGGGAGGCTTGGTTTGGGCCCTGCTCGAGCAAGACAACTTCCGGTGAATAGTTTTCCCAGCGTTTGACGTTCGGCCTCTGTCGTTAGACGATAGAACCCGTGTTAGCCAAACGCATCATCCCCTGCCTCGATGTCCACGCCGGGCGCGTGGTCAAAGGGGTGAATTTTGTCAATTTACGTGACGCAGGCGACCCAGTGGAGGCGGCTAAAGCCTACAACACTGCCGGAGCCGATGAGCTGGTGTTCCTGGACATCGGCGCGACCCACGAGGACCGCGGCATCATCCTGGATATCGCCGCGCAGGTGGCCGAGCAGGTCTTCATCCCCTTTACTGTCGGGGGCGGGATTCGTTCACTGCAAGATGCCAGGGCTCTGCTTTTGGCCGGGGCCGACAAGATTTCGGTGAACTCCGCAGCCGTCTCGAGGCCCGAACTTCTCCGCGAACTCGCCGACCATTTCGGCAACCAGGCCGTAGTTCTGGCAATTGATGCCCGGAAGTCACAAAGCGGCTGGGAAGTCTGTGTAGCTGGAGGTCGCACCCCGACAGGTCTGGACGCGGTGGAATGGGCGGTGCGTGGGTCAGAGTTGGGCGCAGGCGAGATTCTGCTGACCAGCATGGATAAAGACGGTACCAAAGATGGCTACGACTTAGGGTTGACCTCCTCCGTAGCGCAAGCGGTGGGCGTACCGGTCATCGCCTCGGGCGGAGCGGGTAGCAAGGAACACTTTGCCCAGGTGCTTACCGAAGGGCTGGCCGATGCGGCTTTAGCGGCAAGCGTGTTTCACTTCGGAGAAATCTCTATCCTGGAGCTAAAGGAATACCTGGCCGAAGAAGGGGTGCTGGTGCGCCTCGAGAATTTTTCTCCCCTTGTGGGAGAGGGCCTGCACTAGACCCATGGGCCGGGCTTTGCCGGTGCTAGGGTGGGGGGGGTTATGAACCTGAGCGACGTGAAATTTGACAGCAATGGCTTGGTTCCAGTCATCGTGCAGGATGCAGCCAGCGGTCAGGTTTTGACACTGGCCTACGCCAACCTGGAGGCTTTAGAGCAAACCCTTTACACCCGCAAAAGTACCTTCTGGAGCCGCTCGAGACGAGAGCTTTGGGTCAAAGGGGCAACTTCAGGAAACACCCAAGAGGTGCTCGAGGTGGTGCTCGACTGCGACCAGGATGCCGTGCTCTACAAGGTTATCCCCAACGGCCCAGCCTGCCACACCGGAGCTGAAAGCTGCTTCCACAACCCCTTGATTGAATCATCAA
The DNA here is from genome assembly GCA_015478585.1 of Thermaceae bacterium. Taxonomy (GTDB): domain Bacteria; phylum Deinococcota; class Deinococci; order Deinococcales; family Thermaceae; genus Meiothermus. The sequence goes on along the minus strand of JADMIM010000034.1, from coordinate 8,735 downwards.
CCACCCCCTCTCCCTCTCGGGGGAGGGAGCCGCGGGGTGGGGGTGAAGCCTCAAAACATCCGCCGCTTGGGGAGGTGCTCGAGAAGGTTTATCGCACTATCGAATCGCGCATCCAAGAGCTTCCCGAAGGCTCCTACGTGGCCAAAATGCACCAAGCGGGCCTAGACCGCATCCTCAAGAAAATTGGCGAGGAAGCCGGAGAAGTTATCATCGCGGCGAAGAACGAGAACCCGGAGGAGCTACGTTGGGAGGCTTCGGATCTGCTCTTCCATCTGCTTTTCACTCTCGCTGAGCGCGGGCTATCCCCCGATGACCTGGCAAAAGCCCTGTGGGAGCGACACAAACCCTAGTTCAGGGTCTTGTACGAGTGCTGAAGCAGTCAGAAACCTAGCACCAACGCCTATGCTACAGTGAAGCAAGCATGGGAGGTGGCATATGTGGGGCTCAGGACGCAACAACTCGTGGATAGGTGGCTTGGTTCTAATTGGGCTAGGGCTGGTGTTTTTGATACAAACCCTGACCGGCCTCGAGTGGGGCAACTGGTGGGCGCTTTTTATCCTGATACCGGGCGTTGTGGCGCTGCTACAGGCTTATAACTTCTATCGCCAGGACAAAACCCTAACCCCCAGAGTTTCGGCTACCGCGATGGGAGGTCTTTTCCCGACCCTGGTGGCCCTCATTTTCTTGTTCAACTGGGACTGGGGCAAGGTCTGGCCGCTGTTTTTGATTCTGGCCGGGGTAGGGACACTGCTGGGTGGCTGGGGCCGCAGACCCTCTTCGTGAGGTTTGGAAAAGCTACCAAAGCCCGTCCATGACCCAGTTCTGGTAAGCTCAGCCTATGGACATCGAACGACTGTTGGTGCTCGAGGTAGCCCGTGTCACCGAGCAAGCCGCCCTCTCGGCCAGCCGCTTAGCCGGGATGGGCGACAAGGAGGCCGTAGACGCAGCCGGAACCGAGGCCATGCGCCAGGTGCTTTCGGAGTTGCCCATCCAGGGCACGGTGGTAATTGGCGAGGGCGAGATGGACGAAGCCCCCATGCTCTACATCGGCGAACAACTGGGCAGGGGCGGCCCCCAGGTGGATATCGCCGTGGATCCCGTAGAGGGCACTACCATTACCGCCAAGGGCTTGCCCAACTCGATTACCGTGATTGCCCTGAGCGAAAAAGGCGGCCTGGTTCACGCGCCAGATATGTACATGGACAAGCTGGCGGTTGGGCCGCCCGCCGCAGGCAAGGTCAGCCTGGATTTTCCGGTGGAGGCCAACTTGCGCATCGTGGCGGACTCGCTGGGTCGCAAGGTGGAGGATTTGGTGGTAGTGGTGCTAGACCGTCCCCGGCACGAAAAGCTTATCTCGGACATCCGCAAAACCGGGGCCAGGGTCAAGCTCATCAACGAAGGCGATGTGGTAGCCGCCGTGGCCGTAGCCGTGCGCGGAACCGGAGTTCATGTTCTGATGGGCAGCGGCGGGGCTCCCGAGGGCGTGCTGGCAGCCGCGGCTTTAAAGTGTCTAGGCGGAGAAATCCAGGGTCGCTTTCTCCCGCACTCCGAGGCCGAACTCAAGCGCCTGCATGACATGGGCGTGGACGAGGGCAAAACCTACCGCACCAAAGACTTAGCCCCCGGACAGCAGATTGTTTTCGCAGCCACCGGAATCACCGATGGGGACATACTCGAGGGGGTGCGCTATTTTGGCGGGGGAGCCCGAACCCACTCGATTGTGATGGGCTACTCAACCAGGGTAGTGCGCTTTATGGACAGCATCCACCTGTTCGAGAGTGGAGCCAGGGTGAATATCCGGGTTTAGGGCGACTTGTGGAATAACTGCACGAGTAGCAAAGTAGGGGGATGGCGTACTCGGTAGATTTATGTAGACAGATACTGGCATAGAGTGGAACCTCCACACCGTTCACTCCCTGCTCAAGCAGTTTCAATCCTCACTCGAGGAAAACCCCGAGTGGAACGCGGCTGGGGGACACCACAGCACAGGACGGTGAGAGTTTCAATCCTCACTCGAGGAAAACCCCGAGTGGAAGATGGTGCCCCCGGTAGTGGCTACCCGGCCCCAAGTTTCAATCCTCACTCGAGGAAAACCCCGAGTGGAAATTTCTGGGCTTGATATTGTGCGATGGTGTCGGCGGTTTCAATCCTCACTCGAGGAAAACCCCGAGTGGAACCCATGCCGTCGCCCTGATTGCGGCTGGAAATGCGCGGTTTCAATCCTCACTCGAGGAAAACCCCGAGTGGAACAGGCTTCTGGAGATTGGGATATCTCCGGAAGACGTGTTTCAATCCTCACTCGAGGAAAACCCCGAGTGGAACGATAGCCTCCAGATCTTGGCGCTGCGTGCCAAGGGTTTCAATCCTCACTCGAGGAAAACCCCGAGTGGAACTCGAGGCTAATCAAGTGCCTCGAGCCCGCACAGTGGTTTCAATCCTCACTCGAGGAAAACCCCGAGTGGAACCGTCGGAGACGGCATCTGGGCCGGTAGTGGTGGTCGTTTCAATCCTCACTCGAGGAAAACCCCGAGTGGAACTGGAGCGGCATTCTGCCGGTATCGAGTAGTTTTTTGTTTCAATCCTCACTCGAGGAAAACCCCGAGTGGAACACATCCTGTGGCTCGAGGGTAAGCTCGAGCCGCAAGTTTCAATCCTCACTCGAGGAAAACCCCGAGTGGAACATCACCTCGTGAGTGCCCACGGCGGCTCCCCATTGGTTTCAATCCTCACTCGAGGAAAACCCCGAGTGGAACATAAGTCTCCGATTCCGCGGTGTTTGGTGGACATGTTTCAATCCTCACTCGAGGAAAACCCCGAGTGGAACGTTTCAGCCACGGCCCTGATGGATCTCGAGCCGAGTTTCAATCCTCACTCGAGGAAAACCCCGAGTGGAACGTTATGTTCATAAGTTCTCCCTTCTCGAGCAGAGGTTTCAATCCTCACTCGAGGAAAACCCCGAGTGGAACCCGAGGATCAAATAAGGGGGGAATCATGCTCAAGTTTCAATCCTCACTCGAGGAAAACCCCGAGTGGAACTCGAGTATTGGCCCGAGGCCGTGCCGATGTTTTAGTTTCAATCCTCACTCGAGGAAAACCCCGAGTGGAACGCAATCCTCGAGCGATTTCAACTGCTTGCTGGTCGGTTTCAATCCTCACTCGAGGAAAACCCCGAGTGGAACAAGATGATATTGGCCACATATTGGCCGCTGGCATAGTTTCAATCCTCACTCGAGGAAAACCCCGAGTGGAACATGGGCAAGGCGCGGACTTGCCCGTCACGCCACTCGTTTCAATCCTCACTCGAGGAAAACCCCGAGTGGAACAGTTTGTCACGGAGTTCGGGTTCAGTATGGATCCGTTTCAATCCTCACTCGAGGAAAACCCCGAGTGGAACCCACGAGCAGAGAGATGTCCTCGATCTTTATCAGTTTCAATCCTCACTCGAGGAAAACCCCGAGTGGAACCTGCTGCCAATCGATTAGCAGGCTATCGGTGCTGTTTCAATCCTCACTCGAGGAAAACCCCGAGTGGAACATGCCCATGATTATGAGAAAAGATTGTAAAAAAATGTTTCAATCCTCACTCGAGGAAAACCCCGAGTGGAACCCACGGGATCGGTGGTCGTCGACGGGCAAGGTGCGGTTTCAATCCTCACTCGAGGAAAACCCCGAGTGGAACTCGAGTAGCAGGGTGAGCAAGATGAGCAAGATGTTTCAATCCTCACTCGAGGAAAACCCCGAGTGGAACTGGCTGACCGCTACGGAGATCTCAAGGAAGCGGCGCGTTTCAATCCTCACTCGAGGAAAACCCCGAGTGGAACCCGAGTGCTGGGCCGTCGAGTTCGCTCGAGCCCAAGTTTCAATCCTCACTCGAGGAAAACCCCGAGTGGAACTCGTGCAGCGGATGCTGCATGGTTCCTTGAGGTTGTTTCAATCCTCACTCGAGGAAAACCCCGAGTGGAACTTTGCATCAGCTTGGTAGCGCTCACTTTGTCTGTTTCAATCCTCACTCGAGGAAAACCCCGAGTGGAACGGGAGAGGGGAATATTGGGGGTTGGAATTGGGGAGTTTCAATCCTCACTCGAGGAAAACCCCGAGTGGAACAGGGGAATTACAATGTTGGGGATGGGAATATTGGGGTTTCAATCCTCACTCGAGGAAAACCCCGAGTGGAACCCACGGTAGGCGATTTGCTGAGCATGGTCGTGCGAAAGTTTCAATCCTCACTCGAGGAAAACCCCGAGTGGAACCCGAGTCGTAATTCCGCCAAAAAACTTTTCCTTCAGTTTCAATCCTCACTCGAGGAAAACCCCGAGTGGAACTCGAGGATCAAATAAGGGAGGACTTGTGCTCAAGTTTCAATCCTCACTCGAGGAAAACCCCGAGTGGAACAGATTGGCCAGCGTGAGCTCAGCCTGCTGGCCAGTTTCAATCCTCACTCGAGGAAAACCCCGAGTGGAACCTATGCAGAGCGCTATCGGCGAGCCTATGGAGCGGTTTCAATCCTCACTCGAGGAAAACCCCGAGTGGAACATGATCATGATCGCGGCTAAAATTATGCTCATGCCGTTTCAATCCTCACTCGAGGAAAACCCCGAGTGGAACCCGTCTCCGTTCTCACGGGCGGTCGGATACCACCGTTTCAATCCTCACTCGAGGAAAACCCCGAGTGGAACCCGGAGATGGAAGCCATTTCTATCTCCTTGAGGCTGTTTGAATCCTCACTCGAGGAAAACCCCGAGTGGAACGTAGAGGAGGTAGAGGCATGATCATCTCTGCAGGTTTCAATCCTCACTCGAGGAAAACCCCGAGTGGAACGCCAGTCCAAAAGTGCGATAATAGCGGGCTTGCTGGTTTCAATCCTCACTCGAGGAAAACCCCGAGTGGAACGTAGTACACGCGCAATATGAGGACGCGCGGACTCCGAGTTTCAATCCTCACTCGAGGAAAACCCCGAGTGGAACTCGCGCAAAGCGCGACGGATGATGGGCCGAACCTCGTTTCAATCCTCACTCGAGGAAAACCCCGAGTGGAACGCGATCCTTGGTCGCTGTCCTCCGTTCCATCACTGTTTCAATCCTCACTCGAGGAAAACCCCGAGTGGAACGCGACTTTTCAGCCGATCCAGGCCGTGCAGGAGGGTTTCAATCCTCACTCGAGGAAAACCCCGAGTGGAACCACCCGATCATGGGAGTGGCGACAAATATCATGTGTTTCAATCCTCACTCGAGGAAAACCCCGAGTGGAACAATACATTAGTTTTATGAAGGGATATAAGGCTACCGTTTCAATCCTCACTCGAGGAAAACCCCGAGTGGAACGATCGGCATCTGCTGGAATGCCCGAGAGCTGTTCGTTTCAATCCTCACTCGAGGAAAACCCCGAGTGGAACGGCTGATTTGCGCTCCACGTGGCATCTATATAGGTTTCAATCCTCACTCGAGGAAAACCCCGAGTGGAACGTGGGGTTTTCAAAGAACTCAGAATCAGCGTCTGGGTTTCAATCCTCACTCGAGGAAAACCCCGAGTGGAACGGGCCTCAGGAGGAACCGTGCCAGAGCCTACGGGTTTCAATCCTCACTCGAGGAAAACCCCGAGTGGAACGCTGATGGAATCAATCCAGATTGCGAGGGCGGCATGTTTCAATCCTCACTCGAGGAAAACCCCGAGTGGAACCCAATATCTCCAACTACGGAATCGGAAGCAGTCCGTTTCAATCCTCACTCGAGGAAAACCCCGAGTGGAACTCGGTGCTGATCGGCCTGGTCGCGGCCTTCAGTCTGTTTCAATCCTCACTCGAGGAAAACCCCGAGTGGAACGTGGGAATGAGGGGGATGAGAATAGGGGGAATTACGTTTCAATCCTCACTCGAGGAAAACCCCGAGTGGAACCCGCGGGGAGTAATCTGCAGCCGGGTTTTGGTGGTGGTTTCAATCCTCACTCGAGGAAAACCCCGAGTGGAACGTGCTGGAGGATCGAGAAATCCCGTGGCCGACGAGTTTCAATCCTCACTCGAGGAAAACCCCGAGTGGAACTCGAGATAGACAAGAACCGGTCTAAAGTTCTAGTTTCAATCCTCACTCGAGGAAAACCCCGAGTGGAACTCTGGGATTTTGGATTTTAGATTTAAAATCCCAGTTTCAATCCTCACTCGAGGAAAACCCCGAGTGGAACCAGCCGCAATCTCAGCGCTGCCAGCAGCAAAATAGCGTTTCAATCCTCACTCGAGGAAAACCCCGAGTGGAACACCTAGCCCGTCAACGACCACCCTTCCCGCGTCCGGTTTCAATCCTCACTCGAGGAAAACCCCGAGTGGAACATGCCTGGCCAGTGCCCAATGTCTCAGTAGGCCTGAGTTTCAATCCTCACTCGAGGAAAACCCCGAGTGGAACGGAGGATAGCGCCCATGAATCGTCACCAGTCGCTGTTTCAATCCTCACTCGAGGAAAACCCCGAGTGGAACCCTCCCACGCGGAAAAATTCTCCGCACGACCATTAGTTTCAATCCTCACTCGAGGAAAACCCCGAGTGGAACAGGGGATGAGAACAGGGGAAATGGAAATATTGGCAGTGTTTCAATCCTCACTCGAGGAAAACCCCGAGTGGAACTTGCTGCTGCAGAGTTCTGGTGCTATCAGCAAAGTGTTTCAATCCTCACTCGAGGAAAACCCCGAGTGGAACTTGCGGATCGGATTGTTGGCAGCCAGATATTTGGTGTTTCAATCCTCACTCGAGGAAAACCCCGAGTGGAACGCCTCCAGATAAGGCCCCTCCGCCGGATAAAGGGGTTTCAATCCTCACTCGAGGAAAACCCCGAGTGGAACTCGAGCTTGATGAGCTGAAGGCGGATATTCTCCGCCGTTTCAATCCTCACTCGAGGAAAACCCCGAGTGGAACGCAGGATGAGCAGGATGAGTGGGGTGAGGGTCGTTTCAATCCTCACTCGAGGAAAACCCCGAGTGGAACCCTCTATCGCAGTCCGGGAGTCTTCATGACGTGCGTGGTTTCAATCCTCACTCGAGGAAAACCCCGAGTGGAACGTGCGAGGGTCTGGGACGGGTCTGGGTCGACGCTTTCGTTTCAATCCTCACTCGAGGAAAACCCCGAGTGGAACATAGCAACTCGAGACTGGCTAACAGGCCATAGGTTTCAATCCTCACTCGAGGAAAACCCCGAGTGGAACGCTAGGGCCTCCAGAATCCTATGTCCTCCAGGTTGTTTCAATCCTCACTCGAGGAAAACCCCGAGTGGAACCGCCTGATAAAGGCGATTCTGGGGGCTCTCGAGTTTCAATCCTCACTCGAGGAAAACCCCGAGTGGAACTCGGGGGAGGTGCTCAAGCCGTGGCAATGAAGCCGTTTCAATCCTCACTCGAGGAAAACCCCGAGTGGAACCCCCTGGGCGTATTGATACCATCAAAATACTCGCGTTTCAATCCTCACTCGAGGAAAACCCCGAGTGGAACGTTTACGCGCGCTACGAGGACGCGCGGACGGAGGGTTTCAATCCTCACTCGAGGAAAACCCCGAGTGGAACTTGCCGCTCTCGGTGGCCCCGCAGGATGCGCCTGTTTCAATCCTCACTCGAGGAAAACCCCGAGTGGAACGGAGCGTAGGAGCATGGGGGTAGTTTCCTCGAGGAGTTTCAATCCTCACTCGAGGAAAACCCCGAGTGGAACATACATCAAGCGCGCGAAAGGCTATAAGGCTACTGTTTCAATCCTCACTCGAGGAAAACCCCGAGTGGAACGTGCGCGCGCTACGAGGACGTGCGCGTCAGCTGGTTTCAATCCTCACTCGAGGAAAACCCCGAGTGGAACCAAGATCGGGACTCCACAACCGTATTCTGTTTCGAGTTTCAATCCTCACTCGAGGAAAACCCCGAGTGGAACGTCCACCAACGACCGGTAGAGGCTAGCCTCTAATGCGTTTCAATCCTCACTCGAGGAAAACCCCGAGTGGAACCCAGTCTGAGGGGGAAATAGAGGCCATGGCTAGCGTTTCAATCCTCACTCGAGGAAAACCCCGAGTGGAACGAGAATATGAGGAACTTGACTACCCACAAAAAACTGTTTCAATCCTCACTCGAGGAAAACCCCGAGTGGAACATAAGGTTTTTTCCTGGATACTCCATAGGGGCAAGTTTCAATCCTCACTCGAGGAAAACCCCGAGTGGAACTTTCTCTGATCGCACTGGGTTTGTTCGTGCGGGTTTCAATCCTCACTCGAGGAAAACCCCGAGTGGAACTCGAGCTTGCTATTAGCCGAATTGCCAAACTACACACGTTTCAATCCTCACTCGAGGAAAACCCCGAGTGGAACGTTTAGGATACGGGGGTAGGGTATAGGAGGTAGGTTTCAATCCTCACTCGAGGAAAACCCCGAGTGGAACCAATTCCAACCGGCGGAGGGCCAGTTACACTGCGTTTCAATCCTCACTCGAGGAAAACCCCGAGTGGAACAAGCCCCGCCTCCAGATAAAGCCCCGCCACCAGATAGTTTCAATCCTCACTCGAGGAAAACCCCGAGTGGAACAGGATCCTGCGGGCAGCTGGAGAGCTCTCGAGGAGTTTCAATCCTCACTCGAGGAAAACCCCGAGTGGAACCGGCAATCTATAGCGCACCGGGGGCCTGATGCTTAAGTTTCAATCCTCACTCGAGGAAAACCCCGAGTGGAACAATCCGCCGATGAGAAAGTGGTGAGAAATATGAGAGTTTCAATCCTCACTCGAGGAAA